>RECD01000161.1 GCA_007694185.1 Planctomycetaceae bacterium
GCCGTAAAGGTCTCGAATCGGCACCAGAGGCCCCGCCCCCGGCCGACGGGGACTCGAGCCCTGAGCCCGGCATCGCGGATTAGCGGGGGATGCTGGCCACCAGACGCCGTAGGTCTCGCGGCTTCAACTGGGCGAGGAGTCGAAACTCCGCGGGCTGTTGCTGGATTCTCTGGCGGATCGACGGCGGTACCCGGTCGGTCAACAACAGCAACTCGTCCTCATCGGCATCGAGTTCGGTCGCCAGCCTGTTGATGAACTTTTCGGACGGGTAGTCACCGAAGTGCAGCTTCTCGTTTTCGACCTTGTTGATGTACGAAAGGCTGACCCCCATCCGGTCCGCCAACTGCTGCTGTGTCAGCTCACGCCGCACCCGCAACTCCCTGACCCGCTTGCCGAATCGCATCGCTGGACACCCTGTCGGTGATTGTCTGACCCCGTGGCGGAAGTTACGTTGTTCGCACTATTTGGTCAAGCAGCAGCGTCCCGCCAGTACCCCGGTCACTCATGGAAACTCGCAAGTCCAACGGACCGACTGCAACCGGTGAGTCGCTGACGACGTCCCAGATCGACCGGATCTTGTCCGCCCAGTTGATTATCGCCTGGGCGGGCGAGAAGGGAAACGAAGACGAGCATCGGCTTGGCTGGTGGAAGTCGGATTTCGTCAACGAGTTTGGCGGACAGGATCTGTTCCAGCAACTTTTGCCCGGGACGTGGCGATGGGCAACGTTCCAAGCGGCACGCGAGGCGGCCCGTCGACAGGACCGGAACCTGCGCAGCCACGACCACAACCCGGATCGTCTGCCCTCGCTGCTGAGCCTCGGGTTCGAGATCGACGAGCGAGTTGAGGAACGACTCCAAGATCTGAAGCGATCTGGTAAGTCGCCCCAGGAATGCTTTCCAGAACTGAAGTCGATGCTCGATGCCGGCTGGAGCCAGGAGGCCTTCGCGGAGTGGCTCACCAGCCGTGGCAAGTCAGATTTCACTCGGGCCCCGTCAGGGCGGCGACTGAAAGGCCGAATGCCCGAATCGCTTGACGAAGCGATCGATCGGCTGATCGCCGCGCATGCTCCGCTGGATGGTGCTTATCCGCTGCCCCATTTCCGCAGGGAGCCATGAGCAGCCCTGCCACAGCGAAACGGATGGCCGAGGAAACGGTCCCCCACACCCGGATGATGAAATGCACGCTGGAGGTCGAGCCCTCGCGTGCCTATTGGGCCGAATACGGGTTGATCGGTGTCCCGGTGTCGAAGGACCACGCGTTCCAGCGGGCGACCTTCGGCTCGAAGACCTACATGCGAGTCGAGCGGCTGGTTGCCGACTTGCGGCACCGCTATGACGCCTTTCCGCCAGCCCTTGAGGTGCTGGGCCACTGGCACGGCATGCGGCCAGATGACCGGGTGCTGATCTGCCACTGGCACACCCAGTTGGCTGACCCGATTTACCGGCGATTTACCGGCGAACTGATGGTCGATCGTTATCACCACGGCCCGCGGCCGACCGTCGATAGCGAGATGGTCGTCCGCTGGCTTGAGAACCAGGTGCCCGGTCGTTGGCAGTTCGCGACCCGCAGCAAGATCGCCAGCAAGATGATGAGTTCGGCGTTCACCGCGGGGCTGCTGGCATCGAATCGTGACCCGCGGACCATTCGGTTCCCACAGGTCAGCGACCAAGCACTCACCTATTTGGTCTATCTGCTGCGTGAAGTCAGCTTCGCCGGAACCCTGATCGCCAATCCGTACCTGGCCTCGGTGGGGCTGGACAGCGATACCAGTTGCCGCCGCCTGCGAGCGATCCCGGCGATCGGGTTCCGTCGCCAGGGAGACCTGATCGAATTTCAGTGGCAACACGAGAGTCTGGGGCAATGGGCCGCGGCGGCCGGTTTGCTCGACAACCTCGGCTCCAGACGAGGTGCCGGATGACCTTACCGCTGTTCGGACAGTCATCGCTCGGGGAAGCGATCGCGGCGCTGCGGAGCGACCTGATCCAGCCAGACGGGCCCCGCATCAGCACGATGCGGAATTACCGCTTCGCGATCCTCTGCTACAGCCCGGCCGAAGAGTTCCAGTTGCGCGGCGAAATCGGCCGGCTCGGCGACGAGCTTCGCGACAACGGCTGGTTCGTGTTGTCGATCAACCTGCAACGATTGCTGCTCGATCGGATTCGGGCCCAGGGCGATGACTTTGTCGAAAGGGTTATCAAGATGGAGAAGGCCCTGCGTCAGAACGACCCGCAGCGAGGGCTGCAATTCCTCAAGGACCGTATCGGGTCTCTGGTCGAGGGACCCACCGGCATCGCGGCCGATTGCAGCAAGATCATCTGCGACTTTGCCGACCAGCAGCCGGACAAGGTCGACCGCACGCTCGCCCTGATCGGCCGCGCCGGGGCGCTCTACCCGTACTACCGCTCATCCGCCCTCCTGAAACACCTCGACGGCAACACCCGGCAGGTGCCCGTCGTGCTGCTGTATCCCGGCGAGCGTCATGGCCAGACGGGCTTGAGCTTCATGGGCATCCTCAACGCAGACAGCGACTACCGTCCCCGAATTTACTCCTAGGACCGCTGCCCCTGACCGCGGCGGCATCAATCGGGAACCCTCGACGCCATGAAGATCAACGAACTCTTTGCCGAAGACGTCACCCGCAACATCCCCCCGGTGGTCTATTTTCACGAACAGACCCCCGAGCGGTTGGCCGATGAGGTCAAGGAATACATCATCACCGGCGGTTGGACCCAAGGGCATCCCAATCACGTCCGCGTCCCCAACGGGATTCACGAGCAATACGTCAAACTGCTGCGGGGTATCGCCTCGGAATTGAAAAAACCGGGCGGGTCGGAACTGCCCAACGTCTGGATTTCGGGTTTCTACGGCTCGGGTAAATCGAGCTTTGCGAAACTGCTCGGTCTGGCCCTGGACGGCGTGGCCCTGCCGGACGGCCGATCGTTGGCCGAAGCCTGGCTGGGGCGGAACGTGTCGCACCGGTCAAAGGAAATGTCCGATGCCTGGAATACGCTCCGTCAGGCGATCGATCCGATCGCGGTCGTGTTCGATATCGGCTCGATCGCCCGCGACAACGAAAACATTCACACCGCCGCCGTTCGCCAGTTGCAACAGCGGCTCGGCTACTGCGGGTCCGATTCGTTGGTCGCCGACCACGAGCTGAACCTCGAACGGGATGGGCTGTACGACCAGTTCCTCGAAGTCGCTCACAAGACCCTGGGGCAACCTTGGGAAAAGGTCAAGGACCGCGCGTTGGTCGGCGACGAGTTCTCGTTGATCATGCACGAGATGGACGATCGGAAGTTTCCCGATCCGATGGCTTGGTTCACCAGCCGTGGCGGGACCACCGGGCCCGGGCGGTCACCCGAAGACGCCGTCGACGCGATCCGCGACATGCTTCGGTTCCGCCGCAAGGGCGCGACGCTGTTCTTCGTGGTTGACGAAGTCTCGCAGTACGTCGTCCACAGCAAGGACCGCACCGACCGCCTGCGGGCGTTCGCCACCGCGCTGGGCTCGACGCTCAAGGGAAAGGCCTGGTTGCTCGCCCTGGGCCAGCAGAAGCTGGATGAGGAGGCGGACAACACGATGCTGATCTGGGCCCGGGACCGCTTCCCACCGGCCCTGCGGGTCCACTTGGCCGCGACCAACATCCGCGACGTGGTTCACCGCCGCCTGCTGCACAAGAAGCCCGAGCACGTCGGTATGCTCCGCGAGTTGTTCGAGACCAACCGCCCGGAGCTGAAGCTATACGCGTATGGCTGCGGCGAGATCACCGCTGATGAGTTCATCGAGATCTATCCGATGCTGCCGGGGCAGGTGGACCTGCTGCTGCAAATCACCTCGGCCTTGCGCAGCCGCTCGACCCGCTCCCAGGGGGACGATCAGGCGATCCGCGGACTCCTGCAATTGCTCGGCGAACTGTTCCGTGACCAGAAGTTGGCCGACGAAGATGTCGGCACGCTGGTCAGCCTGGACCGGATTTACGAAATCCAGCACACCGCACTCGACTCGGACACCCAGGCCAGCATGTCCCGGATCATGGCCAGGTGCGGCGAGCTGCAATCCGAATTGATGCTGCGGGTCGCCAAGGCGGTGGCCCTGCTGGAACTGATCCAGGAGACCGAACCGACCACCGCTGATCTGGTTGCACGCTGTCTGTATCGGCGGATCGGCCAGGGCAGTCAGGTCGCGGACGTGAACGAAGCGCTCGAAAAACTCCGCTCCCTGAACCTGTTGGCCTACTCCGAAAAGCTCGGCTACAAGATCCAATCCTCGGCCGGTGAGGAATGGGAACGCGACCGGCGGGAAGTCGGGGTGTCGCAGGACAAGATCAGCCATTACGTTCAGGAAGCTTTGAAAAACCTGATTCAGGCGATCGACAAACCGAAGTATGCCGACCGCCCGTTCCCGGTCGCCGCGGTTTTCTCTGACGGTCGCGAGCACCAGGACAGCAAGCTGGTCGATCCCCGTGATGATGCCTCGATCACGTTCGATTTTCGCTTTCTCCCGCGTGAGGACCGTGGCCAAACCGACTGGGTCCGGCGCAGCGGCGAATCGGCCTTCAAAAACCGTTTGATCTGGGTCTGCGGTGAAAACGAACCGCTCAAGGACACGGTCCGCGAACTGGCGAAGTCCCAGGGGATGGTCGATAAGTATCGCCCCCGCCGTGACTCGCTCAGCGAAGGGAAGCGACGGCTGTTGCACGACGAAGAAGTCCGG
The DNA here is from genome assembly GCA_007694185.1 of Planctomycetaceae bacterium. Classification (GTDB taxonomy): domain Bacteria; phylum Planctomycetota; class Planctomycetia; order Pirellulales; family Pirellulaceae; genus UBA6163. Next base: position 4,718 of record RECD01000161.1, read on the forward strand.
CTGGAAGAACTGGGGGGCAAGGTTCGTGAGGCGGTCGCGAATTGCTGGAAGGTCGGGAAGTTGTATTTCCGAGGTGAGGTCTACGAGGGACGCGACCAGGGCGACGCGTTCAACACGGCGGCCAACCGCACGGCGGCGAAGGTCCTGCCGACGCTGTTCAACCTGTACGACGCCGCGACCGTCACCCCGGGCGAATTGGCCCAGTTGCTCGAAAAGGACCTGTCGGGGCCATCACCAAAATTCATGTCCGATGGCATCGGCATCCTCAGCCTCGATGGCGGCCGTTACGAGGCCTCCTGTGACGGCGTTGTGCCCCAGCGGATTCGCGAGAAGATCGAAGCCGATGGCGGGATCAGCGGTTCGGCTCTGCTGAATCACTTCGGTAGCCCGCCGTTCGGCTACCGGCCGGAATTGATCAAGGCCTGCCTGGCGGGGCTGATCCGTGGTTCGAAGCTGCGTGTCCAATTGCCCGATGGCGGTGTTGAGATCACGTCGCTGCGTGACATCGGCGTCAAGGACCTGTTCGACAGTGACCGGGTGTTTCGCCGTGCCGACTTTTTCCCCGCCGGGGAAGACGATATCGGTCCCCAGGGACGCGCGAAAATCTGTCGATTCTTCGAGCAGGAACTCGGGTGCAAACTCGATCGGGTCGATGCCGAGATCGCCGATGCGGTCGGCACCGAGTTCCCACGGCAATCGATCCTGCTCCGCGATGTGCTGACACGGCTACAAAAGCTGCCCGGCAACGCGCCGTTGCCAACGGAACTGATCAAGCTCGACGAAGCGATCGGCAAGTGCGTCGCGAAGGTCCGAGAAACCCATCCCACGGTCAAACAGGTCAAGCGGTACCTCGACACGCTCCGGGACGGCGTGCGGTTGCTCCGGATGCTCGAATCGGAACTGACCGACGAGGCGGTGCGGAAGGTCAATGAAGTGGCCGCGATCCGCGATTACCAGTTGGCCCAGTTGCGGGCGATGGGTGTTGGCGACACCCCCGTGATCGCGGCCGGGGAACGAATCGAGCAACACCTGGCGGGCGAACGACCGTGGCGCGAGATCGTCGCCTTGCAGGCCGACCTGGAGACGATTCGCGAAGCGTACCAGGCACAGCGGCGGGAGTTGCTAGGCCGACAGGAAACCGCGACCGAAGCGGCCCGCGGTCGCCTGCGGCAGCGTCAGGGGTTCAGCACGTTGACCAGCGAGCAGTCGCACAGCGTCCTGCGACCGTTGGCCGGTGCGGTCGACAACACGACCGAGGAAGCGATCGCCCCCGGGTTGGCCGAGTTGGTCGATCCGTTCGAAATCCGGCTCCAGCGCTGCGAGGAAGCCGCGAACGAGAAGCTCGATGAGATCCTCAGTGACAGCGGCACCAAGATCGTCCGCCCGGTGAAGATCAACCTCAAGAACCGCGTGATCAACGACGCCGCCGAAGTTGACCTGTTGGTCGAGGAGATCCGGAAGGAGCTGATGAATCAACTGGAAGCCGGAGTGAGGATTCGGATCGTATGACGATGACCCCCGAAGCGAAAACATTCCTCTCCAAAACGATTCGTCGTCTGCGGACCCGATTGCTGGACGATTTTCGTTCGTCCGGCGACTCGACCTATCAGTTCGCGATCCGGAACCTCAAGGACGCGAAACTCGACGGCGCGCTGGCCGCCCGCCGAAGGCGGATCGAAGAATGGCTGGATGAACAGGTCCGCTCCGAAGCCGGCAAAAAGACCAAGCGGACCGCTGAGGATTTTCGTCGCGACCTGGAACAGCAAGCCGCCTACACGCTGCTCAATCGCCTGCTGATCCTGAGGCTGATGGAAGCCGGTCGCCTGCGGCACGGCACACTCGCTGCCCAGGGGTGGAACAGCGAGACCTACAAGACGTTTCGCCAGATCGCCCGGGCGATAACGCAGGATGACGAAACCGAGGGCTTTGCCTTCTTGCTGCAACTGGTCTTCGAAGACTTGGCGGTCGAGATGCCGGGACTTTATGGCCCGGCCGGGGTGGCGGAGTTGCTCCCGGTGCCGCCAGCGACCCTCCGGGCCGTGATCGAAGCGCTGGCCGATCCGCTGCTCGACTCGTGCTGGACCGACGACATGACGCTCGGTTGGGTCTACCAGTACTGGAACGACCCCCAGCGTGAGGCACTCGATGCCAAGATCAATGACGGCGGCAAGATCGAACCGCACGAGATCGCCAGCAAGACCCAAATGTTTACCGAACGTTACATGGTCGACTGGCTGCTGCAAAACAGCCTCGGGCCGATGTGGCTGGCGATGTGCAAGCAGCATGGCTGGACACCCGATGCCGAGTCGACCGGGACGCTCGACCAATTGGAACAACGACGGATCGAGTGGCGGGCCAAACGGGACGCGGGGCAGGTCGAGTTGACTGACTTGATGCCGCTGCACAGCGAACTGGAACAGCGGTGGGCCTACTACGTGCCACAGCCGATCCCCGACGACGCGGTCAAACAGGCGCCAAAGAGCGTCCGGGATCTCAAAATCCTCGACCCCGCGGTCGGCTCGGGGCACTTTCTGATCGTCGCCTTCGACCTGCTGCTGGCGCTCTACCGAGAAGAGGCTCGGCATCGAGGTGAGGCCGCCGATAGCGACAGTGAAAAATGGTCGGATCGAGGGATTGTCGAGCGGATTTTGGAGCACAACCTGCACGGCATCGATCTCGACCCGCGGGCGGTCCAGATCGCCGCCGCGGCGTTGTGGCTGAAGGCCCGCGCGGCTTGCCCGCAGGCACAACCGCGGCAGTTGAACCTGGTCGCGTCGAACTTGCGGCTGGGGAGCCTGCCGAATGACGACCCGGCGCTGGTGGAATTGCGCAGCGTGGTCGAGAAAGAGACCGGGATGCCGGCGGAGTTGACCGACACGATCGTCCAGGCACTGCGAGGCGCCGACCACCTCGGATCGCTGTTGCAGATCGACAAGGCGGTCGACCAGGCGATCGAGAAGCACGAGACCGAATTGGCGACGCGACCGCTGGTTTGGCAACGAGACCTGTTCGGCACGCCGATCATCCAGCAGAGACGCATCGACTTTGACGCGATAGCGACGCGGCGGTCGCTGCTCGACGGCCTGGATGTCTTTCTGTCGCGGCACACCAGCGGTGAGGATCTCGGGCTGCGGACGCGGGGCGAGCAATTGGCCGCGGGCGTGCGGTTCATGCGGTTGGTGAAGGAAGGGAGCTATGACCTGGTCGTGGCCAACCCGCCGTACCAGGGTACGAGCAAGATGGCGG
>RECD01000282.1 GCA_007694185.1 Planctomycetaceae bacterium
GCGGCTATTCGCGAGCGGCGCCAGGTTTTGAAAAGCGTTTCACCCCTAGCCGTGGAAAACGCAAGCCCCTCACCCCCAACCCCTCTCCCCGCTGCGGGGAGAGGGGAGCACCAGACGGAGGGAACTGACCGCGGAAACTGGTGACCGCAGAAGGTGACACCCACCTTTTTCTGCTCGCAGAAGGTGACACCCACCTTTTTCTGGGGTTTGGGCTTATGGGGGGTGACGGAACGTTCGGTTCAGAGCCCTGGAGCGACCTTCCATCGTCTCACCCCCCTCTCCCCGCTGCGGGGAGAGGGGCCGGGGGTGAGGGGCCGAGGGGCCGAGAGAAGGTGACCGCAGAAGGTGACACCCACCTTTTTCTGCTTGATCCGACTCGGGCAAAGCAACAACAACCGCAACAACCGCAACGCCCGTTACGACCGGAACTTTCCCGCCAATTGACACTAGCCGGTCCAGGCCGCTTCGAGGTGAAAGGGTCTGCGGCGACGGCGATCGTCTCGGTTCCTATAATGGCTCCGCCGTTGGAGATTCTTTCGGACGTGCTTTTTCTCCGCCCACTCAAAACCGCCTGCGAAATGACCCTAAAAAGAAAGCTGCTGACGCCAGAAATTTTCGGCTCAACGTCCGGCCTTCGTTACATTTCATTAACTTTCTTATGCTAGGCGATATGATGAGCCCGCAAATTCAAGTCAAATGCCCCCAGTGCAGTCAGCTACTGCGATTGAAAGACCTTGGGCGTGACATTCGCGTCAGGTGCCCGTCTTGCAGCACGCTTATCAACGTCAAGACGCCAACCCGGCCAAGTTCTGCGCAGGCCAAGTCCGCACCAGAGTTTGAGTTTGAAAGCCCGCAGTTGCAATCGCTTCCGGCAGCGTCGTATCATGCAAACCGAGGTGTCGGACGAAACCAAGCAAAACATTCGGGACCCGTCGCCAAGAAAGTTGCTATAATTTCTGGGGTGACTATGATGATTGCCCTACTCGCCGTGGTTACTTTGTTCATTATTTCTCGCAACCTAAGCGGCGACGAACAGATTGTTTCGCAAGCGATCATTGATAACGACGGCGTTGCTGCTCATGAAATCGCTTGGGAGGCCGTGGTGGTCGCACAGTGTCGCGCAAAGTTTCCTCCAGAAAACGTCCGGGATCTCAACACGATTGTCAAAGATGGCGTCACGTCGACGATGCTCATCGACTTTCGACTTGAAACGGATTCACAGTACAGCATCATCGTGATGAGCGGGGAAAGTGGCAATGTGCTTCTAACGCCGGAACAATTTGCCGAAACACTTACCGTCTCCCTTTCAAATTTGCGACCGGTTCATCGCAACGGGGCTGACGGAGTCGCGGCCAAAGTTGAAACTGGCGACAGGATGCTGCCTCGAGGTACCGAAATCGAAATTCTGAAGAAGGGCAATGTCTTGGTGATTACGCATTATCAACCATATTCTGCAACGCGAAATCCGGAACGCGACGAGCTCATCCCGAAATACAACGAACGTGAATTAGACAAACCGGAGGAGTTTTTTGCCTCAATAACCATTTTGTGAGCTCCTGTTATAATTGCGTCAAATGCGGTTTCGCAATTACTATCGAGCCTTAAATCTTGACTCTTGGAAAAAATTTGGAAATAATTGAGTAACGAGAGGCGGTACGGCCCGCGACTAAGGGCCGCGTAGCGCGAAAATCACTGCTCCAGATTTCAATCGGATCCATACCAAGCTCGACGGTGCTAACCGCTTTTTGCCGGCATCGCGTTAGCCGCTAAGACCCATGAAGTGCTAATCCGCGTGAAGGGTCTGGGCGATGAACTTGGCATTCACACAACTTAAGCTCGTTCGGTGAAAAACCGAAACAATCCTTTTGATGTGCTTGCCCGACGGTTTAAGTCGTGTCGCTAAACACCTCGACAAGAGCATTTCGGTATGATCCGCGAATCCGGCCAACAGTGTGTCGATTCGCGTTCAAGTTATGCGGGATAAAGCCTGTTGGAGTCTTTACTCGCATCTCTAGCCGGACCCCGGTCGCGCGACAAACTTCATTCAAAATCATAACCAGCGTTGAATGGCACCTTCCGTGGGGGGCCGCCCAGTGTCTTCTGTTCACCCGCTGTTTGCCGGAAACGCTAAATCACCGCAAGGCGGGTTCGAAGGCGCCCAGGCTGAGCGATTTATCCTGCGGTCGCGGCGTTTGCCTACGATGCGGGATGTATTCGAATGCGACCGAGTGTGCCGCGTTCAACCCTGGCGGCAGCGGTTCGGCGGCGCCAGCCACGGGAGCCCCCGCGACCGGGCGGTAATCGCGATCTTCGTCATCGGCAAATCCGGGTGCGTCCCCTTCGATCAGGCGCTCTATGCCTCGCACTTGTCCGCCTTGTCCGCCGTGACTGACTCGCCACCCCGGCTTGATCCAGTTGCGAAACAAGTCGGCGCGTCCTCCTTCAGCCAGGATTGCGAGATGCCGCCCCGGAGCCGACACGTAAAAGACGTTGTTGCGGCACTCGACGCTCTCGTCCGCTGTCGACAGGCGGAAGAGTACGGTCGTTCCGGTTCGATAGGAGACAACCGTGTTATGAAAAAAATGCAGCGTCCCCTTTCGATACCGCCCGCTGTCGTCGCTATCACCTCCGTAATGCACCACTTGATTGTTGCCGTGGTCGTCGGGCTTCATTAGTACGTTCCCGTAAACATACGTGTTGCCGTAGGCTTCGCTGGCTTGGTGTGCTCCGTCGACCAGGTCGAGGCAGCGATTGCCTCCTTCGATCCAGTTGTACCGAACGATCATGCCGGACGAACGATCTTTGAGGTTGTTTCCCGGGCAGCCTTCGCGAAGCGGCCCGAAGTGATTGAACTGGAAGGTAATCCCTTGGGAATTCGTATAGTTGTTGTGCTCAAGGATGCTCCCTTCCACACCGTTGTCGAAGATCGAACAGTGCTCGACCACGATGCTTTTCGTATTTGGAGAGCTAAACAGACCGTTGCCGCTGTCGTGAAGTTCGCAACCGCGGAGCGTGATGTGCTCGCCTTTTTCGATGAAGATCGATGCGGCGTTTTTGAGGTAGGCCGTTTTACCGGATCGCCCCGTGAAGAAGTACGGTTGGCGTCCGCTGCGAACATCGAGATTTTCGATCACAATGTGGGCCGGCATCAGGTCAGCCGGGCGGTTCGCCCCGCCGATTTTGATCACGCCCCGCTCCTCGCCCCAAAAGTTCAGTTCCCGACGGGTGACGGCATTGCGTCCGTCGATAACGGGCAGCCTACCAGTCGCATCCGGTATGCCGGTGATCGTGATCGGCGCATCAGCCGTGCCTCGGCGGGTGAGTACCCATTTGGATCGGTACGGTTCGGGGCGGGCGTGAATCAGTACCCGGTCACCCGGCCGGAGCGATTCCCAAGGAACTTCCTCGACCTCCGACAGCGGCTGCGCGGGCCCAACACGATAGTCGGCCGCTGGGGCCGTGGTGGGAACGAGCAAAATGGCTGCGGCGCCGACGGCTCGCAAAAGTTGTTGAATATCGTTCATTGGCAGTGGTTTCACGGCAATCGGCATGAGTCGATCTCCGGCGGTAATCGTTGCAAGGTGTCGAGGGCAACCCCTCATCCTATGCCATCAGCGGATCAAGGTGCAATCGGTTAGCAACGAGCGGTGGCGAAACACGGTAGGTGCCAACTAATGCAACACGGTAGGTGCCACCCAAAACACGGTAGGTGCCACCCAAGACTAACTCGCTACGGTCGGTGGCAGGCGTGTTTTCTCGTCCCCGGATGGTGTCTGTGGTCAGGAACGTGGCGTGGAGAATGCTGTCGGCCCCGGCAACTAGCGGCATCCGGAACAGTTGCCTCAATCCCCGGGAGCGCTCCGCCCAGTGTGTCTGACAGCGGTTGTCTTGATAGGTTCAAGGTTTGCTCTGTATGCCGCGGAGAACATCCTCCAGCGGGTCGGTCCGTTCGGCAGGTTGATTGAAAGCGTTGGGATCGATCCGGCGAACGGCACCCGCATTATTCGCCCGCGTCGCCTCGCCAAAAACATCGATATTTCCGCCTGCGAATTGATCGCCGGGGGGAATCACGAAGTAGCCGACGCTTTTGGGTTGATAGTTGATATCCTCGATCGGATTCGGGCTTTTGCCCGTTCGATCGATCGCGATCGATTGCAGGAATTTCTCATAAACCGAAACATCGTACCGGATCGTTGGCGGGACCCGTGTGGTGAACTCCTGCGAAAGCAGCACGCCAGTCGGCCCGATGACGTCGTATCGTTCCGTAAACGTCGCTCCCGCGTCACGCTCGATCTCTACATCGTGCCGGCCACCGGCCGGTATCGTGACATCCTTGGTGGCCCCCGTACGGAGGTCTCCGATCCGCACCAAGAGTTCGTTACGATTCGAATTGACGAAGCGAGCAACGACGGGTGGGATTGGCGGGTTCGGACGGATCGAATGTTGCACCAATTGTTGCAGCGGGATGGCGATGGATGGCGGCGGTGGCGCGGTGTCGAAATACCAAAGTTGGCTTGGTGAGCGGCTCCAGGACTGGAGGCTGACCATGGAGTTCGCGTCACCGGCGAGAAAATTGCCGGGATAGGCATAGCTCTCCAGCCGAATGGCTCCCGGCCGCGATCGCGCCGGGGTCACTCGCCACAGCTGTTCATGGCTTTGTGCCGAACGCCGGAATCCGACTTGTCCGGTGTTCGGGTCGACCGACAGCGACCAGAGAATCCCCGCTTCGAACAATTGCACGCGAAACGTCTCTGGGCCGACAGGCGACAATGTCCAAAACTGTCCCCTGCTGGGACGCAGCGGATGCATCGCGACACTCCGCTGCGGCCCGGCGGTCAGCACAAGCCGCAGCGGCTCGGTCTGCTCCGTCATCAACGTTCCCGAAACGGGATTTCCCACCGGTGGCAACTGCAACAGCGGCTCGGCAATGCAGGTCGTCGCAAAGCCAACAACGCACAGCGTCAGCGTTATCCCACTCGCCCGGCGGAATGATTCGACAAACATGGCGGAACCTCGACAGATTGCGAGAAAGACTGAAACTTTGGTTAAGCACTTCAACAGGTTTCATCCCGCATAACTTGAACGCGCAAATCGACACCCCGTTGGCCAGCTTCGTAGATCATGAAGAATTAATCCTGTCACGCTACTTAGCGGCACGCCGCGAGCCGTCCGGTAAGGCGGTAAAGGCAGTACCGGAGGGCTTGCGTCCTTCCGCTAACCTGGCGATCAACGTGGGCAATCGCTGGTTCTCGTTTTGCAGAAGGACACCTGTCGGCATGCTTAAGCAACGTCGCGAAAATTACTTTCGGCACCACGGCTAACCTGCCGTCCTGCGAGCGGCATCTCGCGTATCCGGCACCGACTTCGGCACCGCCACAATTCGTCCTGCCGGATTGCGCCACCGCAGGATGTGAGCAAAGGTTCGATTCGCGGCGCAGCCACAGGAACATCCTCACATCGTCAAGCATGACGCCACTCGGCCGTGCCCATCCCGCGGGTCCGATTGCCATCCGATCACGCGGCTGATGCGATCAGTGATCCGTGCTGTGGAGTTGGCGTGACCGTGCGTCAGCTTTTCTGCCATGTAAAGACCTTCAACGGAGGCAGGTTCATCGCAATCAGCTTACAACTGGAAACCCCGAAGTATGGGCGAGCGTACTGCTCGATATCCGAACGGACTTGGTAGGCGATGAACGTCCCTCCAGGTCTCAACGCCTCATGGACCGACCGGACGATCGCCTCGGCGACGGTCGGCTTCAAGGCACTGAAGGGAATGCCCGAGACGATCACGTCAGCACGACCGAGGCCGTGGTCCTTCAGTATCGGCAGAAGATCCGCCGCATCGCCGATTTGTGAAGTGAGTCGCGGGTCCGCGATCTCATCCAATGCCTCTTTGAACGCAGGCACCTTCTCGATCGCCAGCAAGCGGCTATCGGGACGCATCTGTTTTAATAGCGCCACGGTCGTGCCGCCTGATCCCGGCCCAAATTCTACAACGGTGGCGGCTTCACGAACGCAATCGCGATCGGCGATGTTGGCTGTCAAAAATGGCGAGCTCGGGCAGATCGTGGCGACAACGCCCGGTCGCTGGAACCAAGCCTTCCAGACAGATGTCGCCTGCCTAAAGAAAGATGGCGTTGAGAGGTCTTGGTTAGACGGGCACATCGGCGTGGTCTCGCTCTTTGTCGCCCGTTTCCGAACGACGAATGTCTTCAACGACTAGGACGGCGTTGCTTTGAGGATGAATGCCGGCACCATATCGGGTCGCGTAAACATGCGTCGCCTCGGCGCCCACCAGCACGACGATCGAGGTGTAATAGACCCACATCAGGATCACTGCCATGGAAACCGCCGCCGCGCCCAGTTGTGCTCCCGGCGAGCTAAAGGAAAAATAGATTTGCATCGCATAGCGACCGACCGCGAATAGCACGGTCGTGATCGCGGCACCAACAAATACGTCCCGCCACTGAACGTTCGCGTCCGGCATGAATTTAAAAATCGCGGCAAAGACGACGAACACGATTCCGACCTGAGTCGCAAAATCGATTGTGTTAGCAATGGCGCCGCTCATGCCGATGAAACCGCTGAGCTGCTGGCCGGCGCTAGAGAGCACCGACGACACGACCAGCGAAATGAGCAGCAGGAATCCGAGTCCGATGATCATGGCGAACGACAAAACGCGTTTGCGCAGGAAAACGCGAACGCTCGATTTCTCAGGGTCCGGCATGACCTGCCAGACACGATTCAAAGAATCCTGCAGGGCGGCAACGACACCGGTCGCGGCGATGACGATACCCGCGAAGCTCAGTAGTGATTTCCACCACACGCCACCCCCTTTGCGGTTGTTTTCGAGAATTGTGATGATCCCTTCCGCCGCGGCTTCGTTGCCCAGTAATTCGGCCGCCTGCTCTTCCAAGACCGCCTGCGCCCGCTGCCTGGCGTCGTCGCCGTCATACGCCACCGTCATGCCAAACGTGAGTACGGTTAACAGCAAGTACAACATGGGTGGCAACGCGAACACGGTGTAGAACGCGAGCGCGGCCGCCAAAGTCGTGCAGCGATTTCTTGAAAAATCCGAGAAGGTCTGTTTCAGAAAATCCATGCGTTTCCGAGGTGTTGAGCGTCTTTCGTATCAGCAGGCAGTTTACGATACTGTGCGAATTCATCAGCCGCAAAGGGGCGAAAAATCGCTCGGCAGTGGGTAGCGGTTGCTCATCCTGGAGCACCGTGACCGGGGAAGCTCGGCTTTGACCGTGCGGTCCTTGAAAGTTGCCGCGGACACGCTTTCTTTGCCGGGCGTCGCCGGGTTGGACTCGGTCACCTGCCTGATCGTATGCAGTCACCTCCTCAATCACTAACGGAACGGTGCGCGGTCAGCCACTTTTGCAGGCCCAGCCAGCGAAGCACCGAAGCGTGGCGTGGCCTTCATTCACGCAGGCTTCCTGGTCGACTGCGGTGATCGGATGGGTACCACGCTGGACCGAGTGCGTTTCGTGAGCCGGAAGACGCCGCCTCTGCCTTCGGCCAGACGCATGTTGCGGCCCCTACTGGTCAGAACGATGATTTCGCTCCCTTCCGAAGTGGCGGCATGGTTTGTTTCAAAACTGGAATTGTCGCGTAGCCCAACCCGGCCTGATGGCTGACACCCCATCGGCATGAAGTCACGGAACGGGACGCAGGGGCTTGTTCCGACAGCTCGAATGCCACCGCCGATCTCGAAAGTCTTCCGCAAAATTTTGTTCCCAGGGACACCCCGTCGACTCGGCTCGCCGATCTGCCTGACACGATCCTGCTCCGAAAGGTGCCATCCAATTTTCGCACCCCCATTTTTCGCACCTGCTTCGTGCTCCGAAAGGTGCCTGCTC
>RECD01000287.1 GCA_007694185.1 Planctomycetaceae bacterium
GGTCCGCTCACCGAGCGAAAAACCGCGGCCTCGGAAACCGCACAACCCGCCGCCGGCGAGTCGGCTCCAAAGACGAGCGTTGGAAGCCAAAAAAAACCTGGCGGCCGCGAAACCGAAGTTTCACGACCGCCAGGAATTTGCTCGCGTGTCTCTTGAGAGGATCGCGAGTGGGGTGGCTGCTCACGAAGTGCAGCCCGCCGGCTGTGACTACGGGTTACCACCCCGTTGGCAAGTACAGCAATATTCCACTTGATCACCCCCTTTGTTGTATCACGGAAAACAAGTCCGACCCGGTTTGCCAACCAGAGTGGGCCAGCCCTTGCAGGATGTTAATCGCGACGCGTCATCGCGATCCGTTACTTCCATTATCCTCGCCGCCAAGGGGCTGGCAAGCAAAGAAACCGCGAAAAAGCTAAACTGCGGAGGTCGACCGAATCGGCTTGCGGCGAGTTTCCCGCACCCGCTGGCCTCGCTCAGGAGCCCCGACCGGCTCCGCGATTCCGCTTCCCCCGAATAAGTTAGCTCGCCCATGGCCCGCCTCGAATTGAACGATCCGTCACTAATCAAATCCCAGGCTTACCTGAATGGGGCTTGGGTCGGGGAGCCCCAAGACCCGATCTTGAACCCGGCCGATGGCACGCCCATCACGTCGGTACCGGCGCTGTCGGAAGTGGAGGCAGAAGCGGCCGTCTCGGCAGCCTACCAGGCGTTGCAGCCCTGGGCCGGTCAGCTCGCCGCGGTTCGCGCCGCGGCCTTACGCCGATGGCTGGAGCAGATTCGGCAGCACCGCGATGACCTGGCCAAGATCCTGACCGCCGAACAGGGCAAACCGCTCGCGGAAGCCTCGTGGGAAATCGACTACGCCGCTTCCTTCGTCGAATTCTACGCAGAGGAAGCCCTGCGGATCGCTGGTGAAATCCTGCCAAGCCATCTGCCCAAATCGCGAGTCATGGTCACCAAGAACCCGATCGGCGTCTGTGCGGCGATCACACCCTGGAACTTCCCCGCCGCGATGATCACCCGCAAGTGCGCCCCGGCACTCGCCGCCGGTTGCACCGTGGTGCTGAAACCGGCTCCCGAAACGCCCCTTTCCGCCCTCGCCTTGGCCGAACTGGCCGATCGCGCCGGGCTTCCCCAAGGCGCCATGAATGTGATCACCGGGCCGGCCGAGCCGATCGGTCGGGCCTGGTGCGATGATCCCCGAGTCCGCTTGCTCGGCTTCACCGGCTCGACCGAAGTCGGCAAGTTGTTGATGCGTCAGGCGTCCCAGACCGTAAAAAAGGTGACGCTGGAACTGGGCGGCAACGCCCCCTTCATCGTCTTCGCAGATGCCGACTTGGAGGCTGCCGTCGAAGGGGCTATCGCGGCCAAATTTCGCAATACGGGCCAGACCTGCATCTGTGCCAATCGCCTGTTCGTCCACGATTCGATCCATGACCGGTTCGTCGAGCGACTCGCCGAACGGGTCAACGAATTGGTCGTCGGTGACGGGCTGGACCCCGAAACCCAGCAGGGACCGCTGATCAACACCGCGGCACTGGACAAGGTCCAAAAGCTGCTCGCCGATGCGGTCGCCGGAGGAGCGAGGGTGCTGACCGGGGGCAAGCCCCATCCGCTGGGGGGCACCTATTTTCAGCCCACCGTGCTCGATCGCGTCGCCCCGACCATGGCGATTACCCAACAAGAAATCTTCGGACCGGTCGCTCCGGTTATCCGTTTTTCGAGCGAAGCGGAGGTGATCACCCAGGCGAATGACACGCCCTACGGACTGGCCGCGTACTTCTACGGCCGTGATCTCGGTCAGGCTTTTCGGGTGGCCGATCGGTTGGAATACGGTATGGTCGGAATCAATTCGACAGCCCTCGGTTCGGTGGCCGTCCCGTTCGGCGGCGTGAAGCAATCCGGGATCGGGCGAGAAGGGTCGCACCACGGCATCGACGAATACCTCGAACTGAAGTACCTGCTGGTCGGCGGCCTGTGATGACGAATCGGGCGGCCCACAAAACGGCCACCTATTGCGGACCGATCTGTTGTCCGGCGGCGACGACCACTCCGCGACCGTTCAGGCCAATCGCCCCAATAACTCTCGCAGGTCGTCCGGGATCGGCTGCTTTCGCAGCGGCTGACCGACCGTCAACAGACAACAGACCGCGGTCACCGAACCTCGCGCGATCGGTTCGGCCGCTCCGCTCAAAGCGTCACCCTGGGCGGCGCCAGAGGTGGTCCCGGCATCAAGCGCAGCCAAATCGGATTCGCGAAAGAAAGCGAAGCCGTAAGTGACGCTGGATGTACCCAGCTTCAACACCGAAACATCGATCCGGAGCGTTTCCTCGAATCGTGCCGGCGCCAAGTAATCACATTGGGCGGCAACTCGGGGCCAAGTCAAATGCTCGCCGTTCCCCGTCGGCTGGAGAACCCGCAGCCCCAAATGACGCAGCGCCGCGTGCTCGGCCTCTTCCATCATCGGGAAGAAAACCGAAAAATGCGCGATACCCGCCGCGTCCGTATCGCGGAACTCGACTCGGCGCCGATGTGAAAAGGGCATTCGCAAGCCGTGCAGCGAGAACGCAGAGACGCCGTCGCCGCAACCCGGGACGGCATCAAATCGTGAAACCGATCACTCGCCAACGAACGGCATGAGCGCCATGAAGCGGGCCCGCTTGATCGCCGCCGTGACGGCGTGCTGACTCACCGCCGAGCAACCGCTCTTCCGGCGTCCCACGATCTTGCCGTGCCGATTGACCAACTTGCCCAACAATTCGATGTCCTTGTAGTCCACGTACATCGGACGCGGGCGGTGGCCATCGACAAAAATCGGATCTTTCCGCTTGGTACGCGAACGGACCCGCGATCGCTTGCGAGCGCGGTTCCGGTTGTTCATCGGTCGTGGTGCCATGGATGGGATCGGCGGGAGTTAGAACGGATGGAAACGGTCGAATGGTGTCACGTTCCGTCGGCGCAGAAACGAAGCCTGCCCCGTCGGGGACGCAAGTATGACGAACCGACCGCCCGGTGGCAAGGCTTTTGCAGCGGTAGGTTCCAAAAAAGGGAACTCCCCAAACGGAGGCCCCGACATTTGCTAAATCTCTCAGATTCGCAGCACGCCCGCCGCTTGCAAAATGGCAACTCGGTCGACTGTGGGCTGCGGGCCGGCCAAAAAACGGCTCAACGATACCAGTTGGACATCACGGTTTGCGGTTCCGTAGGCCGCGAGTAGACCGACCGCCCCGGCTGCGAGAAGGCGGCCTCTTGACCGACTCGCCCCAACTCCGGCGGAGGCGGTTCGACCCGCATCGGCTGAGCCAACTCGGCCAAGTCGACGACCTTCCCAGCACCCTGCGGCATCGCGAACAATTGCGGGTCATTCGATAGCAGCTGATTGACGATGTAGTCGCCGATCTGCAACCGCAGCTCCAGCGGCGGCCCGGCGTCGGGGACCATCCGGATCTCCACCTGGTGCGGCAGCGAACATTCGTGTTCCGGATAATACCTGTACTTCGAACCGCTGGCGGCGGCGATCAACTTGCCGTCAGCCCCATACAGCATCTGGTCTGTCACGTAGCCGGCGGTCGGCTCGATCACGCACACGCGGCTGTAGAGGCCGTCGGACATCGAGACCATCGTGCGGACCTCCAACTTGCCGTCGGTCCGCAAAATCGGCCCTTCGACCACCTCTTTCGGGTCCAGATGCACCAAACCCAAGGCGTCGCCGACCCATGTCGGGTCAACCGGCAGGATCGATCGCATCGGCCGCTGCCGAAACTGATCGTGGGTCGTGTGGTAGAGCGTTTGGGTCATCCCCTCGGGGACCTGAAACCAAAATCGCTCCTGATTGCTACCCATGTCCAAACCGGAACCGAGCATGATCGGCAGCTTCGCCTGCATCCGAAAGTTGCGGGGACGATCGACAGCCAACGTCGCCGACAACCTCGGGACGTTAGACATGCTGGGAACCTCGAGCGAGACCGAGTTGCTCGAGAGCTGCCCGATGCCGTCCGTCCGATTGACGACCTCGGCCAGTTCTTCCAACTGCGGCATGCCGCTGAACACTTCCGGTGGCGGCATCCGGTCGACGGGGACGGTGCGTCGATAGCAGGTCGCGCCGCCGGCGAACGGCAGCCACAACAACACCAACCAGACTGGCAGGACACCGCCCTTGAGGCCGCGAGTACCGCCGACAGTCCGAGTGCGACAGGCCACGCCGTTCCCCTCCTTGGGATTTCGCTTCATCCGTCGGTCGCCTCGCAATAGAGCAATTCCTGCAACGCCTCGCTGAGCGAATCGGTCTGCCGCCGAGTGATCTCGTACTCGATCACGTCCAACTCCGATCCGTCGCTGAGCACCTGCAAACGCATCCGCCCCGTCGCCCCGACCGGGGGAGCATCCGCCTCAACATCGGGCAGGTCACTCGCGAGCTCAAACGGCGTTCCCGAGGACAAACAGCGGACGATGCGGCGACGCAACAGCGTCAGGGCTAACAGGTATCGGAGCGGTCCGCGGGCTTCATCACCCTCCATCCGCCGCAAGTGATCGATCAACACCGGTTCGGGGGCGAGCACCATCTTGCGGGCACCCGCCTCCGGCATCCTCGATTTCCACCAGCCGATCGTCCCGGCCGGCGGCTCCGTCCATGCCCCAGCCGAGTAGTCGCGACGGATCAATTCTTCACCTTCCTCGATCACGACCGAGTAATACCACTCGCCGTCGCGAAGGTTCCGCTCCTCGACGAAGCAACGTCGCGAACAACGGCTGACTTTGTATTCGGCTGCTACCATCGACGTCGGCCAAAACCGGGGGGCTGGATCGATTCACTCGATCGATTCTTAACAGCCCGCAGGTGGCAAGCGAAAGGGCGAAAACCGCCGCTCGCAGCCCCCGGTCTTTGGAGACCGCAGCGGGCCACACCCTCATCTTCAAGGATGCTCGGCTCGGATCGGTCGACCCGACCGTCGCGGAATCTGAGCGGAGAAGTGGCCCGAACGAAAGCTGAATCCGAACGCCGGGGCGCCAAGCTGGCGCCCCGGCGTCGAGGAAAGCGTCTGCCGGGGAAAGCGACCGGGACGTTTGACCCAGAAAACGTCTCGGCTGCCCAATCACCCTACGCCTGACGGTGCATGACGGCAGATTCCCGCAACCTTACCGCACACGGCAGATGCTTCCCAAATGGTTTGTGCCTCGGTCGCGATCAAGCGGCCGACGAAGGGCTAGTACCAAGCCCACGGAAACCGAGTCAACCGAGATCGCTTGCCGATCGGAGAGTTTTTTGTTGAACTCACCGTTTCTTCACGATCGTAGGAAAACCATTACGCTCGGATGCTCCGCCCCGTATGCTAAACGTCGGTCTTGCTGAACCTTTTTCGGACACCGCCGCCACCGGCCCCAACGCCATGCCCTATCGACCTCTTCTTCATCTCCCCGCGATCACAGCTTGTGCCCTCATCGGCCCGCTTTTGCTCGGTTTCCTGCCACTGGACTCACCGACGTCCGCCCAGTCGCCGCCCATCACGCCGCCAGCGGCAGCACCCGCGAAGCTTGCTACCGAGCTTCCCGACTCGCTGCCCCGAGTGAATTCCTTGACCGCCGGGCTGAACGATTCCGTCTCGCTCGATTTTTCTCTGCCCCAAACGGACGGATCGACCTTCGCGCTCCAGCTCCCTTTCGATTCACGCTTCCGCGTCATCTGCTTCCTCGGTTGCGATTGCCCCGTCGTCAAGCTCTACACCTCCCGCCTGAACGAACTGGCCGCGCGGTTCGCTGCCGAGCGGGTGGAGTTCATCGGCGTGAACAGCAACCCCCAGGACCCGATGCCGAAGCTGATCGAGTTCACGACGCGCCAGGAACTCGGTTTCGTGATGCTCAAGGATCACGACGGCCAACTCGCCAACCGCCTCGGAGCCACCCGAACCCCCGAGGTCTTCCTGGTCGATCCGTTGGGTCAGATCCTCTACCGTGGCCGGATCGACGACCAATACCGCCCCGGCGTCGTCACCGATTCGCCCAAACGGGACGATTTGCGGTTGGCCATCGAACAAGCATTGCGAGGCGAGGCGGTCGAGATCCCCAGCACCCAAGCGGCCGGCTGCCTGATGGCGCGGCGACGTCCCGTCGATACCGACTCGCCAATCACGTTCACCGACCAGGTCGTCCGTGTCCTCGATCGCCATTGTGTCGAATGCCATCGCCCCGGCGAAATCGGCCCCTTCTCTTTGGTCGATTACGACGAGGTGATCGGGTGGACCGACATGATCCTCGAGGTGATCGAATTGCAGCGTATGCCGCCCTGGCATGCCAGCGACCTGCACGGCCAATTCGCGAACGCTCGGAAGATGCCCGAAGCGGATAAACAGATCCTGCGGGACTGGGTCGAGGCGGGTGCGCCGTTCGGAAACGCCGACAAACTGCCCGATTCGGCTCAGCGCGCGGTCGCCGCAACCCCCGCCGTCACCCCCGACCAAGTCATCCCGATGGCGGCCCAACCGTTCACCATCCCGGCGGAAGGGACAGTCGAGTACCAGTATTTCGTCACCGATCCCGGCTTTACCGAGGACCGCTGGGTCAAAGCGGCTGAAATCATCCCCGGCAACCGCGCGGTCGTCCACCACGGCATCGTCTTCGTGCGCCCTCCGGACGGCGTCCGCTTGGAAGGCATGGGCTGGCTGACCGCCTACGTGCCCGGACAACGGATGCCGCCGCCGGTTTCCAACCTGGCCCGCAAAGTTCCCGCCGGCTCGAAGCTCGTCTTTCAAATGCACTACACGCCCACCGGCAGCGTCGAACAGGACCTGTCGCGATTGGAATTGCAGTTTGCCGAGTCCGAAGAGGTGACGGAGGAATTGATCACCCTGATCGGGATCAACCAGGGACTGGAAATCCCGCCTGGCGATCCGGCCGCGATCGCCCAGGGACGCACCCAACGCTTCCCCGACCGAGGCCGATTGTTGGCGATCTCGCCCCACATGCACTTGCGAGGCAAATCGTTCCAAGTCCGCACGCGAGACGGGCAGAGCGAACAGATTTTGCTCGATGTCCCGCACTACGATTTCAATTGGCAGCACACCTACCTGCTGGCATCCCCGCTGGAACTCGATTCGCTCGACTCGCTCGAATTCACCGCGACATACGACAATTCGGCCGCCAACCCTTTCAACCCCGACCCCGAGGAATTCGTCACCTGGGGCGATCAGACCTGGGAAGAAATGGCCCTCGTCTTTTACGAGGTCGCCCGCCCCCGCGGCCCGATCGAGCGGCAGACCGCGTCGCTCCCCGTCGATGATCCCGGTGAATCAGAGGAAGCCGCCGCCGACCGCCAAGAGGCGAAGTGGCAAGCACTCGCGGACGATTTTTTCCGAGACCTGGACCGAGACCGAGACGGCCTGATCCGCTACGACGAGGTCGACCGAGCGGTGCAGTTGCGACTGTTCCGCCGCATCGACCAAAACAACGACCGAGTCCTCGACCGAAACGAAGTGCTCAACCACCTCCGAAAAAACCAATGACCCAACCGCCACCAGCATCCCCGCCACAATAAGCCAGACGGTGCCAGCCACGTTTCAAATCGGCCTGCCGTACAAAAGGTGCCAGCCATATTCTGCGACCGCGACAAGTAAGACCGACGATATGAACCGGTGGCGAGGCGCGGTGGGCCACGCATCCCGACAATGGCAGTTACTTCCACCCCGGCAGAGCGATCTACCTGCTCAAGAACGGAGGCGAAGTCGTGGACTGGTGAGTGCCAAAGCCGTTCCCGGCCCCGAAGGGCCGTACAAGCTTGTGTTCGCGATCGGCGATGAAGTGTGGGCGCGCCGAGTTGGCCACCGCTGAAACGGTTACGCCGCAACGAAAAAGGCTCG
>RECD01000189.1 GCA_007694185.1 Planctomycetaceae bacterium
TGGCCCCCAGCGGCACGCGATTCCTACCGCGACTCGGTCACGGCTGCCAGAGCCTGAAAACGGTGGACCGGCTCTCCCGCTGCCCAGGCTAGGCCGCGGAGCACCGCGATGCGGAAGAGCGGATCATCGAATGTCCAGGCGTAGTGGCCGAGGACGCAGCCGAATACTCGGCCAGCTTCGGGTTCGAAGGTCCACAGCATCGGCCGCGGCTTTCCTTCCTCCGTCGCGGTCGCCAGCACCGTCACCGCCGTCTCATCACCTACCATCGGCCAATACGTTTCGTCAATGAACTGTGTTGTCTCCATGCCAGCGACAATTGGGTGTCCGTCGTCGGAATCGCGCCAAGTCAGCTCAACCGGACCGTGCCGATATTTGGTTCGCCGGGGCTGGGCCGCCAGCCCGAAGCGCCGTGCCAGCTTCTCCGGCTCTCGATCGGCGATCAAACCGGCATGCACCGCGACGATTCCCCCGCCACGGGCAAGAAAGGAGTCCATAGCCAGATAGCGTTCGTCGGACCAGTCGTGGTTCCAGAGGTTAAATACCACCACGTCGGCCTGCTTCCACTGACCGTCCGAGGGCCATTCCCAGGCCGTCTCGACGCGAACGCCCGCGGCCTTCCTGAGAAGCCCCTCCCATTGCCGCTGCCAAGCCGGATAGTCGTGTTCGCCCGGGCCGTGATCTTTCGGTCCCGCGACCAGGACAATCGTCAACCTCTTCACTTCACCCGGTAACGGGTCCGGCGGCAACGCCCGTAGCACGTCTTCAACCTCCTGCCGGGTGCGGGGTGGTGGCGCTTTTGCCTTTTCGGGCCGATCCTGTGGATCTGGAGCGGCGGTAAGCAGAAAAGCCATCAAGTCCCGGGCTTCCTGATCGTTCAAGGCGTCGAGAAGATTCGTGGGCATGGTCGAGGTCGAGCGGGCCTGAATCTCCTCGATCTCCGCGCGAGGAACGACCGTCTCTTTTGCTTCGGCGTCGATGACGCGGATCGCGTCGCTCCCGTCGCTCCGTACCAATCCCGCCAGGACACGGCCGTCGCTCAGAAAGACGGTATGGCCGATGTAGTCGGGGTTGATTGTGGCGCTGGGGTCGCGAATGTCGCGGAGGACCGAGCCGGCATCGCGATGAGCCAGATTCCCGAGATCCGGCCCTGCACGGCCGCCTTTCCCACGAACGCTGTGGCAGGCGGAGCAGTTGGATTTCGTCGAAAAAAACACCTTCTCGCCTCGCTCGCGATCGCCGCCGGCCAGTTCAGGCGGAAGCGGAGTCTCCTCAGCGGGAGTGGCCGTGGCAACACGCGGAGGCGTCCAGGGAAGCCAGAGCCCATTCAGCGGTAAGACTCGCTCGATCGGGTCCTCGGTGCCGATGTAAGTCGCATGCAAGAAAGTCTCCGCTCCTCCACGGCCCGTGGCCACCGTCAGCGAAAACCTCAGTGGTTGGTCCTCGTTCGCCCGGCCACCTTTTTCAACCGCAATTTCCGCTAAGTGGCTTTCTCCTCGCGGTGCCGACCGGAATGGTGTTTCGCCGGCGACGCCTTCGATCGGCACCTTCCCGGCGATTCGCACCACGGCTGTTCCCGGTGGGGTTTCCAGGAAGCCCTTAAGAGTGAACCGACCTTGCTCGGCCAGCATCCGCCGAAGATCCTGATGCTCTGACGAGCCATCTGTCAGGGCGAGTGCTACTTCCGTGTCGATGTGCGGCAGCCAGCCAGACCACTCGGGGCGACTTCCCGTCGTCTCCGGCTTCCAAGTCGCCCAAACTCCCGACAGATCGTAAGCCAGGTCCACAGTCGAACCTTGATCGGTATCTCCGGACCGGCTGACCTGCGGCAATGTCACGGCATAGGCGCCCCGAACCGGATGGGGATCGGTCGAGAGGATCAGAGTTCGCCGATCGCGACTGAGCCGGGCGGCGGCTATCGCCATTGTCCCCCGCGGCGCGTTCATTTGCGTTTTCACCGCCGCATAGCCGGGCCGAAGTACTTCGTAGCGGTCGGCAGCCCGCACGAAGTCGCCGAACGAGACTCTAGCTTCGGAAAGCTTCTCGGCGGTCGTTTCGTCGAGAGGCCGATCGAACGCAACGCGGGCTTCGAGCGGACCGGCCGACCAAGCCGCGACCGGCTGGGGCGCTTCAGGGTCCGTCAAGGAGATCTTGAACAGCTGCCCCTCACCTCGCGGTCCGGTCCCCCAGTCGGGAGGGCCGCTGTGGCAGGCGACGTAGAGCTCACCTGCGGGAGAAATCGCGATGTCGGCCACCAGCATATCGAAGGCGGCGATCAGGCTGGGCTTCCCGACGTACCCGTGAGCGGTCTTCACCAACTCGACCCGCCACAACTTTCCCCGCGAGAAGCCGGCGACCAACGCATCCCCCTCCCACCCCGGCGGCCCAAAGACCCTCCGGTCAGGCGACGGTTCGTTAAACGTCAGTCCGCAGGTGGACTGGTGCTGAGGCCCAAATCCCACGATGGGCGGTTCATCATTCACCTCGGGAAGGTGTTCCGGGTGCCGGGGCGGGAACCCGTAGTGCCGGCCGGCAATGATGTGATTCAATTCGTCCAGAGGATTACCGCCCGGCAGCCACGTCTCTCCCTCCTGGTCCGTCATGAACAGATCACCGTCCCGGTTGAATGCGAGGCCGTAAGGCACACGAATCCCCGTTGCCACCGTTTCCCGGTGGGTCCGGTCGGCCGAGAGCTTTTGAATCGTGCCCCGGACACTCCCCAAGTCGTAATGGGCCTTCCCATCCTTGAGCCGATAGGGATTGCTGTAGTCGGCGCAGATCAGGCCGAAATAGAGGTTTCCCTCTCGGTCGAGGGCAACGCCCGCTGCATCAACTCCGCCGGAGGTCACGTCCGTTCGCGGCCAGCCGGAGGCGACCACATCCTCCAGGTCCGCTCGGCCGTCGTCGTCGGTATCGCGTAGCAGCGAGACCTTTCCCTGAGAGGCAACGTACAAGCCCTCATCTGACCAAGCCATCCCGATGGGCACCTTGAGTGTCGGCTGATCCCAAAATGGCTCGGCCGTCTCTTCCCGCCCGTCACCGTCTTGGTCCCGGAGGACGTGGATACGGCCGTCGTATCCGAGCGCTAGCAACCGCCCGTCAGGTGCAAAGAGCAGGTTATTGACGTTCGTCAGCTGAACGGGAAGTTTCGTGACCGAGAACCCCGGCACCAAAAGCTGGACTGATGGCTCATCCTCGTTCGAAAACGCAATGCCCGACAGGCAAAGACAGGTCGCCAAAATCGGGGCAAAAGCACAACGCATGGCCGGAACCTACAAGAAGAGCAATAAGAAAGGCTTGACCGAGATTTCTCATCGCAGGAGGGCCAGCCCTCGTCAGAGAATAAGGCGGCTACTTCACACTCAACGCCAGTTGATACTAGTCTATTCGAGTCGCCGTCAGGATACCATCCGGCTAACCGGATGAACCTCAATCAAGCGTCCAGCACAGGGTTCGCCAGTCACATTGGTTCGAACTGCATTGCCAATCGATTTACTCTCGCTACACTGCTGCGGACACTTCAACCGGCGACCTCGGCGAGTCGCCTCAACCGGGTGACACACGCCACTCATCAAACCGTTTCCGGTCCGTATGACCAACCGTTCGTTATGGGACAGACGAATCGCCGAACGGTCGCAAGTCTTCCGGCCGGGGCAACGATTTAGGTGCGTCGCCCGTCAATCCGTATACCTCTAGTCCACTTAAAATTCCATTCATCTCGTAGACGAAGATGCCGTTAAGCGTATCGCCTTCGCCGAAGATGAAGTCTGCAATGGGATGAACCGCGGGTGACGCTTCGCGATGACCGTGAATCTGAAAGTTGACGCTCGCGCAGCCGCAACCGCACTTCCAGGGCGTGACTTCGGCTTGATCGAGTTGCGGTAAATAGTCTGCGGCCTCGGGACTGCCGTGTTCGAGCATCCATCGCACGAGACGTCGCTCCTGCGCGGTAAGTCGGCGGTTGACATCATTCATCGTCGATCCAGCCGCATAATGAAAGGGGATGTATCGTCTGGTCGCAGCGCGATGACCGATCAACCACGTCCGAACGGAGCCGCGATTAGGATTGTTTTGACAAGGTGACAAATGGTGCCATCCAAGTTGGTTGAATTCGCCCGACTTTTACTCGTTCTCAGCGCAGCGGTGCTCGTGCTCGAAAGGTGCGTCGATCACGGCCGACACCTTTTACCAGCCAATTCGCAATGCCGACTCTTACCCGACGCTTTGCGGGGAGGGACGGGAAAAAAGTGGGCGACTCGACTTCAAGGCGCCGGTTTGGTGTACGAGAACCGCTGGCGCTGAACACGAGCACCGCTGGCAACGGCCGATTTTTTACTGGCGCGATTCATCGCATCTCCGGGCTCACGCGCCGGAGCGGAAAACGCAAGCCTGGGCCAATTATTGATCATCCGATCCTTACGGCTTCGGCAAAAATCACCGCCGGTCAGGAAATTTCTTGCATTGGCTTCACTCTGGGATGCGGCAGGGAGCGGCCCTCGCCCGCGAAATGGGCAAACACTTCTTCAACCGCCTCGCACAGTTCTGCATAGACAAACTTTTGATCATCCCCGTGAATAAGCACCTCAACAGGATTATTTCGGTACAACGTGGCAAGTCGTCCACCGGCGGTGACGTTCTGCGCGTTCGGTTTGTATAAGATGAGGCCTGTCGAAGTGCGCAGGTTGTGTAAATGCGATCCTATCGTAGCCATCGGCCAACGGTTGCTTAAGTCGGCGCGGCTTGATGCCGACCCGACGTATCGAGTCGGTCTCCTTCTCCGCTGCGAGATGAACGAATAGTGCCATGTCAAATTACGGTATTGGTCCAGCGACAGAACCTGTCATTATTCCAGGTATGATTCCCGAAACGACCAGTTTTTGTATCCGTTGTCCTCAGTTCCGGGGATGTCGCTTTCCCCCTGCATTGGTGATTGTCTGCGGAATTTTTCGCGAGTCAAGTCAGGCCGGTTCGGCTTGACTTCATTGGTGAGACACTCAGGCTGGGCACGCCGGAACGCCCGTATACCGCCGGGTCGATTCCATGCGGTCGAGGCTGACGGACGGTGAGAGATGGCGCCTGCCAGGCTGCTTTCTCACTCGTGCTCAGCGCAAGCGGTGCTCGTGCTCACTCGCGGAGCGACGGTGCTCGTAATCGAAAAGGTGCGACGATTAGGGACGACATCGTTTACCGGCCACGTCGCCATGCCGACTAAATCTCACGTTTTGCGGCGAGCGACGGCAAGAGGTGGGCGACTCAGTTTATGGCGCCGGAGGATGCCAGCGTCGGCGCCGGTTTCGACTACGAGTACCGCTGGCGCTGAGCACGAGCACCGCTGGCGCTGAGCACGATTAGGAACGCGGATGCGGCGTCGGGGGGCGGGCGAGTTGAAGGGCAGGGTCAGAACATCATCTGGACCTGCACTCGGAACATCGTTCCGGTGGCGCCCGCTTCATAGCCTGTCCGGAGTTGGGAGGCTGGCGAGCGATTTAAATAGGTGACGTCGGCGCCGACGCGCCAGCTTTCGGTCCCCTTGGGGAACCAGTTCACGCCGGCGGCGTATTCCGCGCCGTTGCCCCGTTCGCCGAAGACTTGCGAGGTTCGGGCGATCCATTCCCAGCGGCGGGGCACGAAGAACGTCCCGCCTTGGACGTAGAAGCCGTGATCGAATAGCGATCGGTCGGCGGACGAGATCGGGCCGGTGCCGCGGAAGTCGTACAACCAGCGGAGAAAATACTCCGCGTTGAGGCTGCGGCCACGATGTTTCCATCCGGCGTCCAGCGTCGCCAGCGAGACCGAATAATCGGTGACGGTCACACCGGGGAAGAGCGCGTCGGGTTGCGTCAGGTCCGTGCCGTCAGACAGGCGGATGAAAGTCTGCTCCGCCGCCGAGGCGTCGAATTGTCGACCCGATTGGCGGGATTGCGTCAGGCTGGTCCCGAACCGCACCGCCGGCAGGTCACGAAAAGGCAGGTCTGAATAGAGCCCGCCGAATTCGCCCCACGGCTCCCAACCGAGGTTTCCGGAGTAGAGCAGGTTGGTATCGAGGTCGCGAAACCCGGCCGCCGAGGTGTTGAAACCGTTGCCGATGATCGCTTGGTAAAACAGCTCATCGGTCGGTTTGCCACGAGCCCAAACGCCGGTCGTGATGCTGGGCCGAAAGAAGGTCGTCGCCATCGTGCGGTCCGGGGCGTGACTGAACATCGACGTCATCAACCATTCGCGGCCGCCCGGGACCTTCCCCTTCCCCCAAAACAGCTCAAACGAACGGCTGAACCGGTAGCTCATCCACCCCAGCAAGACCGTCACCCGATCGTCGCCGGTCGTGCCGTAGTCGAGGTTCAGGTAATAGCTTAGGTCGGGATCGACTGCGGTTCCGGAGAAAATCACGCGGCCGCGGATGATGTCGAACCCGTTCCGTTCAGAAATCAGCCTCACCACCCCGGCTGAATCGGTCCAGGTCTCTTGGGCCGGAACGAAGCCGGTGTAGCGGAATTGGTCCTGGAAGTTGATCAGCAGCTTGAAGGGCGAATCTTCCCCTTCGCGCGGCCGAATGAAAAAGCCTCGTTCATAGCCGACTTCGAACCGGTCACGGGTCCAAACGTCGGCGGTTGTGTATGTCGGCAGCGGCTGTGACAGCGGCAAAGGCTCTTCGAGCGGTTGCGGATCGACCCACTCGACCGTCGGCGGATGCGCTTTCCCGTGATCGAACTCGTCCGCCAGCAGGTCGACCAACGGTTTGTCGAGGACAATCCCGCCCGAACGCTCGGATACTTGCGCGGCGATCGGCAGCGGCCAAGCGATGTCCTGGGCCGGCGTGGCAGTCGTGGAACTGGGGATCCCCAGGCAAACCGCCAGCTTGATTGCGGTCACGACGATCCCCTGCAAGCGGCGACACAATCGCCTGACCGAGCCGAACCGCGGCGTCAACTCGCCCAGGCAGGGCGGTTTCGCGGAATCAGCGGGCCGACGGCGAGGTCGGTGAGAACAGGACATGCGGCTGTGACTGGTAGCTGGGGTGTGTTCTCACCGATCCGCCCGTTTACATCTGTTTCATCTGTGGGACGGGCACATCTGCCGGGACGGGCTTGATTGCCGGACTGCTGGACAGGGGCGGTTTGCCGACGAAAATTCGTCGAGCAGCCGCCGAGGGCAAAATCCGGTGCCGATTCGGCCCGACGGGGCTGATGCGCTACCTATCCCGTCTAGAAATCGGGATACCGGTCGCGCAAGCTTGAACGATTCTGCCGCGCATCCGGATCGTTTCGAATACGCTGGCGTTTTCGGCTTGATTCCAGACATGGCGGCCTTTGGTCGCAGGAGCACCCTCGATGGCATTTCCTCCCTGGGCTTTGGACGCGTTGATGCGGGGCGTCGGCAGCGTGGTCGACAAGGTTCCGCCCGAGACGGTCGATCAGCTTCGTCAGCGGGCAAACCGGCTGCTGGACGAATTGCCGGAAACCGCCGCACGTGGCGTCGACACCGTTTTTCGCGGTGCCAAAGCGACGAAGCAGATGTTGCAGCGGTGGGCCCAACAACATTTGGCACTGGTGACCCCGGCGATCAACGCCTCGGGTTGCTTGTTCGACGAACGGCTGGTCGGGGGCGGCCAAGCGGACCCGTTGGTCGAGTGGGCTGCGGGGTTGTCGGCCAACCCGGTGCTGCGGGTCGGGCCGGCCGCCGATCGGCTGAACCGCCGCCTGGAACGCTGCGGCGGCTCCGATCAAGGGGTGTTGGTGGCGACGAGCGTCGAGGCGGCCTGCTTGGCTGTGGGGCTGGCCCGCGGCGACCACCCGGTCTACCTGCATCGCTCCCAAGCCCATCGGTTGCCCAGCGGCACGGCGATCCCCGACGCTTTCCGAGCCGGGCCGGATGAGTCATGGGCGGCGGGCGCGATCCACGAAGTCGGCTCGGTAGACGGCGTCGCGACGAGTGATGCGAACGGTTTGCCGTCTGGCGCGATCCTGGTTGCCGTCGACCACGGCGATGCCGACCCGGTCTGGTACGCCGGCGGCTCGACCCAACGCGGCTCCGCCAGCGGCCTGCGTGTCGTGCTGATGACCTTGTGCGGCGGAATCGAACCGGGCGATGGTTTTACTAGCCCCAATTGGTTGTCCGCCCTCAGCCCCCTGCCGCGGTTCGTCAGCGATCACCTGCGTCCGACGGATGGGGGGCCCCGAGCCGATTGCGTGATCACCCCCGGCGACGGGCTGCTCGGCGGCCCCCCGTGTGGGTTGATCGTCGGCCGGCGCGAGACGCTCGAGCGAATCGCCGCCAGCCCCGCGTGGCTCGCGCTGCAGGCCTTGCCGATCACCCGAGCGATGATGACGACGGCGCTCGAATCGCTTCAAGGAGCGCCATTTCCCCAGCACCCGATCGCGTTGGCGTTGACGACGAGTGAAGAAAATCTGAAGAACCGCGCCGAACGTTTGGCGATCCGGCTGACTGCGGATGAATCGATCGCGACGGTCCAGATCACCGCCGAGCCGGCTTCTTTGACCAAGACCGGCGTCTGGCGAACCAGCTCACGCCAATTGCAGATCCAACACCGCGACCGAACGCCCGCCCAATGGGCCCGCACCTTGGCCGAGTCGTTTCCCGCCGTGCTGACCACCGAGTCCGAAGGGGGCCTGGTGATCGACTTGCGGTGGGTGCGACCGGCGGACGACGCCACGCTGGCGACGGCGCTCCTCGGAGAACTCGTCGCCGGTGAAGGGCCGAGCGAAAATGCCGACGGGTCCGAATCGTTCGCCGACGTGCCGCCCGGCAATTCGACGAAACAGACAGCCGGTGACGCCGCCGGAAATGCTCCGCCGAAGGAATCGACGGCCGAGGACGCATGAACCGAACGCGGCCATCCGCCGGACCGCGTGGAATGAGGTCGAGGCAGAGATTCAGCCGTTGAGCTGTTCCTCGGCCGTGCGGCTGCCGTCACTTCCGTAACAAATCAAACTCGCCTTTTCGAAATCGGCGATCGCGGTCAACTTGACGCTCCGTGGTCCGTGCAGGCAAAAGTAAACGCCACACTCGCGGCCACCCTTGATCACCTGTCGCTGGGTCATCGGGAACTGATCCGGTTCCAACATGCCGATCTCGCAAAGTTTTTGCTCGACCAGGCGTCGGAGGGCTTGCAAATCGATGCTGAATGGACGCGGCGCGATCATCAAAGTTGTTGTCTCCATGATATCGGAAGGGGCAGGCATCCGAGCCGACGGCAACGCTTCTCGTGGAGCGATGCCGAGGGCCGCTGTCGGACGTAGCGAGGTGCCGCCGGCAGTCATGGCGAGGTATCGGGCCGTTCTGATCGCCGGATTGAATCTGGAAAAAAGATTACAGCCACTCGGCCGATGCATCCTGCTTGATCGGGTAAGCGGTGCGGATCAAGCCGATTACGCCGGTCACCTCTCGCCTCCAAGTTTCCATCACCATCCAGCCGCCGGAGTGAACCACCGGTGCCATCCGTCGGACCGATTTTTTCCGGCGGCTGCGAACCGGCGTCAGCTCGATTATTTGCCCACGGCACCTGCGGACGGCCCGCCCATCGCCTGCTGCAACGTCTCGACGTAGGCGTCGGTCATCGCGTCCCAGCCGAACCGCTCGGTCACGCCGCGGGCCGCGCCGCCCAGTCGCCGTCGTTCCGCTTCGTCCGACATCAACCGCTCCAACCCCGCGGCGAGCTCGGCCGGGTCGTCGGGCGGGACCAACACCCCGTCGATCCCCGAACGGATGATTTCTCGCGGGCCGCTAGGGCAATCCGTGGCGACACAAGCCAACCCGGCCGCCATCGCTTCCAATAGCGCCGAAGGAAAGCCTTCGTAAAGGCTCGACAGGACAAACAGGTCGGCGGCATGCAGCGCCGGCCAAATCGGCTGTGTCCAACCCGCCAAGCGGATTCGATCCGTCAACCCTTGCTCGGTGATCTGAGCCGCCAGCAGCTCACGCTGATCCCCTTCGCCATGGATCTCGAGGTCCCAAGCGGGCTGCCGAGCGGCAATTAGCGAAAAGGCGTCGATCAATCGGTCGAACCCCTTTTCCGGAGCCAATCGGCCGACAGCCAAAAGTCGGTATCGGCGTGGCTCAGCAAGCGAGCGAAACGTCGACTCGGGAGCCGCCCGGGATGCCGATTCGATCGTTGGTGGCATGTCGATCGCAGAGGGGATCACCCGCGGCGGTTGGCGACACCAGGGGGCCACGGTGTCGGCGGCGGAGCGGGTCAGCACGATCACGTCGGCGGCGCGGCGATACAGCCGTGGGCGAAGCCGACGCTTGAGGGTCGGCAGCGGTTGCGCGGCCGGGTCGCTCCGTTCGCTGACCACGACCGGAACCCGCATCCCCCAAGTGGCCAACAGCGTCAACACGTTCATCGCGTCGCAAAACGACAACACCACGTCCGGGGCCGTTGCTCTAATCGCCCGGCGCAAACGGCACAACCGGGCGCCGCGGCTGAGCAACCGTCGGAGCCGCCCCGAATCGGCGGTCATCGTGTGGAGGGGAAGGCGTCGAACAGCCGAATTTACGGGATACCGGTCCCGCATACCGTCGTCCAGCGTGATCAGCGACACCGCATGGCCGCGGTCCGCCAACCGCGACGCCAGCGACGCCATCACCCGCTCCGCCCCGCCGCCGTCAAGCGAATGGATGGTCAGCGTCACTCGCATCACCAGACTCCTCGCCAAACTGTCCGGCGGAACCGCCCCCATTTTCATCTTTCGAGACCATTTCAGGCGACGGAAGAGCCGGCTGGGGGCTAGGGAATCCTATCTTCCGTTGCGGCGAAGATAGCTGATTTATGAGTTCATCGGGCGCTTTCCGCCCGTTCGGTGAATACAATTGATCGTTGCAAACGGTTTGTGTTTCGCAGCTTCGACGGATTTCCGAAAAAACGCTTGATTCGCAGACGACTCTACCGGCCGATCGGGTGGTCCACACGCGAGTTGGTATGTGTTGCTGCGAGTGCCGAGGGTCACGATGAGTTCCAATGACAATGTCGGCAAGCGATCGACCTTCGTCGGCTGGCCGTGGGGCATTGTTTTGCTGGTTGTCGCCTTGGGGGTTGCGTTCGCGTACCTGAACGACAACTTGTGGGCCGAGGGCAAGAGTCACCCGGCGACGGGACGCGACGCACCGGCTTTCGACTTGGTGCGATTGATCCCCGCTCCCAACGGCTACCGCGACGCCAACGACGAACCGTTCGGACTGCCTGAATCAGCCGAATTGCAAGGCCGCGTGACGTTGCTCCATTTCTGGGGAACCTGGTGTCCCCCGTGTCGGGCCGAGTTCCCCGAGTTGTGGAAAATGACTCGTGATTTCGCCGACCAGCCCCACTTCCGCTGGGTAAACGTCTCGTGCGGCAGTTCCGTCGAGACCGATCTGGACGAACTGCGAGACTCGACGCTGCGATTCTACCGATCGTTCGGCATGGGCGAACCGGAAACCTTCGCCGATCCCCAAGGCTTGACCCGGGTCTCACTCAGCCGCCAGCTCCAGGAGGACATGGCCTACCCGACGACGGTGTTGATCGACGGCGACGGGCTGATCGCCGGCGTTTGGATCGGTTACACGCCGCAGGGTGTCAACCAAATGCGGCGATTGACTCAGGACCTGATGGGGCAACTCAAGCCACCGGCCATGCTGACCTCGCTCTGATCCCATTCACGGCGATCGGTGCCGCCGGATGGTGCATCGGAGCTGTTGACTGGCGGGGCGCGGCCACCCGCCGCGCGACACGGGTGACTCGATCCTATGGGCGGTGACGACTTCACGTCGTACCGTCCGGCCGGATACCCGTCATGCAGAACTCACCAAGCGGAACCGCCGGCTTCGAAGTCGAGCAGCGCGCTGTCGACCAAGGCCTCGTAGTCGCTCTCCTCTTCTTCGGTTGGCGAGCCGATCGGCAAGCCACCGCGATTGCCAGACCGGGTCGATTCGGCCAACGTGTCGACCAGATCGTCCCAAGCCGAATCCGCTTTCCAGGCGTCCGCGGGCGATTCCAGATCCGACGGGTCGAACTGGAAGTCTCGCTCCGAATCCTCCACAGCGGGCAGCGTCGGCAGCGGCGCGGCAGAGGTCTGCCAACGGCCCGTCGACTCGCCTTCGCCCGCCAACAGCGACTGGGTGGAGGATTGGCTGAGGTGGTTGAGCACGAGCAACGCGTCTATCGGCGTGATCACCCCGTCTCGATTCACATCAAGGAACGGAGGGGTACTGGTGAGCGGTGCCGGTGCGCCGTTGCCGTGGCGTGAGATGTAGTTGAGGACGATCAGGGCGTCGAGCGGTTCCACGACACCGTTGCCGTCGACATCGAGCTGATTCGGCGCCTCCCCGACCACGTTCGCTTCGCCCCGTCCCGGTGGCGGGTCGAAGTTACCGACGACGGGCAACGCGAATTCGTTGCCGAATTCTCGGTACAGGTCATTGCCGAACGGCACGGGGGTGAACGGGATGAACGGCGCCCCGGCGGCATCGTTGACGATGCGATCGAGCACCGATTCGCCACCGGAAATGAGGAAGTACCATTCGCCACCCCCGCTCGGGTTGACCCCGCTGCGGTCCGGTACCCACAACCCGAGGTCGGTGAAACCGTCTTGGTCCATGTCCGCCGCAACCGGTCGTTCGCGGACGCCGATGAAGCCGAACCGGAAGCTGATCAGCGTGGTGCTCCAACCGAGCGAGCCCACACCGCCGGGCGTCCCGGCCAAGCTGATGTGGAACGTGTCATCGGCCCAGGTACCCAAGTCGACTAGGCCGTCGCCGTTGAAGTCGCCGACGATCGGATAGCCGACCATGCCCGGGATCGTCACGACCTCGTTCACGTTGTAATTGCCGGTCGTGTCGAGATGCCAACGGGTGCCGTCGAACAAGCCGACCTGATCACCCGGGATCGCGGGGTTGAAGTTACCGGCGACCGGCAGCCCGTTGACGGCGGCCGGATCGACGATCCCTCGTGGCGGATCGGAGACGCCGTCGTTGTCGGTATCGACCAACCAGCGGAATTGGGTACCGACCTTCCCGTACGCCGCCAGTTTGTCGAACCCATCGGCCGCGCCGTCGTCTGCGGTCCCGGCGATCCCATCCGGACCGGCGTTACGGAAGTTGCCGGCGAAGATGTGGTCGCTGGTGAAGCCCATCACGTAGGTGATGTCGCGGTTGACAAAGTCCGCGTTGTCGGGATCGAAGGTGAAGTTGCCGTTCGTATCGACCCAGACGCTGCCCGCGGCCCAGACGCCGAGTTCCGGGCGGCTGTCGACGGTGAACCGGGCGACAAAATCACCTCCCGGTTGGCCATCCCCCGAAGGGAACGACGGGATCGCATGCGGTTCGACCGCATTCGTCTCGCCGTCCAACGCGTTGCCGGCCGGGTCGACGAGCGCGTCGGAGATCGTCAGGGTGAACCGATCGTCCGGCAGCGGTTCGAAGAAGTTCAACACGATCGTGCCGGAGGCAGGTTGGCCGTTGACCAGCGGGTCGCTGATGAATTCAACCGATTCGATCGGGATGATGCCGTTGAAATCACCTCGCACCATGTAATGGCCCGGGTTCAAGGCGACGTTGACGTCCAGGGCGGTGTAGAGGAATTCGGTGATCCGTGCCGGCAGGTCTTGGACGCTGATCGACAAGCTGTGGACCAGCGGCGTTGGGGCGATCGTGTCCGGTTCGGTGAACTTGCCGAGGAACAGGTTGAAGCCCGGTTCACCGGTGATGAACACGTTCGTGACCTGCGGCCCTTGGGTATCGATGAAGATATTCAAGGATTCGGCATCGCTGACGTTGCCCGCCACATCCTCCGCGGTGACCAGGATTCGTCGCAAGCCGTCCTCGGGCAGCGGGCTGAGTCCGCCGGCCAGGTTGCGTGCTTGCGTGCTGTTCATGTCGACCGTCGAGGTCAATTCCCAACGTCCGGCGGGGAATTGGTTGGTGCCGTCGAACGGCAGTGCGACCGTGAAGCCGATCAGGATGTCCTGATTGTCGACGATGCCGTTGCCGTTGACGTCGATGTAGGCCCGGACGATCGAATTCGCCTCGGCGGTCCCCCAGAAGGTCGGGGTGGTGTCGTTGGTGATCCGGTCGGTGAACGTCGCCGTATTTCCCACCACGCCGCTGTCGCTGTCCGGATGCAGGCCGTCGTTGGCCACGCCGGGCAACCCGAAATGCACCGGCGGCGGTACCGTGTCGACGATGATTTCCAGCGATGCGCTGCGAGCTCCGAACCCGGTCTGTTGGGGTGCGGACGGGTCGACCATTTGGACGCGAGCCGAAATGAAGTGGCTGCCGTCCGACAGGGCAACCGGGAAGGTGAACCGATACAAACCCGGTGAACCGACGACTTCTTCCGCGAACCCGACCGGGATCTGCGGGTTGGTGGCCGGTTGGCCCGGGGTCGGGCCTTCGTCGAAGATGGCGACGCGATATCCGGGTTGTTGCAGCGTCTGGAACGGGATCGGGATCGTGTTGATCGGCGGGTTGTTCGGGAAGCCACCGGCGCCGGGGTCATTCCCCTGCACGTCGAAACGGAAGCTGCCGTCGTCCAGCCGCAGGTAGATCGTCGGCGTGTTGTCGCGGGTGACGTTGTCGAATTGTGAACGCCCCGTGTCGCTGTTGGCCGGCGGCGGGTCGCCGACCGGGGTGTCCTGCAGTTCGATGTCGAACGGCACCGGCGGGGCGACATTCAACACCGTCACGTTGTAGGCGTTGATCGCGTTGTTGTTGCCGATCACTCGCAGGTAATAGGTCTGACCCGCGACGGCAGGGATGCGACGCCGTTCGTTGTCGGTGGCGTCGTTCACGCCGAAACCGGAGATCACGTTGCCCGCGGCGTCCAGCACTTCGATGTCCAGGTTGCCGTCTGCGGGCAAGCCCGGCCGACCGCTGGCCAGCGGTCCGATCTGGGTGAAGTAGACCTGCACATCGAGCGTGCCGGTGACTTCCGCGACGAACCGATACCAATCCTGATCGCCGGGGATGTCTTGACCGTCAGCGAACGGGTCGAGGATCGGGCCGGGGTCGATGTTCGCGACCAGATTGATCGTTTGGGCCGCGCCGAGGTGGGTGGCGACCAGTCGGTCATCGTTGTATTCGTACGGGTCGGGGTGGAAGACGGCCAGGCGCGGCCCGGTCGCGGCGTCCTGGTTGATCGTCATGCCGTTTTCGTCCAAGAACTGGACCCGCTCGATGCCGCTGAAGACGATCAGGAAAGGCTGCGGATTCCCGGGGCCGATTTCGACCGTCCCCTCTGTGGGGACGAAACCCTTGCGATAGAGCGTCAGGTCGTCGGTGCCGTCATCGATCACGACCAACCGGTCGCCGGCCCCCGTAGCGGTCCCGCCGTTCACCGTCATCCGCAATGCCGTTCCGACTTGGTCGAACAGGGCGTCGGCCGTCCGGACTCGGATCAGGTCCGCCCCGGCGCCCGCTTCGACGCGGACTTCCTCGACGGTGCCGACGACCAGTGTCTCGTTGTGCGTCACGCCGTTCACGCTGTAGGTGAGCGCGTCGTCGGCGGTCTGGAAGACGTCGATCAGATCGGCACCCGGGGTCCCTTCGACCAGGATCGTGTCGAAGCCGGCGCCACCGTCGTAGGTGTTGTTGCCGCCGCCACCGATGAAGGTGTCATCCCCGTCGCCACCGAAGAACAGGTTGTCGCCGGGGCCACCGACCAGCAGGTCATCGCCGGGGCCACCGATCAGCGTCCCGTTGGCGATCAGATGATCGTTGCCCGCGCCGCCGTCCAGCGTGATCAGGATCGTCTCTTCGACGCCGAACACGGCATGGATGAAGTCATCCCCTTCGTTGCCCAGCACGGTCAGGCGGTCGCCATCGGCGGCGATCGCGTTGGACAGGTTCACGTCGTACCGCAAGCCCGCCACGTTGACCAAGTCGGCGAACCCGGGTCCGGCCGGGTTGGGACGCGAGGTGATCAACAGGTGATCGGCCGTCGTCCGGCCGTGGACTCGAACGTCGTCCGCAGCCCCGTCCGCGAGGCCGCCGTTGTTGATGCCCAACCCCAGGTTGACGACCCGGACATCCGTTTGGTGTAGGTCGAAAATTTCGAACGTGTCGGCCCCGCCGAGTCCTTGGCCGGCCGCCAAGGGGTTCAGTTGGGTGCGGATTTCGCCGCCGGGATTGGCGACCGTGTGGATGTTCACGTAGGTGTTGCCAGCCAGCAGATCGGCGATGTTGGCCTCGGGGAACGTGGCGCCGCTGATCCGGCGACGCAGCCCGCCGCCGTCCAAGTACCAGTCGGCGGTACCGAGGTTGAAGATGACCGGCCCGTTGACTCCGGCGGCGCCGACGTGAATGTGGGCCCCGGTCAGATCCGCCGGTGTGATGCCCTGGATGAACAGGTCGATGTCGAAGGTGTTGCTGGCGCTGTTGTAGGTCAGGAACGAACGGCCCGAGGCGGCGGTGGCCACCGGGGGAACTTCCTCGGCCCCGGACAGCAACCCGGTGAAGCTGAGCGAGACGTTGGTGTCGACTTGTTGGACGTTGGCCACGTCCATCACGACGTTGCCCGGTTGGCGCGACAATCGCAGCCGAGTGCCGTTCGCCGCGAGGACGAAGGCATCCGCCCCCGCACCGCCGGCAAACTGGAGCCGGTTGTTACCCGTGCCGCCGTCGATCACGTCGCTGCCGTCGCCCGGGTTCCAGATGAACGTGTCGTCGCCGGCGCCACCGAACAGTTGGTCGGAGCCGGTGCCGCCGATCAGGATATCGTTCCCTTCTCCGCCGTAGATGATGTTGTTGCCACCGTTGCCGAAGATGATGTCGTTGCCACGGCCGCCGTCGATGAAGTCGGCCACGGGCGAACCGATGATGAAGTCGTCGCCGTCGCCGCCGAAGATCACGGCGTCGAGCGTTCCCGACATGTCGATGAAGTCGTTCCCGGCGCCGCCGTCGACGAACTTGCGAACGCCCGGCAGGTCGAGCGACAGGGTGATGTGATCGTCACCGCCGAGGGCCAGTACCTGGACCTCCGCGAACCCGGCGCCGTTGTTGCCGATCGTGATCGGAACCGCGTCGTTGATCGTGATCGTGTCCGAGGTGCTGGTCACGACATCGTCCGCTTCGGTGGCGATCAAGGTCGCCACGTCATCTCGGACGCCGCCGGCCCCGATCACGGTCAAAGAATCGGTGCCGATCAGGTGAGTCGGATGGATGATGAACTGGTCGCTGCCGAAGTTGTTCACCAAGGTCAATGTGGCGAAGCCGTCGTAATCGATCGACTCGCGTTGATCGATCTGAATCCGGTCCCCAAAGGTCGGGCCGGCGTTCACGGTCCAGACGTTGTCCGCCAGGTCGTCATTGACGACCAGCGAATCGTTGTCGCCCCCATTCCCCCTCAGCAACACATGTTCCACCCCGGTGAACGGGATCGAGAGTGCGTCGACGAGGACCGAACCGGTGCCAGGGTTGAAGCCAGGATTGACGATGAAGGCTTCGTCCGTGCCCGCATCCCCGAGGACCGTCAGCACGTCGCTGGCGCCAGGTCCACCGCCGTTGACGGTGATGCTGTTATAGGGTTGCGGGGATTCGATCGTGAACGTGTCATCCCCTTCGAGGCCGTTCAGCACCAAGGCTTCGAGGTTGAGTTGTTGGATGGCCAGCCGTGTGCCGTGGGAGTTGGCGAGCGTCACGGCGCCGGTGTTCGCGGCGACGGTGAACGAGTCGCTGAGGCCGGTTCCGTCGACCACCAACGTGTCGTCACCATCGTCACCGTCGATGATCAGTTCGCCAAGACCGAGGTTTTGGTACTGCATCGCCAGCAACGTGTTGACCCGCACGCTCCCTTCGTCGATCCCCGCGCCGGGCGAGTGAACGATCGTGTCTGCCTCGAGCGTGCCGAGAATCGTCAGCGAATCGCCGAACCCTTCTCCGTCGTAGATCAGCGTTTCGATGCCGCCGTTGCCACCGATCAAGGGTGGTGGCAGCGGCGGGCAATCGGGGCCCGGGATGTAGGGGGTATTTTGGATCGTGATGTTGGCCACCACGCCGTTCGTGTTGGTGATCGCCAGCAGGCCCGTGTCCGAACCGGTCGGGG
The DNA here is from genome assembly GCA_007694185.1 of Planctomycetaceae bacterium. Lineage (GTDB taxonomy): Bacteria > Planctomycetota > Planctomycetia > Pirellulales > Pirellulaceae > UBA6163. The sequence continues at coordinate 18,029 of RECD01000189.1, forward strand.
TGTAGACGACGTCGACCATGCCGGGAGTTTCGATCGCCAACACGTCGCCTTGATCGCCGGTAATCGCCGACGCAGGCCCGCCGATGATCGTCAACTGCATGTCCCAAGCCGCCTGGTTGGGGGCGGGGCCACGGATCACGATGTCGTCATCGCCGGCCAATGCGTCGATCACCAGAGCCGGTTGGTTGAGGAACAACATCTCGATGCCCGAGTTGATCGAGACGGTGAAGTCTTGCACGCCATCGGCCCCCGCGTGGGTCGACCCGTCGCGGGCGATCACCGTGATGTCGTCATCCCCATTGGTTCCGAAGATCACGAACGGGCAAGCATCCGCTGCTTCCGGCGCGACGATGATCGATTCGATGTGATCGAAGCTGACGATCCCCTCGGGGCCGCCCAGCGTGAGGAAGCCACCTTCGTCGCTTTCGGGACCGGCAAAAAAGGCGAACGCGTTGGTCAAGATCAGCGTATCGCCCGGAATGGCACCGATCGGGTCTCCGCCGTCGATGAAGATCGGGATCGGGCCGCCGGTGACGGTGAACGTGTCGCTCCCTTCTAACCCGTACACGGCTAACGACTCGGCGTTCTGGTAGGTGACGATGCCATCGTTCGAACCGTTGTCGTTGTCATCGATCGTGACGGTTTGGGCGACGCCGTCGACGACGAAGGCTTGTGACAACGCGTTGCCGACGACGATCAGGGTGTCTTGGCCGTCACCCAGGTCGATGTCGACCGCGTTCCCACCGGTATTGGTGTAATGCACCAGCGGGGCGGTAGGAGGCTGTTGAGCTTGGCCGCCCTGCTGGGCGGTCGAGCCGATTTGTACCGTACCGGAACTGGCGCCCAGCACCGTCACCGTCACGTCGTCGTCTTCGTCCGTCGCAACGAACGCGACGCCCAGTCCGCCCGCGTCCAAGTGAATGCGTTCCAGGCCGGTGTAGCTGACCGGTCCGAAGCCGGCTTCCGAGACCGTGGCATTTCCGAAATCTGTGGTGACCTCACCGCTGCCGCTGGCGATGAAGTTCAGCACATCACCGTCGGCGGGCGAGCCGCCTTCGACGACGATCCTAGGCAAGTTGTGATCGCCCGCGATTTCGAAGGTGTCATCGCCGTCCAGGCCTGCCAAAATCAGGTTGACGATCGACGGCGTGTTGACAGGCAGTTGGCTGTTCAGCAGCACCTGACCGCCGCTGGTCACCGTGAACGTGTCGTCCGTGTCGGTACCACGATAGATCAGGTCGTCAAACCGGCCTACATCCGCAAAGGTCAGGCTGCCACCGACTTCCAGCCCGAGGAAGTCCAGCGGGACGGCGCGGTTCGTCGCGAACCCGCCGTCACGGAAGTCGACGCGTCCGGAATCGAAGGTGCTGCCGGGAGTCAACACCTGAGTGCCATCGATCTCGAACGTGTCGATGGTCAGGCTGTCGCCACCACCCAAGCCGTTGATCGTCAGGTGTTCCGTCGTCGTGAAGTTGACGGTGGCTGCCCCCGCGATCGCGACACTGCCCGAATCGAATGTCGCCGGTCGGTAGGTGATGTCGTCCGCATCCGCCGACCCGTTGACGATCAACGTGTCGCTGGCGGTCGGGTCGCCGCCTTCGACGTTGACGGTCGTCACCCCGACCAAGCCCGTCGGGTGAATACTGAACGTGTCGTTTCCGAACAAGCCTTGCAGCGTGACGACATCAAAGTTGCTGAACGCCGTCACCGTACCGTCATTGATCCAGATGCGGTTCGCCCCTCCCAAGAATTGCAACGCGATCGTGTCGTTGTCGTGGGTCGCCCGGCTGGTCAGTGTCCCGCCGGCCAACGAGGTGATGCTCATCGACTCGACCCCGGTGTAATCGATCGGCCCTGCACCCGTCTGATCGACTCGGCCGGAGGTCGAGATCGCGCCTTGGGTCGTGCGAACGTCATCGGGGACCGTCACATTCAGTTGGTCCGACGCCGACTGGGCACCTCCTGTGACCAGGGTGTTCACGCCGACGATCGGGGTCACGTCGAAGACGTCATCGCCATCGCCGCCACGCAGTTCGACCGAAGCGAGTCCGCCGAAGAGCACGTCCACGCCGTTGGCTGTGGCCGTCCCTTGAGCGCCCCCCCCGGGTACCGAAGCGAGCGTGTCGTTCGCCGTCGTCCCATGAATCACCAAGGCGTCGTCGCCATCGCCGGTGACGGTCAGCGAGGTGTTGAAACCGATCAGGTCGGTCGGATGGATGTGGAATACGTCGGAGCCGAAGTTGTTTACCAGCTCGACGGTATCGAAAGCGACATAATCGATCGTCTCACGACCGTCGATCTGCACCCGATCGCCGAGGATCGGGCCGCCCTTGACCGTCCAGGTGTTGTCGGCCAGATCGTCGTTGATCGTCAGGCTGTCACCATCATCAAAACTTGCAATCAACAACAGTTGCCCAATTCCCGCATAGGCGATCGGCACCGCGTTGACATTCACGCTACCCAACCCCTGGGCGAGGCTGGGGTTGACGACGAAGGTGTCAGCGGAACCGGCGACATCGTTGATTTGCAGAATGTTGCTGCCACCGGCATTCCCGCCCAGGACTTGGACGCCGTTGTACGGCAAATCCGCGCTAAGGATGAAAAAGTCGTCGCCGTTCAAACCGTCGAGGGCGAGAATCCCGATGTCGGTTTGCAGCAGCGGGACGCGGGTGCCCATCGAATCGGAGAGCGTCACCGTGCCGGTGCCCGGGGCTACTTGAAACACCTCGGACGACTGGGTCCCTTCGACCAAGAGCGTGTCGATACCGCCGGCCCCCTCGATCGTCACCGTGCCACCGAGCCCCAACCCGGAGTAACCGATCCCCAATTGGGTCATCCCGTTGCCGGTCGCGGTGACGGCCACGTGTCCGGCGTCCAACGCCGCGCCCGGCGTGTGCCGGAAAACCTCGGCGGCGCCACTGCCGACGACCGCCAACGAACCGTTGGCGTTTTCACCGTCGAACGACAACGTTTCGATCCCGGACACCGTGATCAGTTGAGCGTCGACCACCAGTGTCCCGGTCGACGGCGTCCAAGACGCGTCGGTTCCGGAAACGGTCAACCGGTCGCCAGACGTTTGCGGCTGGCCGCCTTCGACCGACACGCCCCCGAGGGCCAACTCATTCACGTCGATCACGATCCGGTCATCCCCGCTCAACGAGTCGATCGACAGGTCGCCCGAGTTGCTGAACGCCACAGCCGGGCCGGCGTTGATCGAGATCGTGTAGGCATCGGTATCGGTGCCGACCACCGTGATCACGTCGTCACCATGCGTCCCCAGGAAGGTGAATTCGTTGCCGTCCAAATCGACATCGATCGCTTCGATCCCGTCAAAGCTGACCGGCAATTCGTCGGCGAAGTTGAACCCGCCTTGATCCGGTTGGGGCCCAGCCACGAAAGCGGTGCCGCTGAGGCTTGTCAGCACCAACCGGTCTCCCGTCGTCCCGATCGGGTTGCCGCCATCGATGAAGAAGCTCGTTTGGGCCGACGGTGTGACGAAGAACGTATCCGAACCGTCCTGCCCCAAAACGCTGAGCGACTCGACCCCCGCATAATCAACCGGCAGCAGGGCGTTCACCGCGACTTGCGTTCCGGTGACCACGATCGCGTCGTCACCCTGGGTTCCGAGCACGGTCAACGAGTTGCTGCCGCCGAGCAGGTCGACCAACAATCCGCCCGCCTCGACGATGTCGATCTGCAGGTCCAACCCGGCCTGATCGATCTTCGCGGAATCGGCGGAGAGCGGTCGGACCGTCACCGCGTTGGGGTCGGAATTTCCGTTGAAAGTGACGTCGCCGCCGGCGGCGTTGGCGACCAAATTTTCGATCCCGAACAGCGTCACCGCGGCCAAGCCCCCACCGGTCACGAGGACCTCGTCGTTGACCGTCGTGGAGGTGATCGTGAGCGGCGTGCCGTCGCCGTTCAACTGCGCCACGTCGCCCATCGACTCGCTGTGGTTGCTGCCGATCAGGGTCACGGTGTCATAGTCATAGCCGCCGTTGAGCGTGAACAGCGAAGTTCCACCGGAGGAAGCATCCAGCATCAGATTTTCTGTGTTCGCTGTGCTCACCACGACATGCACGAACGAATCCTCGTACGTCACGTCTCCGTTGGCGGCCACCGTGAAATCGCCCGTGTGGTTGGAGCTGCGATAGACCAGCGTGTCGTCGCCGTCATTGCCATCGACCGTGACACTCCCCGCGACGCCCAGGTCCATGTAGTCCAACGCCAGCAGGCTGTTGACCCGCAGGCGGCCGGCGTCGGCGGTCTCGCCCGGAGTGTGCACGATCGTGTCGTCGTTGACCGTCGCCGTGATCGTCAAGAGGTCGTTACCGCCCAGGCCGCTGTAAATCAGGTGCTCTGTCGAGGTCACGTTCACAACCGGACCGAGCCCGGTGATCGTCGCCGCGTCAATCGCGGTCGGCGTAACGTTGACCGTGTTTTGTCCTGCCGTGCCGTTAACGATCACCGTGTCGCTGGCAGTCGGGTCGCCGCCGATCACGTTGACCGTCGTCACACCCACCAAGCTCGCCGAGTGGACGCTGAACGTGTCGCTGCCGAAGCGGCCGTTGAGCGTGACCGTTTCGAACTGGTCGTTGAACGTCACGACGGCTCGGTCGTTGAGCCACACGCGATTCGCGCCACCCGTTCGCTGCAGGGCGAAGGTGTCGTCGTCGTGCGTACCCAAGATCACCAATGCGTCGCCGGCCCCGGCCTGACCGTTGATCGTGATCCCCTCGATGCCGATGAAGCTAACGTTGCCATCGGTGTTGCTGATCACGCCGGAATCGGGAGTGCTGCCGGGGACGACCGTGGTGGTCAGGTTGAAAGTCGTATCGACGATCAGCGTATCGCCGGTCGTGGGCAGCCCGCCATCGATCGTCAAGCTCGCCGGTCCGCCCGAGCCACTCACGGTGATCGTGTCGTTACCGAGACCCGCGGCGACCACCAACGCTTCGGTGGCGGCCGTCAGGTTGATCGGCAGCGTCGCGTCGACCTGGACCGTTGTGGTGGCCCCGCGAGCGACCGAGACCGTATTGGCAGCCGAGTTGCCGTGGACCGTCACAAGATCCGTACCCGCCAACGGATCCAACACCAGCGTGGCCACGTCACTGAGATTGAATACCGAGTTTAAGCCAGACAGCGTCAGGGTGCCGGCTGCAACTCCGGTGGGGCTGTAGCTCAGTTCGTCGTCGCCGGCAGTGCCCAGCACCGTCAGGTTCGCGCCGCCCGCGTTGACATTGACCTGTTCAACACCCGAGAAGGTTACGGGTCCGAAACCGGCTTCGGTGACCGTGAGCGTCGCCAGATCAACGGTTACCTCGCCCGCGCCGCTGCCCGTGAAGTTCAGCACGTCGCCGGCTGACGGGTTGCCGCCTTGGACGACGATGCCAGGCAGGTTGTGATCGCCCGCGATGTTGAAGGTGTCGTTCCCGTCCAGGCCTGCCAGCGTCAGGTTGATGATCGACGGCGTGTTGACCGGGATTTGGCCGTTCAACAGCACCTGGCCGCCGGTGGTCACAGTGAACGTGTCATCCGTGTCGGTGCCGCGATAGATCAGGTCGTCGAATCGGCCGATATCCGCGAACGTCAGGCTGCCGCCCATACCCAAGCCGCGGAAGTCAAGCGAGACGGCGTTGTTCGTCACGAAAGCGCCGTCGCGGAAATCGACGCGGCCGGAATCGAAGGCGGTGCCCGGCGTCAGCACCTGGGTGCCATCGATCGGAACCGTGTCGATCGTCAGGCTGTCACCGCCACCTAAGCCGTTGATCGTCAGGTGTTCCGTCCCGGTGAAAATCACCGGTGCGGCGCCCGCAACCAACACGAGTCCCGAGTCAAACCCGGCGGGACGGTAGGTGATGTCGTCCGCCCCGGCCGTCCCGTTGACGATCAGCGTGTCGCCGGCGCTGGGGTCACCGCCGTTGACGAAGATGCCCGCCAGCCCGGTCGGGGTGTTGGGGTTGTTTAGGTTGATCGTGTCGCTGCCGGACAAGCCGTTGATCACCAGGTTGGTCTTGTTGGTGAATTCGATCGTTTCGAACCCGTCGACCGAAACCAGGCCGTGAGCGGCGATCGAACCCTGCGTGTAGTTGATCGAGTTGTCGGCGTTGGTGCCGTTGACGATCAAGTTCGCCGCCGGGGTTGCGTCGATCACCGGTTCCAAGCTGGTGAAGTCGATCCGCATGGCGGCGTTGCCGCCGAGGACGTATTCCAAGCGACCGGCGTCGACCGTGGGGCCGGGCGAGTAAGTGACGCTGTCGAAATCACCAGCCGGCGGCGTGCCGATGATGAGTAACGTGTCGCTGCCGGCGCCACCGTTGAAGGTGAGCGGTAGTGGGATTGGTCCGCCGACGCTGACGTCGATCGTCACCACGTCATCGCCACCGAGGGTATTCAGGATGATGTCCTGGGGAGTTCCGAGCACCGTCACCGCCGCGCCGGAATGCCCCAAGCTGTTGTCGGTCAGCGTCAACGAACCGCCGCCACCCGAGTTGGTCAGCGTCCAGCGGTCGTCATCACCGGCCCCTTCAAAGACCACCGTGTCGCTGACGCTGGCATCAATGAAGTAGTTGTTCGAACCGTTCAAGAAGGTCGGGTTGATCGTGACGGTATCGAGTGCGATGTCACTCACGAGTCGGAACTCGTCCACCCCGCTGAAGCGGATATCTGGCAGGCTGCTGGACGTCAATTCGTCAAAAAAGATCCTCCCGTTCAATCGAGTGGTATGGTTGGCGAGACCCGTCTGGACGGTCAGGTTGTCATCGTTGCCGTCCCCGGTGTAGGTGATCATATCGATGCCGCTGACGGTGATCAGTCCGCCCAAGCCAAAGATCAACTGTTCGGTCGGATTACCGCCGTTCGGTATGATATTGACGTCTTCCGCCACACCGAGTGCGCCGAACAGGTTCAGCGTGTTGCTGCCGGAACCAAACCCGCCACCCATCACGGTGAGGCCACCCATGAAGGGTACGCCGGCGTCGACGAAGAACGTGTCATTTCCACCCAGGGCGTTGATGATCACGGAGCTCGCGAAGGCAAGGTCATAGCTGTTGAGCACAACGCCGTCCTGGTTGGCGATGGTCACCAGACCGTTGTCTTGGACGGTGATGATGTCGTCGCCCTCGGTGCCGTTCACGACGACCGTGCCGCCGAGGGCGGCGACGCTCTCGACCGACACGTATTCGAGCGGCAAAAGCCCCTGCCCGCCGAAGGTGGTGGCGGTGATTTTCCCAGAATCGGACGTGTTACCGGGCGTGATCATGGCGTTGTTGACGAACACCTCCAAAGTGTCGAAGGAGTCGCCGGCGTCGAGTAAAGCGGAATCGAACCCGTTCAAGTTGAACTGGGCGCCATCGAAACCGTCATCGAGAAACAGAACTGCGGAATCGGAGGCCATCGGCGAATAGGTGTAGCGGTCTGGGCCGGGCGTGCCGGTCAATCGGAACGCGTCGCCGTTGCCGCCACCGTTGAAATTCAACACCGCGCCAAAAAAACCAAAGTTCTGGTAGGAAACCAACGGGGACGCGTCCACGCTGACCGTACCGTTCAACGCGCTGGTCGGGTTGACGGTGAACAGGTTGGCCGCAGCGGTGCCGTTGACGTTAAGGATATCAACGCCGCCACCGCCGCCACCGTCGATCACCAGACGCTCGGTTCCGCTGAAATTGACGACGGTGGTCCCGAGGGCTCCGGCACGGGTGACTTCCAGTCGGCCCGAGTCGGGATCGGCACCGGGAGAAAAAGTGAACGTGTCGGAGCCGCCGGTGGTGCCGTTCACCACGATCGTATCGACATCGAAGGCGTCGCCGGTACCTGTGGGGTTCCCGTTGTCGACGTTGACGGTCAGCGACCCGTCATCACGGCCGGTGATCTCCACGTAGTCGCTGCCGCCGAGCGGTTCGATGTTGATCGAGTTGAAATTCGTGAAGTCTCGCAACCGATAGAGCATCAACCCGGAAGCGGTGTCGACCACGGTGACCATCGGGTTGGCCACGTCGCCCGCCGCGCTGAAGTCGGCAATGAAATCCTCCATTCCGCTCGGAGCGTTGGGGGTGCCAGGGTCGGGATTCGTCCCCCGCAACGTCAACGTATCGGTGTCGCTCAGGAAGCCGTCGTTGTCGTTGACGATGATGTCGAGGTTGTTGATGTAGCTGATGATCACGATCACCGACCCGTCCACGGCGTTGGTTACGCGCAACTCGCCGCTTTCCGGCCCGGAGGGCTGGATGACGATGTTTTCGCTGACCGGGTTCGCGCCGACCGTGTTGTAAATCAACAGGTCTTCCTGGCCGCCATCGGTCTGGTCCGGTGCCCCTTCGTCGAAGAATACTTGGATGCCCCAGCCCTGCGTCGTGTTGTCGGCCCAAGCCATGATGTCGAGCGTATCGATCTCTTCGCCGCCGATCACATTTAGGTAAGTCACGTTGACGAACTGGATCGGCGCGCTGCCATTGATCTCCAGCGTGAAGGCGTTCGGGCCGGTGCCACGGACGACAAAGTTATCGGTCTGGTCCTGGGTGAAGTTGTTGTCCCCGAGCAGGTTGACCGTCCCCCCTTGGGCATCGAGCACGAGGGTCTCGATCGAGCTGAACCCGAACGGCAGATTGCCGCTGGCGTCGATGACCGACACGTTGGGGGGGAACGCCTTGTCGCTGAAGACGGACAGATCGCCCGAGGTGGGGACGAACAACCGATCGCCGTCCGGAGGTACGATCCCGGTCGAGTCCGGATCGGGATCGCCGCCGTTCACCTGGAACCGGTAGGTGCCGCTGCGGACGAGCGTGATGTCGTCGGCCACATCGACGCCGGGCGTCATCGGGGGATTCCCCTCGTCGCCGGCGTTGATCACGACGGCGGCCTGGGTCGCCGGGTCGGCTTGGATGAAGTCGGTCGAGTTGTAGTTCACGGCGACATGGCCATCCACCGTCGTCTGCGTGTCGGACACGGTGATGACGTCGAACGCCGCCGGTTCGCCGACCGCCGGCAGGATCTGGCCGGGGCCAAAGCCGAAGGGGTCGAAAGCGTTACCGTCGTTCAGGCCCAGTGTGCTTTCGCCGTAGATGTACAACCGATCGCCCGTTCCGGGACCGGGATCGGTGATCGTCAAACCGGTCAGGTTCGCCAGGCCGGAAAGGTCGAGATCGGGACGGACGCTACCGCCGGAAACGCCGGGAATGCGAGTCGCGAAATCCTCTGGCGGGGCGTTGAAGGGGCCGCTGGCGTCGAGCGGGCTGTTGTTGAAGACCAACGCCCGGTCGCCGTCGATCGGGGCGACCGTGATCAGGTCATCCGCTGCGGACGTGCCGACGACGGTCACCACGTCGTCGTTGCCACCACCGCCGACCCAAGCCACCGTTTCGACCGTGTCGATCGTGACCGTTTCACCGAGGCCAGCGACGGTCATCCCGGTGCCACCGACGGCGCCGGTGTAAGTGATGGTGATCGGGGTCGCCGCGTTTGCGCCAAATCCGATATCGCTGATCCGAACCGTATCCCGTCCGCCACCCGCGTTGTTGGCACCGCCGCTGATCGAAACGGGCGCGGTGATGCCGGCGGCGCCGACACTCAAGTTGAACGTGTCGTTGCCGGTGCCGCCGCGGAAGATGTTCGTGCCGCCCAGCTCACTGGCCAGGATGTTGAAGGTGTCGTTGCCGCTGTTGGCGTCGATTGTGGTCGTGGCCGTTGCGCTCGTACTGTTGACGTTGATCGTGTCCCCGCCATCACCGGTGGTGACCAGATTGATAAACTCCACGGCCGCGTCGTAGGTCGCTCCTCCATCCCAGAAAACGCGATCGATGGTGGTGCTGGTGACCGTGAACGTATCGCCTATCGGTTGGTTGTCGTCGAACACATTCAAGGTGTCGTTCGCCCCGCCACCGCCCTGAAAAAAGACTCTTCCGGCGAGCAGGTCGAGGTCGCGAGCGGTGGGACTGAGGTTGACCGTGTCGTTGCCCGCGCCGCCCACAACCGTCCAACCGTTGGCCCCGGCGTTGGATCGCTCGAAATTCACCGTATCGCCATTGGCGCCGAGGTTGATCGTGTTGGTGGGCGTATTGAAATCGTCGGACAACGAATTGACGGCGAACGTGTTGGCCGAGCCGGTTGCCAGATTGATCACCAGCGAATTCGTCGGCGTCGTGAAGTCCACCAATTCGCTCGCGGCCGAATCGATCCGCGTGTGCGTCGCCCCCAAACCGCCCGGGCTTTGTTCGAGCGTGCCGGCGATCCCCGGCGTCAAAAACGTGAACACGCGATTGGTCACGGTGAGGTTGTCGAGGATCGGCTCCAGGCCGAAGTAGCGGATGCTGTCGTTGTTCGGAGTCTGGGCATTGAAGATCACCTCGCCGTCGTTCGCGTTCGTGAACAGGTGCGTGACGGTCGCGTGAACGTTGACGGTATCGATCAGCACGAGGCTGTCGCCGCCGGCGCCTTGGCCGCCGCCGAAGAGGTTCAGGTTGGTGTACGGGAGCGGGTCGGCGATGTTGCCGCCACTCAGGTCGATCGTGAACTGATCGTCACCGTCGCCGCCGATCAAACTGACCTGCTCATGCACGATCGTGTCGTAGGTGATCGTTCCGGTGATTCCGGAGATCGCGACGGTTGCCGAATTGGGGCCCGAAGAACTGACGGTCCAGTCACGGTCGGCGTTATCGGAACTGTTGTCGATGAAGACAAACCGTCCGGCGCCGCCGCTATCGCTCAACGTCACATCGCCGGCGATGCCGGCCAACGAGCCGACGCCCGTGTTTTGGTTGCCAGGCGTGACACCGATCAGGACCGTTTCTGGTAATCCGACCTGAGTATCGATCGCGGTGAGCGTCCCGGCGGTGGTCGCCAAAATGACGACCGTGTCATCCCCGTCGCCGGTGTTGATGTTGGTGTCGGCCGCGTACGCGGCGTCCATCGCACGCAGGGTGATCGTGTCGGCGCTGGAGCCGCCGTTGACCGTCAGCGAGTTCGTGGGGTTTGTGAACGACGTGTACTCGAAGGTCGAACCGCCGACCGCGGACGTGTTGGCCAAGTCCAGCCCGTTGCCGGGGAAGTTGGCGTCCGTGTCATCGGCGATCAGCACATCGGGGTTCATGCCCGAGGGCAAGTTGATCACGACATCGGCGGCGTCGCCCGCCAGGGCCAGCGGTTCGATATCGGCGAAGGTGATCAGCGGGGCCATCGATCCGACTTGGACGCTGCCGCTGAACGGACCACCCACCGGGGAGAGGAAGTGATCAACCGTCAGCGTATCGACGCCGACGTAGTTGATGATTTCCAACGCGTCGAAGCCGTTCCCGCCGTCGAACGCGATCCCGCCGGAGGGCACGGGGCTGCCGTTGGCGAAGTCGACGATCAGGGTGTCGTCGTCGCTGGTCCCTTGGATCGTCAGCCCGTCAACGCTCGTGATCGGTTGGTTCAGCACCAGAACTTCGGCGGCTGGTCCGGGACCGTCGGGGTCGAAGAAGAGTTGCAGGAGCGTGCCGCTCGGGTCCAGGCGGGCTGTGAGTTGATTCGGCTCGCCGTCTTCGCCACCGGGGATCTGCGTCAGATCGATGACCGACCCCAACTCGAAGCCGGTGCCCGCTTGAACCTGTTCCATCCCTGAATAGACGACGTCCTGGAAACCTGCCGCGGAGATCGTGCCGATGCCGAGTCCCAGCACGGTGTTGGTGCCGTTGCCGTCGTAGATCAGCCGGTCGCCCGGCAAAGTCGTGGGATCGCCGCCGAACAGATTCAGCGTGCCGGTGGCGGGCAAGCCAGCTTGGACCACGGTGAACGTATCCTCGCCATCCCCGCCAAACAGGTTGACTTCGCTGATGTCGACCAGGTCGATCGCTTGGTTGGTGACGGGGACACCCAACGGGTCACGGGTGTGTTGCAGGCTGCTGCCGATCACGAAGGCGTCCGCGACAGCACCGATCGAGCCGGTAAAGTTCAGCTCCGCGACATCGGAAATGCTTCCCGCGCTGACATTTCCCGTGAGTTCCAACTCCGTGATCGACAAGGTCCCGATCGTCTCGATGTTCAAGCCGGCAATCTGATTGCCGCGTACGAGCACGTTGTCGATCACGACATTGTCGATGTTTTTCAGTCTGATCCCGCTGCCGTCGTTGCTAAGGGGGCTGAACCCGACGGTGGAGTTGAGGATCGTGACTTCCCCGCTGTCTTCGATGCGGAGCGCGTCGCCATAACCCGAGTTCAAAAAGAGGTCATCGAACACCACACTGCCGATGCCCGTCAGATAGACGCCGTGATCACCGCTGGCGAGCACGTCGAAGAAGAAGCTCACGGAAATTGACGTAGCATCCGCGATGCGAACACCGTCCAGCCAATTGCCGCTGATAACTGCGTTACCGAAATGCACCGCGCCCACATTTGAAAAATTCAGGCCGTTGCCTTCGTTGTTCGACGCGGTCCAGAAGAACTGGTCGTCAAAAGTCACATCCCCGGAATCGGTGATCGAGATCCCGTCACCATCATTCGAGTTGAAGCCACTGTCAGCGATGGTGATGCCAGAACCGCCATCCAAAATGTTCAACCCATCGCCGCCATTCCCGGCGCCGCCGACACTGGACAACGTGATCGCGCCGGTGTCATGCAGTCGGATGCCATCGCCAAAGTTAAACGCGAACAAGGACTCGGTCAGTTCCACCTCGCCGACTGAGGAAACGTCGAGACCGGCACCATCATTGGAAAAGGCGGAAACCGAGTCGATCGAGACGGAACCGCCATCAACCAATTCGATCCCGGTACCGAAGTTGTTGCTGAACTCGCTGTCGAAAATCGTTGCCGATCCGAAGTTACTGGCCCGCAAACCGCCCGCAACCGCGCCTGCGATCCACGTGTTGTTGACGTCCAACGTGTAAGACGCCGGCCCGTCGACATGAACCG
>RECD01000284.1 GCA_007694185.1 Planctomycetaceae bacterium
TCGTGCTCGTGCTCGTGCTCGTGCTCGAAAGGCGCAACCATGACGGACATCATCTTTGATCACGACCGCCTCGACGTTTACCATTTGGCGATCGAATACACCGCTGATTCCTTCTCGTTTGCCAAGGATCTGACTGGCGTTGATCGTCATGCACGCGACCAATGGCTGCGAGCAGCTCAATCGATTCCACTGAACATCGCCGAGGGCAACGGCAAACGCAGTCCGAAGGATCGCGCACGTTATTTCGATATCGCGCGCGAATCGGCTTTCGAATGCGCTGCGATCCACGATGTGCTAGTCGCATCTGGCGGACTCAGTGTTGATTCCAGTGGCCAAATGAAGCAGAAGCTAAAGCGCATTGTCTCGATGTTGACTCGGATGGTAATGAAGTCAGAAACAGTCTCTGAAACGGCGACCGCCTACAATGAGGACCTCGAAGTCGATCACGAGCACCGCTTCGCTGATCACGAGCACCGCTTCGCTGAGCACGGAACCGGAGCGGAAAGAGATTCATCTGATACAATGACGCTCCGGCATTCGATGACCACAAATGGTTGCTCAACCCCGGCGGCCCGCTGATCGCGGCCGTTCACAAATTCGCTCGGATCGCCCCGCCTGATCGTGGCGGCTGACCGCGTCGCTGACGCCCAAGTCGCCTCGCCACCCCTCCTCGTTACGGACCGGCCCCTGCCCCATGTGCCGCTTGATTCGCCCCATTTCGATCCTCCCGCTCGCCCTGATTGGGTTGGTATTTGGTTTCCCCGCTTCGGTCTCGGCCCAGCCGCCTGCTGCCGGCGCCGCGGAACTCGAATCGGCTGACGATGCGCAAGCCGCGACAGCGGAAACTGCCGAGGCGGTGGAAGCCGCCGACGCGGAGCGGATCGCGTTTTTCGAAGCGAAGATCCGGCCGGTGTTGATCGAGCATTGTTATTCCTGCCACGCGGCCGACACCGATCAGGAGGGTGGGCTGCTGCTCGACAGCCGCGAAGGTTGGCTGGCGGGTGGCGATTCGGGTAAGGCGATCGTCCCGGGTGACGCCGAAGCGAGCCGCGTTTTTCGCGTGATCGCCGGCACCGACGCCGATTTGGAAATGCCGCCGGACGGCCGTTTGCCCGCTGCGGTGATCGAGGATTTCCGTCGCTGGATCGAAACGGGGGCGGCCGACCCACGTGACGGTGACCCGGCCGTCGCCGCGAAGAAAGCGACGCACGAGATCGATTGGGAGTCGGCACGAAAGCATTGGGCTTATCGCCCGCTCAGTGTCGCCCTTCCCGAAGGAATCGAACCGCCCGCCGAGCTAGCGGATTGGTCCAACGGCCCGATCGACGATTTCGTGATGGCGGGATTGCGGGAGCGTAATTTTCGTCCCAGCCCCCGAGCCGGGCGAGCGACGCTGTTGCGACGGTTGTCAGTCGACTTGCGAGGCGTTTCGCCGACACCCGAGGAAGTGCTGAATTTTCTCGACGCGCCGGATGAAGAATCGGCATACGAAAGGTACGTCGACGCTTGGTTGGCTTCGCCCGATTTTGCCCAGCGGTTCGCACGGCACTGGTTGGACGTTTCCCGCTACGCCGAATCGGTAACCCTGCGAGGGTTGGTGCAAGCCGAAGCGTGGCGGTTTCGCGATTACATGATCGACGCGATCGCCCAAGACCGTTCGTGGAAAGAACTGTTTCGCGAACAGATCGCGGGCGACTTGATCGAGTTCGATACGGAGGAAGCGGCTCGCCGGGCTCGCGTCGCGGTGACCTTCCTCTGCATGGGCGACATGAATCTCGAGAACCAGCAGAAGCGGGAACTGGAGATGGATTTCATCGACGAGCAACTCGATACGCTCGGCCGCGGAATGCTGGGACAAACGCTGTCGTGCGCCCGTTGCCACGATCACAAGTTCGACCCGATCCCGACGAACGATTACTACGCCCTGGCAGGCATCCTGCACGGCTCGGTCGGCATCGAACATGCCAACGTCTCGCGGTGGGTCGAAAACCCACTGCCGCTGGAACCCGCAGAAGAGGCTCGGTACGCCGGCTTGGCGAAGGAGCTGGAACAGGTCAAAGCCGAATTGGTGGTGATCAAGAAGAAAGTTGACGGCGTCGCTCCCCCACCGCCCCAAACCGTTTCCTCGTCTTCACTCCCGGGCTTCGTCGTCGATAACGTCGCCGCCCGTCGTATCGGCCAATGGCAGGAATCGGAACACACCAAGCCGTTTGTCGATGCCGGGTACCTGCACGACGATAACGCCGGCAAAGGTGAGAAATCGCTGACGTTCGAACCGCAGGATCTGCCGCCGGGGCGTTACGAGCTGCGGATTTCGTACTGTGCCGGCACCAATCGAACCACGCGGGCCAAGGTGACCGTTTTCCACGCCGACGGCGAAACGGACGTCACGGTCAACCAGCGGACCCGACCGGCGATCGACGGCCTGTGGGATTCGCTCGGCAAATTCCGGTTCGAACCGGGCGGCCAAGCCTTCGTGATGCTCAGCAACGAAGGTTCGGACGGGCACGTCATCGGCGACGCGGTCCATTTCTTGCCACTCGAATCGTCCGAAAACCGATCGGCCGCTGATTCACAAGTTGCGAAAGGCTCGGCGGCGAGCGAACCGGATGCGGAGTCGCAGTCGGAGATCGCCGCATGGAAAAAGACTCAGCAAGAATTGACGGCTCGGCAAGCCGCCTTGCAAAAACAGTTGGCTCAGCGGCCCAAGGCGATGGGGCTGCGTCCTCGCGCCGATGCCGGCGATCTGCCGGTTCACATCCGTGGCAGCATCCATCAACTGGGCGATCCGGCACCGCGGGGCGTGTTGCAAGTCATCGCGGGTGACGACGCCGCTTTCGAAATCCCCGCGGGCTCCTGCGGCCGTCTGGAATTGGCCGATTGGATCGCCAGTGACGACAACCCGCTGACCGCCCGAGTGCTGGTCAACCGCATCTGGTTGTGGGTGATGGGTGAAGGCTTGGTACGCACACCCGACAACTTCGGCACGACCGGCCAGTCTCCGACTCATCCCGAACTGCTCGATTGGTTGACCGACCGCTTCATCCGCGACGGCTGGTCGTTGCAGCGGTTGGTCAAGCAGATCGTGATGTCCGAAACCTATCGCCAATCGTCGATCTCACCGGCTGCGGGCGACCCGAGGTTGACGAGCGACCCCGACAACCGGTCTTGGTGGCGGAGCGACCGCAAGCCGTTGTCAGCCGAAGCGCTTCGCGACAGCGTGTTGGCGATCAGCGGCGAACTCGAGCCGCTGCTGGGCGGCTCGACGATCAAGCCCGGCACGGCCGCCGATTACGGTTACAAGCACAACGAACTGGTCCGCAGCATCTACCTGCCGGTCTTCCGCAACGCCCTGCCGGAACTCTTGGAAACGTTCAATTACACAGACACCGGCTCGGTTACCGGCCGTCGTCAACGGGGCATCGTCGCGCAACAAGCGCTCGCGACGCTCAATCACCCCTGGTTCGCCGCGCGGGCAAAATCCGCGGCGGAAGCGAACCGTTTGGCGGTCGGTGACGATCCCGACAAGCAGATCCAGCACGCCTTCCTGCAAACGCTCGGTCGCCTGCCCGACGCGACGGAATTGACCGCCGCCCGCGAGTACCACGACGAGTTGCTGCGGGAAGACGAAGGCAAAGCGGCTGACGCGACCCGGGCGTTGACTGAAATATACCGAGGCCTATTCGCGACCGCCGAATTCCGTTGGCCCGACTGAACCGTTAACCATAGCCGTACCCTAGAAAGGGTCTCACGTACGAAAGGCATGTTCGCGAAACGAACCCGGCGAGCGACAAAACGATCATCCGACATCCCGCAGGGATTACAGACACGAGCCCCAGGTCGCGTAGCGCACCCGGGCATCAACGAGAACAGGAGCTTTGAAATGTCCGAATCGATCAGCATCCCCCGACGACGTCTGCTGGAAGCGACCGGTTGCGGTTTTGGTTGGTTGGCGGCTCAAGCGCTAATCGGCCGCAGCGCGAACGCGGCCGGGTCAGAGGCGAGCGATACCGCACCGGTCGGTCCCGGCCATTTCCCGGCTCGGGCCAAGCGGATCATCTTCCTGTTCATGCAGGGCGGCCCCAGCCAAGTCGACACGTTCGACTACAAGCCGTCGCTCGCCAAGCATGACGGCGAGTCGATCCCGTTTGACGATTCGCGAGTCTTTGCCAACAGCGGCCGACGCGGCGACACCCATCGCGTGATGAAATCGCCGTGGGAGTTTCGGCAATACGGCGAAGGGGGACATTGGGTTTCCGACTTGTTCCCGCACGTCGCCGCGCATTCCGACCGGCTCTGCATGGTCCACTCGATGCACACCGAAGGCGTCGCGCACGGCCCCGCGACGCTGTTCCTGCATTGTGGCGCCAGCAATTCGATCCGCCCTTCCTTCGGCTCCTGGGTCCATTTCGGATTGGGCAGCGAAAACGAAAACCTTCCCGGCTTCGTCACCATCGGACCGCCGATGGGTAACGGCGGGACACGAAACTTTGGCAGCGGATTCCTGCCGGCCGTTCACCAGGGCACGCCCATCGGCCGCGTCGACGGCGACGGAACCGACCTATTGATCCGCAACGCCGATGTCCCGGCTGCGGAGCTGGAGGACACCCACCGGCGACTCGATTTCGTCCAGCGATTGAACCGCCAGCGGTTCGAGCAGCGGTCGGGCGACAACGAACTCGACGCGATGATTCGCAGTTACGAATTGGCGTGGCGGATGCAAACCCACTCGCCCGAAGTCTTCGGGATCGCCGACGAGACCCCCGAAACGCTGCGGGAATACGGCATCGGTAACAAACCGACCGACGCGTTCGGTCGGCGATGCCTGATGGCCCGCAGGCTCTGCGAAGCGGGCGTGCGGTTCATCCAAGTCAACTACGGCGACAACAGCGCCAACCCGGCGTGGGACCAACACAGCAACCTGCCCAAGCACGCCGATCACGCGCTGGCGGTCGACCAACCGATCGGCGCGCTGCTGGGCGATTTGGCCCGACGCGGCCTGCTCGACGACACGCTCGTCTGGTGGGGTGGCGAATTCGGACGCACGCCGTACGCGCAAGCCAACGGCACCGGTCGCGACCACAACCCGGTCGGCTTCACCAGTTGGCTAGCCGGTGCCGGCGTGAAACCGGGATACCACCACGGCGAAACGGACGAGTTCGGGCATCGGGCCGTCTCGCAAAAAGTCCACATGCACGACCTGCACGCCACGCTGCTGCACCTGCTGGGGCTCGATCACGAACGCCTGACCTTCCGTCATGCCGGCCGAGATTTTCGACTGACCGATGTTTACGGACGGATCGTTCGAGATATCCTAGTTTAGACGTTGCGGGGACCGGCGACGGAACACGACCTCGGTGACCGTGACGGGACTGTCGATTCGGATGACGGATCGGTCGGACACCTAGCTGGCGAGGCGACGTGTCAACCGGTTGGGTCCGGTCAGCGTGCCGGTCTGCAACTTCATCGTCGAACCTAGGGCGTCCCTTCACAACGAATTTGGCGATCGGTCGGGCGCCCAGCGGCTGATCGCCTCGGAAATCACAGTCATGGCCACCCCTTCTGATCGGCCGGGCATGGGCGCGACCCCGTACGACGACGGGGTCACCTTTCGGGTCTGGGCCCCGTTTGCCCACGCGATCGCAGTCGCCGGATCGTTTCGCGACCGCGACCGCATCGCCGTCCCTTTGGCGTCCGAGGGGAACGGTCATTGGTCCGTCGATGTGCCGGGTGCCCAAGTCGGCGACGAATACCGTTTCGTCATCGACGGGACTCGGGAAAAGATCGACCCGCGAGCCCGCCAGGTCACCAACTCCGCTGGGCAAGGAATCGTCGCGGCCATCGATTTCCCCTGGCAAACGAACGATTTCCGGATGCCGCCCTGGGACGAACTGGTCATCTACCAGATGCACCCGGGAACCTTTCCGGACCAACCGTCCGAGCCGCATCAGGAATTCGATGAGATCATCGGAAAGCTCGATTACCTGGTTGAACTCGGGGTCAACGCGATCCAGTTGCTGCCGACGAAAGAGTTTTTTGGAGACATCTCTTGGGGCTACAACCCTGCCAACATCTTTGCCGTGGAAAGCAGTTATGGCGGACCGCAGGGGCTCAAAAGGCTGATCGATGCGGCGCATGGCAAAGGGCTCGCCGTCTTCCTCGACCTGGTCTACAACCACTTCGGCCCGCAAGACCTCGACCAATCGATCTGGCAGTTCGACGGCTGGTCCCAGCGTTTCGACGGCGAAGACATGGGCGGGATTTATTTCTACAACGATTGGCGAGCCCGCACGCCGTGGGGCCACAAGAACCGACCCGACTACGGCCGCCCCGAAGTCCGCGCGTTCATCCGCGACAACGCGATGATGTGGCTGGAAGAATTCCGGGCGGACGGCCTGCGGTTCGACATGTCCTGCTACATCCGCAACGTCGACGCCCGCGACAACGTCCCGCCGGACGACCCAACCAACATGGACGGCTGGGGTTGGAATTTGTTGCGGTGGATCAATGACGAGATCAACAATCGGCAACCCTGGAATTTGATCATCGCCGAGGACATGCGGAGAAACCACGACGTCACACGGCCGACGTCGCAGGGCGGTGCCGGCTTTGACAGCCAATGGGACGACCTGTTCATCCACACGATCCGCGACGTGCTGACCCAGTCCCGTGACGAGGACCGTGACCTCGGGGCCGTCCAGCGAGCGATCGAACACCGCTACGGCGACAACGTCTTGAGCCGCGTCGTGTATACCGAGTCGCACGACGAGGTCGCCACCAAAAACGGCAAACGGCGGCTGACGGAGGCCATCCATCCGGGGCACGCCAACAGTTGGTACGCCAAAAAGCGTTCCACCTTGGGGGCCGCGCTGGTGATGACCAGTCCCGGCATCCCGATGATCTTTCAAGGGCAAGAGATCCTCGAATGGGAACCGTTCGACGACACGCACTACATGGATTGGGACAAGTACTATAGCGGCCGTTTTCGCGGCATCTTTGAACTTTACCGCGACCTGATCCGCCTCCGCCGCAACTGGTACGACCACACCCGCGGCCTGCGTGGCGAGAACGTCCATGTGCATCACCGCAACGAACGCGACCACCTGCTCGCCTTTCATCGCTGGCAAGCCGGCGGGCCGCGCGACGACGTGATCGTGATCGCCAATTTCGGCAGCCGGGGTTTCCCCAGCTACACACTCGGCTTGCCCCGTGCGGGCCGTTGGCAGGTGCGGTTCAACAGCGATTGGGGCGGTTACGACCGCGAATTCGGCAACTTCTTCAGCTACGACACCGACGCCATCCCAGGCGGCCGAGACGACATGCCCTGCCAAGCCAACATCGGCATCGGCCCCTACAGCGCGATCATCCTGTCGCAATCGGAATGAGCGGTCGCCGCCGCCAACCCCTCCGAAAGGTGACACTCACTTTGCCGGCCCGTCAGGCAAGGTACCGTCTCCGCAACGAAACCGCATAAATCGACCCGGATTTGTACAGGTTTTCTCTTTTCGCCAGCTTGAACGACTCGCCGTAAAAAGTCAGGTTCTTTGGGTTGACTGAGGCCAAAAAATCCGGAGATAACTAGAGACACCACGATAGCTTGCATCCCGCAGCAACT
>RECD01000247.1 GCA_007694185.1 Planctomycetaceae bacterium
CTGGGTGGGCGGCTGGCTGGGTGGGTGGCGGTGTCGAGTACGAGTACCGCTCTTGCTGAGTGCGAGTACCGCTCTCGCTGAGTACGGGCTCTGCCTCGCTTCGCAGCGGGCTTTTGAACTCGAGCTTTATCCCCCCGAGGCGCCCAAGACCTTTTGCCCGAACCGGAGCTCAAAATCGGAAGTCGACGCTGGCAGTCACGCCGTGGGCGAAGAAATCGGTCTGGCGAAAGATAAATCGAGGACGCAAGGGGCCGGTCAACGGGTTGTCTTCGACCGGGATCAGTCCCGGGTTCAGGTCGGTATCGATCTGGTCCCCGGCCCGCACCACGTTGCTGATGTAGACGAAGGAGTATCCACCCGCGATGCTCATCCGTGGGGTGACGTGGAATCCCAAAGTCGCCCCCAACTCGGGGACAACGGCAAAACGGCTGCGTTCGTAGGTGCCGATGTTCGTCCGCTGGGCATACAAGCCGCCGGTAAAGGTTTCCGGGACGCCGGCTTCGATCAGTTGCGTTTCGCCCGCGATCGTCACCGTTTGAGAATTGTTGCCAAGCGCGATCCGGCCGCTGGTTTCGAACCACCAACGGCCGAACGGGATCTCGCGGACGTAACCGAGCTCGATGCCGTGGAATTGATTTTCGGTCAAAAACGATTCCCGCAGGTTGACCGTGCCACCCGGAGGCACCAGCGCGGTCAGGTTCTCCCGGATGCTCAGTTGGTCCTCCAGGTTGATGTTTCGGTACCCGATGATCAGGTCCATTCGCGGTTCACGAGCGCAATCGTTCGCGATTTGGCTGGCGTGCCCCGGCGGGTTGATCGCGTCGGCCTGGAGGTTGACGCCGAACGACCGGAGCTTGGTCGTCGCGTCGATCCCGACGTCCCCACGAACCCGAGCCGGGAACCCGATCAATTGAGCCGATTCGCGTCCCCCGACGATGTCATAAAAAGGCCGGGCGAGGATTTGCGATCCGGTGGAGGAAGCGAAAAACGATTCGCCGCCTGACGAGAGTTGGTAGTAATCGCCGCCGATCGCCCAGTACCGCGACGCGTCGACGTACCAGCCGCCGCGGACGCGGAAGCCCGAACGGAACTCGTCGTTCACTTCACCGCCGAACAACGTCTGCGTCTGGAATCCGCCGAGGTAACCGGACTGATTCTGCGGCGTCCCCGTGGGGTTCGTGGTGACCAGCGGCGGCGTGTCCATCGGGTCGAGTTGCCATCCCAAGTACTCGCCTCGCAAGAACATCCGTCCCCGAAACGGGTCCGTCGGTCCGAACAGGGCCCGAGGCGCCGCAAACATCGAACTGAGGAGCTGGCCGTCAAAAATCGGTCGGTCGATCAGCCCGTTGGCATTGCCGCCGCCGAAGCCGTAAGAGCCGTTGGGATGGATCGCGTACGGGTCCTGGTAAGCCGCCGATATCGGGTCGGAGAGGTACGCCCCGGCCATCTGCGCCGAAGCGACCGTCAGCCCCGCCAGCACGGCCCAAGCCGCGTAGCCAAGGATCAGGACTCGGTTGACCGAAGGGGTGATCAAGGTAGGACCCCGCCACTTTTTCTGAATGATTTCGACACTTTGGCTCAAGAAAAATCTTGTCCGTGTCGGTTCATCCGAAACCGAGGGCCCGTGCGTCAAGACGAATCACGACCGAAGTCCGAGCCGAACGCCCGTTTTGCCTGATGCGATTCGCGTTTGCACCCCGCAATCCGCTCGTCAAGGCTGTCGTTTAACACTCTCGACCAACCGCCCGACCGAATCGGCGATCCGCTGTTCGATGTCGCCGGCCCAACGGAGTGCCGGACGGCCGTACTCGTACAGGCTCGATCCCCCTTCATACCCGCCTTCTTCCCAAACCCGTCGCGAAGGGATGTAGGCGATCATGTCGTCGACGTAACCGAATACCCAGGTTCCCTCGCCGAACTGACGCTTGAACCGCAGCGAATAGTCGACGACGGTTTCCGCCCCCATGCCGACGATCAGCAACTCGTCGCCCAACCGCCAAGCATGCACCGGGTAAGGGTAGGCGCTTTCGAATTCGCCTCCGGAGTCGAGGATGCCGATCATCCGGTTGGCCCAACGCGCACGGATCGCGTTGCGGTCGTCGACTAAGGCGACCAGTTCCTCGCGACTCATCACATCCTGATACGGCAACTCGATCAGCTCGAAATCGCTGCGGAACCCGCCGCTGATCGGCTTGAGTCGCTTCTCCAGCGTTTGACGGACGGCTTCGGCGAGCATCCCGCCGTACTTCTGACACAACTCCACCGTCCGCCGCGGTACCGGGTTTTGGTCGCCGCCGCAGGTGTTGACGAACATCGCCACCGCGCCGGGAAATTCCCGTTCCAGCTCGAGCTGCGCAAATCCGGGGTAATCGCCGCACCAATAGTTGAAACTGAGCGTCGTCGGGTGGCAGGCGTAGCCGAACAGGATCGCGGCCAATTCGCCTCCGGGCCGCCGGACGGTCATCACCGGCACCGTATGGTCGACCGCCCCCCGCAGCGGCACCCCGTCCACCAGCATCTGCGGGACGTCCGCTTCCGGGTTATCCCGCCGGTTGACGGCGAAGGTCGTCCGTCCCTCCCCCATCGCCAACTCGGCCGGCGCCAGGTCGGCCAGTGCCCGACCGACTAGGTCGACGACCAGCTTTTCCATTTCGAGCGTGTAACGCCGAACCAGTTCGACCTGTTCCTCGTCGATCGGATAATAGTCGACCAAATCATCCCCTAGCCGCGGCCCACAATGGTTGTGAGAAAAGCTGAACATCACCTGATGCCGTTCCAGCCCATGCTCTTTATGCAACTGTTCAAAAACCGGGTCGCTCATCGATTTCGGCACGCCCTGAAAATCGCTGGTGATCAACACGCCGCGGCGACCGGAGGTGTCTTCCAACGCCAGCGCCTTGACCCACAAGTCATGCAGCTTGCCTTCAGGAACTCGCCGCGTCCCGTAACCGGCCAACCACACCGGTTCGCGCGGCGTGATGATCGCCGTCGCCAACCCGGCTTTCCAAATGGGCTCGGTCGATTCAGCGGCCACCCGCAGGTCCGCTGCCGGACGCACGGTTTTCTCCGCAGGCTGCACTTGCGCTTCCGCGCCGCCGGCCATTGCCCAAACGAACGCCAAGAGCCAGCATCCCCACCATGGCAGTCGCGTTTTCGACATCACCGATTGCGGCATCAGACATTTCATCAGGGTTCTTCCGCTTGGGGTTCTGGATTCGGATTCTGTTTAGGCTTCGCTTTCGGTTTGCGCAGCGCCGCCAACGGGGGCGGTTGGCCTTTCGTGTCTCGAACGTCCGACGGCCGGCGAACTGGAGGAACCGCACGCTTCGTCGGCGAATTCCCGAGCGGCTTGTTTGCTGCCGACGCGGGCGATCGAGACGTAGCTTTCGAATTCAAACCCAAACCCTGATTCGTACCCGAACCGGGTGCGACCGTCCCGCCGTCGCTCGGCCGTTGCCCGTTTCCGTTCGATCCCGCCGCGTTGTTCGTCGTCCGTTCGACCGGTTTGCCCGTTCCCGACAACACCATCTTGGCCAATTCCAACCACGCCCGCCCGGAGCGTTCTTCGATGTCGAATCCGGTGGTCGGGACGTAAGCCCGCTTGGAATCGACGATCCGCACGTCGACCGGCGAACGTTTGGCGAGCATTTCAACGCGGCGACGGTCGCCGTAATTCAGGATCATGAACCGCGGGTCGTGCTGGATCGACGCGATCTGCCAAACGGCGGCATCAAGTCGCAATTCGGCCAACTGCAACATCCGGATCGCCGGCGGCGGCAGCGGCCCGAACCGGTCGCGCAGCTCAGCCGCCAATTCGCGAATCTGGTCGACGTGATCGATCTTGCCGATCCGCCGATAGAGATCGATCTTGTGCCGCAGATCAGCGACGTATTCCGGCGGCAAACAGGCTTCGACCGGCAGATCGATGTCGACGTCGGCGGACAATTTCGGCGGCAGGTTCTGAGCTTGGCGAACGGCGTCCTCCAGCAGGTGGCAATAAAGTTCATAGCCGACCGCCGCGATGTGCCCGCTCTGTTGCGACCCCAGCAGGTTACCTGCGCCGCGAATTTCCAAATCCCGCATCGACAGCGCGAACCCCGCCCCCATCTGGCTGAACTCCTCGATCGCCCGCAACCGCTTCGCCGCTTCGGGAGTCAAATGCTTGTGCGGCTGGACCAACAGGTAGCAATAAGCTTGGTGCTTGTAGCGGCCGACTCGGCCCCGAAGTTGGTGCAGGTCGCTGAGCCCGTGATGGTCGGCGTCGTCGACGAAGATCGTGTTCGCGTTGGGGATGTCGAGCCCGCTTTCGATGATCGTCGTCGCCAACAACAGGTCGAAACGGTGTTCGACGAAATCGACCATCACCCGCTCCAACAGATGTTCCCCCATCTGGCCGTGGCCGATGACCAAGCGAATTTCGGGAACCACCCGTTTGATCCTTTCGGCGATCGCCGCCATGTCGCCGATCCGGTTGTGGACGAAGTAGATCTGGCCGCCACGATTCAGTTCCCGGACGATCGCCGACCGCAACACCTTGTCGTCCCAACGGCAAACGCGGGTTTCGACCGCCATCCGCTCCGCCGGGGGCGTTTCCAAGTTGCTGATGTCGCGGACGCCGACCAGCGCCATGTGCAGCGTTCGCGGGATCGGCGTCGCCGACAACGTCATCACGTCGACGTTCCGGTACCGCGATTTCAGCCGCTCCTTGACCTCGACGCCGAACCGCTGCTCCTCGTCGATCACGACTAGCCCAAGGTTCTGAAAGCGAACGTCCTTGCTCGCCAACCGGTGCGTGCCGATGACGATGTCGACCTTGCCGGCAGCGATGTCGGCGACCGTCTTCCGCTGGTCAGCCGGCGTGACAAAGCGGCTCAACTTAGCGATCTCGAACGGAAACTCCGCCATCCGCTGCATGAACGTCTGGTAATGCTGCTCAGCCAACACCGTCGTCGGCACCAACACCGCGACCTGATAGCCGCTGACCACCGCCTTGAACGCCGCCCGCATCGCGACCTCGGTCTTGCCGAAGCCGACGTCGCCACAGATCAACCGGTCCATCGGCCGCGGCCGTTCCATGTCGTCCTTGCAAGCGTCGATCGCGAGCGTCTGGTCGGTCGTCGGCACGTACGGGAAGCTGGCGTCGAATTGGTGTTGCCAGTGATTATCGGCGTCGAACGAGATGCCGACTTTGGTCGCACGCGCCGCTTGCATTTCTAACAAGTCACCGGCCATGTCCTGGACAGCACTCTCGGCGCTCTTCCGAGCGTTCGCCCAACCCTGCCCGCCGATCTTGGCCAACCGCGGACGGGAACTGCCGCCCCCGACATACCGCTGGACCAGCCCGATTCGCGACGCCGGCACGTAGACCAACGTCCCCCCGTCGAACTCGATGGTCAGGTGCTCCTGCTGCTGGCCGTTCCTGTCGATATGCCGCAGGCCGCGGTACAGCCCGATGCCGTGAGACAGGTGGACGACCAAATCGCCCGATTCGAGCTGGGTCAGCGTGTCGATCGGCTTGCCGCGAGATCGCGTGCGACCCCGCCGCACCGGGCTGCGGTGAAACAACTCGGCGCCGGTCAGCAACAAGACGTCAAGGTCGGTCAACCGGAACCCGCCGCTCAACTCGGCGACGACCAAGTGCAGCCGCCCGCTCCGCGCCGCGTCGGTGTCGGTCAACAATTCCGTCAACCGCTCGCCATCCGCCGGCGTGTCGCCGATCACAAAGACGTCGTGTCCCGCCGCGACCGAATCGACCCGTTGCCGCGTCTGATCGATCGCCCCGACGAACGATTCCACCGTCGTCGCCCGCACATCGACCAACGGCCCGTCGGTCGCCTCGTGCAACGAGGTCGCGGTCGCGATCCGGTGGCCACGAAAACTCCGCAACAACCCTGCGAAATCGACGAACAAATCGGTCTCCGCCAACCGCTGGAGCAACTGCTCCGACGACTTCTGGCACTCGTTCGGGTCGACGATCAACACCACCGTGTCGTTCGGCAAATAATCGGCCAGCGGCCCAAACCCCTCGCGCCCCGAACCGATCGCCGCCAAATCGACGGCCGACAACGTTTCGATGCTCCGCTGACTAGCCGGGTCGAACCGCCGGATCGATTCGATCTCGTCGTCAAACAACTCGATCCGAATCGGCGCCGGTTGGTCCGGTGAAAAGATATCGAGAATCCCCCCACGCTGACTGAATTCCCCCGGCAACTGAACGCCGGTCGAAGCGTGAAATCCCGCTTCAGCCAACCACCGCCGCAAACCCTCGTCGTCGACCCGGTCGCCGACCGCCAACCTGCGGGTCGCCGTCGCCACCGACTCGGGGCTCGGGACCGCTTGCATCGCCGCCCCGACATAAGCGGTCAACACCAGCGGCTCCGCATCGCCCGCAACCCGCCCCCGCAACCGCTGCAACGTCTGCAAGCGTTCCGCAAAGTCCGCATCGCGGATCGAATCGGGCGTCCCGTCCGAAGCGCTCAACGGCAGGGTCAGCGACTGCGCAACCCCGAACGCCCGGCAATCGCCGGCGACGATGTCAGCTTCAACCGCCTGTGGCACGATCACAAGCAGGTGTGAAACGTGCCGAGCCAGCGCCGCGGCGACCAACGACCGGACGCCGCCGAATACCCCGTCGAACGCCAAAACGTCCCCGGGCTGCCAAGTCGCAAACCGGCCCGCCAGCCCCAACGACTCGTCGAGCATCACGGGGAGGTCGATCAGCGTGGACGGACGTGACCGTGAACGCGCAGCATCGGCGCCAGCTCGCGATCGCGAACGGCCAGGCGATTTCTTCTTGGCGACAGGCACGGCGGGGAGTGGATCGGTCGACAAATTCGTCTGATTCGCTAGCGGTCGTAGGCTGCGGATGGGACCTTCCCCACCCCGGAAAGAGCCCCCATCAAACCACCTGGCGCAAGCCCGCACAACCTCCGGGTGCCTCCCGGGTTTACGCGACCAATCGTTCGGCACCGCGGGGCGGTGGCGTCTCCTATCGGGCGGGATTCAGCCAGCTGCCGTTTATCGTTTGCGGATCGCACGCTGCGGCGATCAACCAACCTCTGGCCTCACCTATTCCGGGCCGCGCCCGAGCGATAGGTTAACCCCACGCGGGTCGCTCGCCGATCGATCGCGACGCAAATCACCGGCGTGACGATCGCGCCTTCGGATCAAGGCAATTCAACCGATCAAAGCTCGACCCAAGTCGAGCGTCGTGAATGCCCAATCAACTTTCAAGAGAGACAGAACCATGGTGTGGGGAAAAACCAAGAGCTGGGGCATGCTGTTGCTGGCCGTTTGGCTGATCATCCAAGGCGCGTTGTTTTTCGTCGACATCTCCTTCGCGCAAAAGGGCGCCGTGATGGCGGTGCTGGCCATCGCCGCAGGCGTGCTGTTGCTAATCGGACGTTGAGCACCTTTCGCTTGAGCACCTCGACGGGTGTCCTTCGGCAAAGCAAACACCAGCCGTAGGCCGCATTCATCGCCACGTCAGCGGAAGGGCGCAAGCCCTCCGGTCTAACAATCGCCAACGTACCGGACGGCTCGCGCCGGGCCGCTAAGTTACCCCGCCACGTCAGCGGAAGGGCGCAAGCCCTCCGGTCTAACA
>RECD01000074.1 GCA_007694185.1 Planctomycetaceae bacterium
ATTTTCAATGGGAACACAGCACGAGGGTGCCGGCCGACCCAACGGGCACAGGAAAGCAGGAACATGGCTTGCTGATCTCCATCCCATGATAGACGATCCCCAGTCGCAAGGCCTACTTCGCAGCAGGTCCATGTCCCCATTCAGGCCGTATCCTTCATCCGCCCGCGAAGATGCCTCAACGCCACCTGCTGCTCTGGTTGATCCTCTCCTCTTTGCTGGCCTATCTGTGGCCCGGGCTGGGATGGGTCGGCTTCGACCCGTTCGTGCTGACGAAACAGGCCGGCCTACTGATGCCGCTGATCGCCGTCGCGATGTTCTCCGTGGGCTGCCTGTTGCCGCCGGACGAAATCCGGCAACTGAGGCGATATTGGCCCGCGGTCCTGGGCGGAACAGCCGTCCAATACGGCTCGATGCCGCTGCTGGCTTGGGGGATCGGCTCGGCCTTGCGGTTGCCACCTGATCTGTTGACCGGCATGATCGTCGTCGGCTGCGTCCCCGGGGCGATGGCCTCCAACGTGTTGACGCTCGCCGCCCGGGGCAACGTCAGCTATTCGGTCAGCCTGACGACGTCGGCCAGCCTGTTTTCGCCGCTGATCGTCCCCTTCACGCTCGCCGCGACACTGGGGGTTTCTCAAGGGCTTTCGCAACAACTCGACAAACAACAGGTCTTCAGCGAACTGCTATTCTCGGTCGTCGGCCCGGTCTTGGCGGGCTACGGCATCTGCCGGGTCGTCCCGGCCGTGGCGAGCCAGATGTCCCGGTGGGGACCGCTGATCGCCAACGCGACCATCCTCTGGATCATCGCGGTCGTCGTCGGGCTGAACCGCGATCGGCTGGGCGGGGCGACACCGACGCTGCTGTTGTCGTTACTGCTCCTCAACCTGCTCGGCTACACAGCGGGCTGGACCGGAGGTCGGCTGATGCGATTGCCCGACCCGATGCGCCGGGCACTGACGCTGGAGGTCGGGATGCAGAACGCCGGCCTCGGGACCGGGCTGGTGCTGACGTTGTTCCCCGAAACCCCTTCCGCGGCACTCCCGACCGCCGCCTACACCTTCGGCTGCATGCTGACCGGCACGCTGCTGGCTCAATATTGGTCACGTCAGCCAAACGACGGCTGCCAGCATCCGGGACCGACTTTGCCGTCCTAGGCTCGTCTTTGCGCTGGCTGACCGGCGTTCCGGTTGCATCTGCACGTCACTTGGCAGATCATGGTCGAGGCCTTGTACCTCAAAGGCACCACTTTTCACCCCGCCGTCGACCGATCATCGGAAAGGTCGAGAGTTCGGTCCGAACTCCGTGAACTGACCTGGATTCCCTCCTGCCGACACCTGTTCTCCCCGCGCGACGACTTGCTGGCGTGGATCGTAGTCGCCGGAGGGAAACACCCGTTCGGTTTGTCTCGCGTCTCTGCTCACCACGTCGAACGATGAACTCATCACAGGCACAACTCCAGGCTGCGATCGACGGCGATGTGGAAGCGCTATTGGATCTGTTTCGTAAACACGACGCGAGCCTTCGACAACGGATCCGCCCATTGCTACTGGGTGAGTTCCAGGGGCTAATCGATGAGCAAGACATCCTTCAAGAGACCTACATGGAGGCCGTTTTCGACATCGTCGCCTTCCACCCGACCAACTCGTTCGAAGGTTGGCTTTTTCAGATCGCTCACCACAACCTGCTCGACGCCCTGCGTGGGCTGCGGGCCGAAAAACGCTACGGCCGGATGACCACCGGCCAGTCGGTGACCGGTTGTCGAGGCGACGGGTCAGCCGAAGACGCGATCCTGCTGGACCTGATCGCCGACTCAGATTCCGGCCCCTGCTCGAAAGCGACACGGCACGAGGAGTGTCAACGCCTGCACGCAAACATCGCCCGCTTGCCGGACCCCTATCGCGACCTGCTCCAGACTCACTACCTCGACGGCTGCGACCCGGTTGAGGCAGCCGATCGACTCGGCTGTTCCAAGGGTGCGTTCTTCATGCGGCGTGCCCGCGCCCTGAAGATGTTGCGGGCCATCATGGGATTCCCGCCGGCGTCTGGCTGAGAGCCAATTCGCGGAGCGTGGCGTCGAAACCGGGGACGGGCGAGGTTTTTTGGTTCCCGCGTCACCCCATTGCCGCCACCGCTGTCGGTGCGAACATCCGATCCGACAGATTCTGAAAAATCCGCGTGACCGACACGGCCCGGGCTACGCCAAGTTAGCGGGG
The DNA here is from genome assembly GCA_007694185.1 of Planctomycetaceae bacterium. Lineage (GTDB taxonomy): Bacteria > Planctomycetota > Planctomycetia > Pirellulales > Pirellulaceae > UBA6163. The sequence goes on from RECD01000074.1 coordinate 2,211, forward strand.
AGCCTTCCTGCCGCGATTCCAACGCCTGCCCCCGGTCCGTTCGATCCATTCGGAGTTTCGTCATGAAAGGTCGCCCCAAGGCCTCGAATTCTGTGCGTCGATCACGCAGCACACGATCTTTCCTAGCTGCTTCTTGTGGACGCTTTTCCGATCCATCGATGATCGGCAGTTGGTTCGCGATCACCCGCGAGACCACTTGCCGGGGGACAATTCGGCGGCGGCGATTGGTGATGGAATCGCTCGAACCGCGACTGCCACTGAGTGCCACCGGCTTTGCGGACCTGCCGTTTGGCGATGCGGCGGGCCCTGCCGCCGAACCGGCCGACGTGTGGCTGACGGAGGATTTCGAGGACACCTGGGATGCGCCGCCACGCCAACCACAAGTCGGAGTCGACTGGTTCGGACAGGAAATTCTGGTCAAGTTGAAGGACCCTGATTCACTAGCGGCGAGCGAGCCGAACCACGCCCCGCTGGTGGGCCCGTACCTTTCGATCCCCCAAGGTCGCACCCCCGACAACCTGATCTCGGTTTTGATCGCCTCCGGCGCTACCGGCAGCCGGTCGGCGTTTCGTTCCGTCGACGCTGAGGCCGGCGGCAACCGAGCGTTGTCGGGTGTCACGTCGATGGACATCGACGCGGCGCCCGAGTCACAGTACCTCGTCGCCCGCAACGAGTTGTCGCGGTGGCATCGGTTGGAATTGGACGCGGCACAAGACATCCAAGCCAAGCTCGACGTGATCCGGCAACTGCCCGAGGTCGAATACGCGGAGCCGAACTACGGCTGGAAGCCGCTTTATGAAATTCCGCCCGTGATCGACGGGTTGCCGGACAACACAACCGATCCCCGCTATGACACCCAGTGGTATCACAACGCCGCGAACATCTGGAAAGCTTGGGATCACCTCAACCGCAACGGGGTCTACCCCGGTGGCGACCGGACGGTTGTCGTCGCCGTCATCGACACCGGCGTCGATTACACACACGAAGACTTGGTCGGCAACATGTGGGTCAACCCGGGCGAGATCGCGGGGAACGGGATCGACGATGACAACAACGGCTTCATCGATGACATCCACGGGGCGAGCACGGTCTCCAACCAAGGCTCCCATTCGGGCGATCCGATGGACTTGCACGGCCACGGCACCCACGTGGCCGGCATCATCGGGTCGCAAGCGTTCAACGGAAAGGGGGGCGTCGGCGTCGCGTTCAATACCCAAATCATGGCCGTTCGCGCCGGTCAGGCGTCGGGCGTGTTCACGATCGATGACGTCGCCGAGGCGATCCTGTACGCGGCCGACAACGGCGCGGACGTCATCAACATGAGCTTCGGCGGCTACCAACGTTCCCAAATCGTCGCCGACGCGTTGGAGGTGGCGCTCAACCAAGCCGTTTTGGTCGCCGCCGCGGGCAACGACGGCGTTCCCTTTTCCGTCGCTCCGATGTACCCGGCCGCATTTCCCTACGTGTTGGGGGTCGAGGCTTCGACGCCCTCGGGTGGACTGGCCGGCTTTTCAAACTCCGGCTACGAAGTGCGGGCTCCGGGTACGTCGATCTACAGCACCCTGCCACAATCAAATAATTACGCCAGTTGGAGCGGCACGTCGATGGCCGCGCCGATCGTCTCGGGCATCGCCGCCCTGATGCGTTCTTACTTTTGGCAACGAGAGATCTATTCCAACCGTTTCATCATGGGCAGCATCGCCGCTTCAGGGACCGTGGTCGATGCCTTCAAGGCGTTGACCGAACCGCCCAAGCCCGGCGTGTCGCTGCATTCCAATTGGCTGTTCGATGGGCCCGACATCGCTCCAGGAAACGACGGGGATGGCCGCGTCGATTCAGGCGAAACGCTCCACATCGGGATCGAGGCGATCAATCGCTCGGGCTTCGCCGAAAATGTGGTCGCCGAGTTGAAGGCGCAAGCCCCAGGCGCGGTGTTACCCGACCCGTACGTGACGATCACCACCGATACGGTCCAACTCGGCACCATCGGCCCGTTCGCCCTCAAGGACAACTCGATCCTCTACAACGCGGCCGGTTCGATCGTCGGCGTGGGCCAGCCGTTTGTGTTCACGGTCAGCCCCGATGCCCCCAATGATCACGTGATCCATTTTCAGATCACCTTCACCTTCGAGGATGGCTGGAACGAGAACCGCCCGACGCTGACCCGGGTCGATCACTTCCGCTACATCGTTCAACGCGGCAAGGACGTTCCACGCGTCATCAGCGAAGACATGGACTTGACCGCCGATCACCTGTGGATCATCGGTGGCCCGGTGTTGATCGAGCCCCAAGCTACCTTGCGAGTGCTGCCGGGCACCGAGGTCCAGTGGGGCGCGATCAGCAGCGATCCGTACAACCCCGGACCACAATCCGGGAGTCTGATCGTCCGCGGTCGGCTGATCGTCGAAGGAACCGAGCAGCAACCCGTTAACCTCTTCCCTTCGTACCTGGTTTCGGGCCAGCGGACCAACATCTCGGTGGAGTCTGGCGGCAGGGCGGAGTTGCAATATGCCAAAATCCGCAACCCGAATCTGAGTTCGATTGCCAAGGGAGATCACCTCTATTTCGATTGGGATGCCCACAGCATTAATATCGGCATCAGCGAGATCAGCAACACCCACTTTCACCGGTTGTTAGGTGGCGGCAGCATTTCGTTCAACATCATGGATACCTCGCTCTTCTCCGCCGGGCGGCTGAATCCGCCCAACGCGCGAATCTACAACAGCGTTTTCTTGCAAGACAACGAAAGCAACCATCGTTTGACACTTACCAAGACCCACTCCTTCAGGGATCGCTTGACCAATGAAGCCGGCGACCTGGGACTTTTCTATGGCGTGCAGGTGTTGGAAAACGGCGACACCTACGTCACCTTGCCGATGGAACGGGTGTCGTTGGAATTGGCCCAATCGATCGCAAGCTTCTTCGGTGGCAACGTGGCCTCCGCGGCGACGAGCGAGGAATGGGATATCCTGTTTCCCTATCTTTGGAACGCTCCTAGTTTCCGGGCCTATGGTAGCGCCAATTACGACCGCTATTTCATCGGCCTCAGTGACCGACAACAACCGAACCAGTGGGAATGGCTGGACGGATCCGAGTTCGGGTTCGCCAACTGGGCGAATGATCAACCGACGACGCTGCATGGCGACCCCATGTTGAGTTCGCGGATCGTTCGCGCCATGGAGATCACCCAGAACGGTAATTGGAGGGACTCCGCCTGGCGTGTCGTGAATGAACCGGTTTCCGTACGAAGCGGCAACGGTAATCGTGCCAGTTGGAATTCCTTCATCCTGCGCCTGCCAGGGGAATGGACATGGACGCAATTGGAGGAATTGGCGGGCGAAGGCCGGTTAATCGAACACGTCAAACAAACGCTTCCTCAACAAGTTCAATACAACGCGTTCCTCAGCAAGACCTGGGACCCGAACATCAACCGCTGGATGCGGGTCCAAACCTCCGGACCTTCGGACGGACACACCCTGCTGTACGACAACTTTTGGGGAACCGACAATACTCAGTTGATCGACCACATGATCGTCGATTACCACGACAACTTCACCACGCCACGAGCCCATTACCAGCCCGCCCCCAGCCAAGGGTTTGAGACCACTTGGCCGTTCGTCGAGAGCCTCGCGATCAACGGGCTGCCGGCCCATTCGGTTCCGGAAATCGGAGCCGGTCCGACGGAGTTCACGATCACCTTCAATCGGGACATGGATCCCGAAGTGCAACCGTTCGTCACGTTCGGACCGTCCGCTCCGTTCACCGATTTCCGCGTCGCGCCCGGTGGCGGCGATGGTGGCTGGATCACGCCCCGAACTTGGCAAGGGACGTTCTGGGTCACCCCGATGACCGGCGAAGGGTTTCACCAGATGCGGATCTCGGGAGCGGTCGCGGCCGATGACGCCTGGCTGGTCTCCGGGCATGACGTCGGACGCTTCCGATTCGAGGTGAAGACGATGGGCGTCGCCGGCATGCTGTTGACCGCCAACGGCGAAGAGGGACACATCCGACTGAATTGGAACCAGGACGACTTTGATCTGTTGGCTGGCTATCACCTGTACCGCGCGACCAACCCCAACGGACCTTTCCAGCGGATCAGCTCGACCGTCTTGCCGCCGCAGCAAACCACGTATGTCGATTGGAATGTCTTGCCGGCCCAGAGCCTGTACTACAAGTTCACGGTAGTCCAGACCGACATGACCGAATCGGCATTTTCGAACGTCGCCACCGCCGCCGCCGTGGACACGATCCCACCCCAGATCACTCACGTCCCCAAGAACACAGCCCAACCCGGCACGGGCTTCGGCGTCCGCGCTGTCATCACCGACAACGTCGGCGTGGAATCCGCGACAATTTACTACCGCCCACGCGGCTCGTCGGGCAACTTCACCCCCCTGCCGATGTTCCTCCTCAGCGGCAACGAATGGCTGGTCACCGTCCCGGGGATCGCGATGCAACCGCCCGGCATCGAGTATTACCTGACCGCCACCGATGGGGTCTCCCAGGTTTATCACGGGACCGCGGCGGCTCCGCACGCGGTGATCGTCGAGGCCAAGCCGACCTTGATGACGATTTCGCCCAATCGCGGCACCTCCCAGGGCGGGACCGCGATCACCTTATCCGGCGCGATGTTCCAACCCGGCGCGCGGGTCTGGTTCGGCGAACAGGAAGCGACCGACGTCGTGGTGGTCACCAGCACCCAGATCACGGCTACGGTGCCCGCACACTTTCCGGCCCGAGTCGACGTGCGGGTGGTCAACCTGGACGGTGGCGAAGCGGTCAAGTTGAGCGGCTACGAATTTGTCCATGAGGGCTCCGTGCTGTCTTTGCCGACCGTAACGGCCGATCAGGGCGCCATGATCGAAATCCCTGTTTCGCTGGCCGACGTCAACGGCCTGCTGGCGGCCAACCTGCGGATCGGTTTTCAATCTTCCGTGCTCAGCTTGCAATCCGTTTCGACCGGAACCCTGACGAGCGGTTGGAGCCTGCAGACAAACACTTCCACGTCAAACCAAGTGACCTTGGTGATGGCCAGCGGCACGCCGATCAGCGGCAGTGGCACGGTCGCCAGGTTGACCTTCTCGGTGGTCGGTGCAATCGCCAGCCAATCGCCGCTCACCTTAAGCCAAGTCTCGCTCAACGATGGTGCGATCACGACGCACGCCAGCGACGGGTTGTTTGTCGTCAACGGCACTTTCGATCTGTCGGGCTCGGTCAAGTACTTCCTCGACCAACGCCCGGTCGAGGGCGTGGATCTGGCGCTGATCGGGATCGGCGAACAACATCGCGAATCGAACTCACAAGGCCAATTCTCCTTCGACAGCATCGTGACGGGCCCCTACACGTTGCGACCATCGAAG
>RECD01000084.1 GCA_007694185.1 Planctomycetaceae bacterium
CACCCTGGCCACCTGGTCCTCCTGGGCCTCCTGGGCCGCGTGTTCCGCGGGATACACCTTCGCCATTTGGTCCACGCTCGCCAATTGGTCCACCCGGGCCACCCTGGCCAAAGCTTCCACGCGGTCTACCGGGCCCGAATGGGCCTCTTGGCCCGCCCGGGCCGCCGACGCCACCCGGCCCGCCAGACCCACCGGCGGCTCGGAAGGCTTCGTTCATGTCGTAGGGAAAGAAATGGAATCGACCTTCCTTGTCCAACCAGATGCTGTAGTCGCTGGCGCGAGTCCAATAGCCGTCGCTGTTGATGACCGCGACGTCGATGGCGAGGAACCACAACAGCTCGTCGATGTCGACCAACGGCAGGATCGCTTCGGCCAACTCGTCGGGCGGTGTTTGATCGAGGACGCGGCAGAGTTCGATCAACTTGCGCCACGCCTTCTTGTCATCACTCCCCTTCATCTCGAATAGGGCACGATAGGGCTCGATTTCATCACCCAGGTATTCCAAGCCGCCTCGGGCGTTGGGTGAACCGGGGACTTTCCAGCGGGTCCCTTTCGCACTGTCGTAATGTTCGCTCAGAAACTCCTTGTTGAATTGCTGGACGTTCGAGTAGATCCCCCAGTTCTCGCCGTTGATCACAACCCGCACCAGATTGGCTTTGGGCGTCGGCAGGTAGTCGGCGGCGATGTGCGAGTAGAGCACGGTACTGAGCAGCGAGTCGTCCTCGGCGCCGTTCAGCAAATTCAGCGTCTTGTAGCCCAACAAACGCTGGTCCTTGTCGACCAGATCGAGCGACAGGTTGAGCGACCGTTTGTAGCCTGGCGGGACCATCATGTAGGACGAGTTCCCGCGGAAGTGAACACCCACCATCGGGTATCGCTTGCCGTCGACAGTCAAAGTCGCCGGGACTTCGACATCGGTATCCCGGAATTCGGACAATTCCAGCTCCCAGTCATCGTTTTCGAAGTCTAGAAAGAGCGTCCGTAGCAGACTTGCTTCATAAAGTTCGCCTTCGGCCGGTTGCACGTCGCCAGGCGAGATCTGTGCGCCGGGCCGAGCCGGTTCGCGTTGTCCGAACGGCCCACCGAATCGGCCGGGGCCGGCACCAGACGGCGGACCAAATCCGCCTCCTGGCGGTGGACCAAAACCACCTCCTGGTGGAGGACCGAAGCCGCCCCGCGGTGGTGGCAACGATCGCAGAAAGACTCTCGCCTCAGCCCGTTCTTGCTGATTCAACCAACCGTCGTTGTCGTGATCGTACTGCTCCAGCACTTCGCGTTTCTGTCGCATCGGCCCCCCGAAGCCTGCCCCCATTCCCGGACCGCCGAATCCCCTATCGGGGCCTCCAAATCCGCCTCCGAATCCTCGTCCAGGCCAGCCGGGGCCGCCGGGCCCCCGAAAATCACCGGGCGGCTGATTTCGCTCCGCGCTCGGCGGGCCCTGCGCCCTGTCATCGCGAGCATCAGGCGGTTGCTGGGCGAAACCGCACCAGGCGAGCAGGGCGACGGATGCCAAGGTCGACACCATCAGCCAGGTGGTCGGACGGTTCATCGAGAAGTCTCCAATTCGAGAGCGAAGGTGACGGGGGAGCAGCCGAAACGAAATGCGGCGGAGTAGGCCGCCCCCGGTTCCTGACTTAGTCACCCCCAAGGCCCGACTACCGCCGCCCCTTTTGATTTTTTTTCGACTTCGCCCGTGCTGACTGGTGTCCGACCCCGAAGCGACCCGTGCCAGACAATTCACCTTGGGGGAAAAACCGGTTGGCCAAGCACGATTTGTGACGGACGGACTGCCATCGCGATCGCCAATTTTTTCGTAACTTTGAGAATCCGCGGCGGTTTCAGCTTCCTGGGCGTGACTTTATGTAAGAGTCGCTGCACGCTCTCAACCGACGAGGCACGGTCGTTTGACAGCTTCTCCTCGATCCCCTTGGCACCGATGCTCGAATCGTCCTTCCCAGTCCCGTTTGCGGAAATGGTCGCAGCCGCCCGCGCGGGTGATGATCGCGCTTTGGGCCAAATCTTGTCGCGGCACCGACCGCTGCTCCGTTTGCTCGCCAAAGTCGAAATCGGTCGGCGGCTCCAAGGGAAAATTGACGCGTCTGACATCGTTCAAGAGACGTGGCTCGAAGCCCATCGTGGCTTCCCCCGTTTCGCCGGAGCGGACGAACCGCAATTCTTGGCCTGGTTGAAGGGCATCCTGGCGCATGTCTTGGCGAACACCGCCCGGCGGTACTTCGGCACGCAAGCCCGCAACCCCGACTTGGAGCTGCAACTGGCAGCCGAGTGGGATCGGTCGACGATGGCCTTGGGGGCGATCTTGGTCGATCCGGGAAGCTCTCCCAGCCAACGGGTGATGCGTCGCGAACGAAGTGATCAGGTGCTGGAGGCCCTCGCCCGACTTCCGGATGACTACCAAACCGTCCTCGTGCTGCGGCATCTCGAAGACTTGACCTTTCCGGTGATCGCCGAGCGAATGGGCCGCAGTGTCGACAGCGTCGAAAAGTTGTGGCTCCGTGGACTGACCCGACTCAAACGCGAGTTCACGCTGATCGCCAACCCGTCTTCTCCGATCGCGGATGCCCGATGAACTCACCCGATCCCGCTGACGACGAACCGATCGACCCACGGATCCTGACGGCCGCTCGCATTTACCTGCGGCAGTGCGAAGCGGGCGGCCAACCGGATCGCAACGCGCTGCTGGAAGCGACCCCCGAGATCGCCGAGGAATTGAGCGAGTACCTGGACGGGATCGAATTGGCTCAGGCGCTGAAGGCGGGCCGCGGTTCGGACCGTGGTTCGGGCGAGGGCACGCGGGATGCGCAAAGTCTGCCCCCCGCCTACGACGGCCAACCGCTGGGCGACTTCAAGATCGTTCGCGAAATCGGACGGGGTGGGATGGCGGTCGTTTACGAAGCGATCCAATTGTCGCTCGGGCGGCGGGTCGCCTTGAAAGTCCTGCCGCTGGCCGCCGCGATGGACGAACGCCAGTTGCAGCGATTCCAGTTGGAAGCGCAAGCGGCCGCTCAGTTGCACCACCCCTGCATCGTGCCGGTCCATGCCGTCGGTTGCGACCGTGGGGTTCACTTCTACGCGATGCAATTGATCAACGGCCAACCGTTGTCAGCCCTGATCGATGATCTGAAACGGCAGCAGACCACCCCCGGCAGGCCGGCTTCCGGCGAAGACCAGCCCACTGACCCGACCATCGCCTTCGCCTCGGCCGAACCGCTGACACTAGCCGAATCGACGCTACGAGCGTTACGGGTCGATCCGACCTCACCCGCACAATCCTGGGCACAATCGCGACCGCAGACGCGGGAGCATTGTCGAAAGATCGCGGAGAGCATCGCTCAGATCGCCGACGCGCTCGACTACGCCCACCAAGCCGGGATCGTCCATCGCGACGTCAAACCGGGAAACCTGTTGTTGGACACCCATGGGCGGGTGTGGGTCGCCGATTTCGGTTTGGCACAGATCACGGCCGGAGCGGGGGTAACCCAAACCGGTGACCTGCTGGGGACGTTGCGATACATGAGCCCCGAACAGGCGGCGGGGCGTCGTACCGAGATCGATCATCGCACCGACATCTATTCGCTCGGCGCCACGATGTACGAATGGCTCTGCTTGACGCCGATCTTCAGCGGCAACGATCGTCAGCATCTGTTGCACCAGATCTTGCACGCCGATCCCTTGCCACCCCGCCAGATCGATCGCCGGATCCCGTTCGAACTGGAGACCATCCTGCTCAAGGCGGTCGCGAAAATCCCGGGCGAACGCTACGCGACGGCCGCCGAGTTCGCTGCCGACCTGCGGCGATTCATCGACGAACGGCCGATCCTGGCGCGGCGAGCCAACCTGATCGATCACGCCCGCAAATGGGTCCGCAGGCACCCGGGCGCGGTCGCCGTCTCGGTGCTGGCGATGCTGATGGGGCTGATGGGTCTGTCGGTCGCCATCGCGGCGATCACCAACGAGCAGGCGAATACCGCAGCGGCGCTGCGGCGCGAGCAGGAAAAGTCGATCGAAGCCGAAGCACGTCTGGCGTTGGCACAGCGAGCCGCTGACGAAATGATCTCGATCGCCGAAGAAGAACTTTCCGACAACCCGTTTGAGGAGCATCTGCGGCAGCGTCTCCTCGATTCGGCGATCGATTACTACCAAGCCTTCATCGCCGCCCAATCGCAGAACCCCGATGCCCAAGCCGAATTGGCCGCGACCCAGGACCGCGTCCGCTCGCTCGTCGCGGACCTCAAAAGTTTGCAAGCCGATCGCGAATCGATGTTGCTGACCCTGCCGCATGTTCTCGCAGACCTTCGGCTCGATTCGAATCAACAAGATGCCCTGCAACAATGGCTCCGCCAAAAGGAGCCGCTCTGGCCGAGTGGCGATGGACCGGATGACGCCAATGAGTGGACGCCCGGACGCTGGCAACAGCTACGTATCGCCGCGGCTCGCGAATCCGAACAGACGCTCGGCGAAATCTTGTCGCAGCAGCAGCGGACGCGACTTCGCCAGATCGCGTTGCAATGGCAAGGTGCTCGCGCCCTGCAAGACCCGGACGTCGCGGAAAGGCTCGGGCTGACCGGTGAACAGAAACGGCAAATCCGCGAGATCGAATCGGAGTTCCGTCGACCGCCTGGCCCCCGGCCGATCACTGGCGGCAGTAGGTCGGGACGATCCGCGTCGCTGAGCGGGTCGCCATCGCCCGGCAGACCACCCTCGCAACGAAGCGGCGGCGGCCCGCGTCGACCTGGGCTGACCGGGGTTGCCGGCCAAGCACTTTCCCCGCAACCACGCGACGGGAACGGCAAACCGCCACACGAAGGGACTCCCCCAGGAAACCTGTTCGGGTTCGGCGGTTTTCCGCTCGCCCCGCCCCCGTTTCAACCGTTCGACTTGGGACAAAGGTGGCTGGAGCGTTCGCTGGCGGTGCTGCGGCCTGAACAGCGGAGTGTTTGGGAGGAATTGATCGGAGACCCATGGGAGGTAACTGGCGGGCCGCCCGGACGCGGCGGACCAGCAGGGCTCGGTGGACCCATCGCGCCGTTCCCGTCACCCGCGCCGGTAGCTCCAAACGGCGTTCCGCCCCACTGATCGATTTCATCCCACCGTGCAAACATCTCGCTCGCACGGCGGACAGGTTCGAGCAATCACGCCCAGCGTTCGAACTCAGCGATTCGCCGGCCGTTGCCGACGCGGCGGGGCGTTTCGCGCCGGAAGCGGCGGCAGGTCATCCGCAGGTTGGTTCGAGAACCGGTAAGGGTCATCGAGGCGACGCATTTCCGCAAGCAACAACTCGCGCATTTCGGTCAGCTTGTCAGCATGCCGCGGATCGTCAGCAAGGTTCAACTGATGCGCTTCCGGCGAACTTTCGACCAAAGCGACCGTCGCCGGATCGTGATGCTGCACCAGCAACTCCGCTGCGTTGTCGGCCAGATGAAAGAGCTGCGTTTCTTTCACCTGCCGACCCGGCGCCTCGTACTCGATCAGCTTCCAGTCTCCCTTGCGGACCGACCGAATGCCCGGTTTGTCTCCGCCACTGTAGACCCCGTACAGGACGTCCCGCACGACGGAACGATTGCCTTCGAGCACCGGCCGAAAGCTAAGCCCTTCGTTGGTCGCGGGGGCATCGATGTCGGCTAGGTCGCAGAAAGTGGCCAGCAGGTCGAGCAGGTAGACGTTGCCGGGCACGCGGGTGTTTGCTGCGATTCCGGGGCCGGCGACGACGAGCGGTACCCGCCAAGTGTGTTCGTACAGATTCTGCTTGCCCATCAAGCCGTGTCGACCGATCGACATGCCGTGATCGGCGGTGTAGATGACGTAGGTGTTGTCGAGCTGGCCGAGTTCTTCCAACCTGGCCAACACGCGACCGATCTGGATATCGATGTTTTCGGCGCAGGCGTATTGACGCCCGATCTCGTTGCGAACCGTCGCCTCGTCCCGCCGCCGCCACACACCGCTGACCGCCACCTCATCCCGCACGTCGGCATGAGTCATGTCGAACGGATGAGCCGCCAGGTAATTTTCGGGCAAAGGAGGCTGCTTGGGATGAAGTGCGGGCGGTTGGTCGGGGTCCTCGTGATTGGTCGCGCCGTACTTGGCCAGCAGTTCCGGCGTGCCGTCCCGGGTGTCATGCGGATGCGAAAAACCGAGGAAGATGAAGAAGGGCTCGGTCGCCTGTTCCGATTCGCGTTGATCGAGGTAATCGAGCACCTGTTCCGCATGCCACGCGCTGCCCGACTCGTCCGTCCCGCCCCGCTTGGTCGCGTCGCGCCGGATCTTGAACAGTTTATTCGCCGCCTCGTAGCTGTTTCCCTGTTTACAGGTCCGCATCGTCGTGTAGCCAGCCCGATTGAAAACCGCGGGTAGCGTCTGTTGCGGCAATTGCAGTTCCGGCGGGCAGGTTTCCGCACCTCGAGGTGCCGGCGGCAGGTGCCACACCGTGCGTCCGCTCATGATCATGTGCCGAGACGGCGTGCAGACCGCGCCGCTGAAGGAACCCATGTGGTAGGCCGAATCGAAAGTCATCCCTCGCGCGGCAAGCGCTTCGATGTTCGGGGCGTCGAGCGTCGACGTCCGGTCGTAAAACTTGAAATCGTTCGGCGCCTGATCGTCGGCCAAAATGAACAGGAAATTCGGGCGTGTCTCGGCACCCATCGCAGCAGACGCGGTGACCGACGCGAGCGTGGCGAACAGCAGCGGAAGAACAAGGTGTCTCATCAGGCAGCTCCTTGGCGAAAACGCCCGGCAGGGGTTCGGGCGAGAGGTGAGAATAGAGCAGGAACGAGGTGCAGGCAGCCGAACAACCGTCCCGCGGGGGAGGTGACCGGGAGGCGTGAATTCGCCTTGGTCCCGTTTTAACCACAATCGCAGCGGTTCGCGAGTCGCTTGCCCGCCCGCGCCTGTCCGTCGGTCGGCATCCCCAACCCGCTCGTGTTGCTCGGCGGACTACACTGAGTAGCGACAAAACCCGTCCGGTTCATTCGTCCGTTCCGTCTTTCTGGCTGCCCGTCTCCCCTTCGCCATAGTCCCGTCGACATGATTCAACACCGTCGCAATTTCCTGGCACTCGCCTCCGGATTATCGCTGGTCCCGCTCGCCCGCGCCGTCGGTGCGGAAGGCGACTCGGCGAAAGCGAACGATTCAGCGGGCGCGGCGTCACGTCCGGTGGGACCGCGACAAACCCATCCGATTTTGCTGTCGACCTATTCGCTCTGGCGGTTCCGCAACGACGAACTGCGGGACTTCGACAAGTGCCTTGATATCGCCGACCAAATGGGCTTCGACGGTGTCGAGTTGCTGCTTTATCAACTCGAACAGAACGAGTTGTTGAGTCATGCCAAGTTGATGTCATACAAGCGACGCGCCTTGGCGCTTGGGTTGCCGTTGATCGGGATGTCGACGCACCAAGGCTTTTTGACGCCGGATCGCGAGTTGCGGAAACAAAACGTCGACCGGACGATCGGTCAGATCGAAGTGGCGT
>RECD01000128.1 GCA_007694185.1 Planctomycetaceae bacterium
CGCAACGCCCAACGATCCCTCGTCCGCCTCGTCCGCCTCGTCCGCCTCGTCCGCCTCGTCCGTCTCGTCCGCCGGACTGTCCGCTAAGTCTGCTGCTAAATCCTCCGCCAACAAACGCAGCGACCAACCGTCACAAACGGCGTGATGGGCGATCAGGCTCAACTCGGCTTCGTCGTGAGCCAATTGCACCCACGCGGCCCGCATCACCGGGCCCTGCTCGAGACCCAGCGGTTCATCGGTCAACTCGCGACGCAGCTCCCGCAAACGAATCGCTTGATCCTCGTCCGCGACCGTTCGCCAATCAAACCGCCGAACGTCGATCTCCAGTTCATCCGAAATCCGCTGTCGGGGTACACCCGAATCGTCGACCGCGATCCGCAATCGCAACCCCGGGTGACGCCGCGGCAACTCCGCGACCCGACGCAATAAACGCTCCGGGTCCGCACAACCGCGCAGCCGCAACGACAGCTCGACATGCAAAAACGCTTGTCGCATCCCGAGCGAATCGAGCAGCCAAAAACGTTGTTGACTCGCCGTCAACCGGTCGTCGCGTTTCGCTGGGGCCGTCTCAGAAACCGACACGCCATTCCGATCGGGTGTGGCAAGTTCACCATCACCCGCCTCGACCAACCGCACGACTTCGTCGACCAGTTGGCCAAAACGAGGAGCACGCATCAACGTCTCGAAGTCGACCGTGATCCCCAAGCGGTCGCGAATCCGCGAAACCAGCGACAACGCGGCGAGCGAATGCCCGCCATGATCGAGAAAGTGCTGGCTCGCCTCCGCCGCAGACAGCTCGAGCACTTCACACCAACTGGCTGCCACAACTCGCTCGATCGCGCCGCGATCTCCGGATTCAAAAGTCGCCGAGCGATCGTTCGACGGCGATGCGGAACTCGAGACCACCCCGCTTGAGTGGCTCAAGCCCGCGGTGGAGGTGCCGTTCATCGGCGGGTTAGCCGGAGAGTTCACTTCGAGATTCACCAGCGAATTCGCGGCCGGCGCGCCGTTTGATTCCCGTGCCCCGTGAGCCGCGACCCAGTGGAAAATCGGCGAGTAAACTCCGCCCAGGTATTCCTCGCGGCAACGAGCCCGCCGCAACTTGCCGCTGGAAGTTCTCGGCAAAGTACCCGCGGGGACGAAACAGATCGCCGCAACAGCCAACCCGAATCGCTCGACCAACTCCATCCGGATCTGACGAACCAGTTCCGCGACATCGACCCGTTTGGGCCGCAGCAACTCCTGCACGATGACCAACTGCTCGCCAGCCGCCGCGACATCGCCCGCAGCCGACGCTTCGTCCGCCGCGATGTCGTCTGCTTCTGACATCGCCGGTTCCGAGTGCGAATCCGGTTCGATCCCGAACGCGATCCCGCCATCGACTTTGAGCGCCGGATCGACCGCTTGCACCGCCGCTTCGATTTCATGAGCGAAGTGATTTCGCCCGGCGATGATCAAGCAGTCTTTCAATCTGCCGGATACGAACAACTCGCCGTCGTGGAGGAACCCCAAATCGCCCGTTCGCAGGAAGCCCTCGTCGGAATCACCCGCCGGGTCGGAACCGGGCCGCACGCCGAACGTCGATTCGCTCAATTCGCGGCGCTGCCAATACTCACCCGCCACCGCCGGACTTCGCACCCAGATCTCACCCACCATTCCCGCGCCAAGCCGCTCCCGCGTCTCGGGATCGACCACGATCACTTCCGTCCGGTCAAGCGGCTTGCCGCAAGAAACGATTTCGACCGAACGAGTCCTCGCGTGTGTTGTACCGCCGGCCGCGTCGACCGTCGTACCGTTCGCCGCGACGGCGGTGGGCGGATTCGTCCTCAGCGGTTCTGCCGCGAAGCGAACGGACCGCGGCAAACAGCCCCGCGGTTTGCCGGTGATCGCCAACGTCGCTTCGGCCATGCCATAGGCCGGCGTGAACGCCGACGGGCAAAATCCGCTTGCCCCGAACCGCTCGGTGAACCGCCGCATGGTCGCCGCCCGAATCGGCTCGGCGCCGGAAATCGTCACCCGCAACGAGCTCAGATCGAGCGATTCGAGCGTCTCGTCATGAACCTTGCGAAGGCACAATTCGAAGCCAAAGTTAGGGCTGGCTGTCGTCGTCCCGCGGTAATCCGAGATCGCCCGCAGCCAAGCCGCCGGATCCTGGACGAACGACGTGGGGCTCATCAAAACGCTCGGCCGTCCGGCGTAGAGCGGCAGCATCAACCCGCCGACCAATCCCATGTCGTGGTACGGCGGCAACCAAAAGACACAGACCGCATCGGGGACGTGATACGCCGAGTAGATCTGCTGGGCATTGGCCAACAGATGCCGGTGCCGCAACACGACGCCGCGGGGGTCAGCCGTCGTCCCCGACGTGTACTGCAAGATCGCCACGTCGCCCGAATGAATTCGCTCCGGCCGATAATCCGACGCCGCAGTGTCCGTCAGACGATCGGTGCGGATCACCGCCTCCGCCCCGCACCCCCAGAGCGATCCGAGCACCTTCAATTCATTCGCCGAGCCGCCGAGCGCTTCGACCGATGTCAACACCGTGCGAGCCCGAGCGTCTCGCGTGATCGCCTCCAACCGCGGCAGACTGGAACGCAATCGAAATAGGTCCAGCGGGTAAACTGGTACCGCCACACGTCCGGAATAAAAACAGCCGAGCAGCGAGGCGATATAATCGAGGCCGGGCGTTTGAACCACCAACACCCGGTCGCCACGCTCGCCCTGTTCCGCCAAGGCAATCGCGATCCGCCTAGCTCGCTCGTCCAACTCCGAGTAGCTGATCGTTTCGCTCTGCCCGTCGGCGGGCGCCAGAAACGTGAACGCTACCTGATCCGCATACCGCTCGGCACGCCACCGCACGATGTCAACAAAGTGCCTCAACCTGCCACTCGGCGGCTGGTCGGCAACCGCTTGGAAGGCCGGGTCGGTCGTACTCATGACTATCAAGGTGAACCGAAGGGCGGCAGATGCTACTTTCCCACACCAATGCGAGATCGGTCGAGCCTTCGGCAAGGCCCAGCCGTTGCAATGGCAGCCATGATCAAAATGGGGATTCCAAGTTGGCTTTAACGATTGTAACGAACTCGCGAGTTTTCACACAGCTCCACCGGCAACCGCCCCGCACCCCAGTCGGGGGGCGTGGCGGGCGTGGTGAAGCGGACGAAGAGGCCTCGGGCGCCCCCCCGGCACGGCGAGTCCCAGTTTGGGGAATCATCCTGTGGGTGTTCGCCGTCTCCCAGCCATGGGCATCAGCCGCCCACGGCGAATCGCCGCGATCGGCAGCGGCCGCCAACACCCAACCGCCGGTAACGCAAATCTCGCTCGGCACGCCGTTGGACCGCGCGGAAATTGAAGGTTGGACCGACGTCGTCCTGATCGCCCACCCGAGGGTTCTCCCTGACGACGCCGAACAAATCGGCGAGCTTGTCAAGAAAAACGCGGAACTGCTCAGCTTCGTGCTGCTGGCGCGCGTCGATCGGCCCGCGGCAAACCCAACCGAACGCCAAGCCGCAGCGACACAACTGGCCGCGCCCGCCGGCGAGCCGACAACAAACCCGGAAGCCACACCAGAAGACGCAGGCAATTCCCAAGACAAAACGGATCCCGGTGACAAAACGGAGCCCGTTATCGAAACCGCCGGCGTCGCCGCAGACGATACGCCGGCCGCGGCCGACCAGGATGCCGCCGCAGCCGCACCCGAACTCCCCCCGGCTGTACTGGCCGATATTGGCGTCGGCTTGGCGATGAAAGTCGGCGGGCGTTGGCAAATCGTCACGGGACCGATCGCCAGCGACCCCGAATCCTATGCCGCCCGGCGCCCCGCACCCGGACTCGGTTTCATTTCCGGCCAAGTGTTGCGAACCGCCGCTCGGTCGTTGGACGACATGAAGATCGTCGTCCGCCGGACAACCCTGATCATCCACGACTCACCCGCCGTGCTGAAACTGGGCGACCAAAACATCTCTGGCATGATCCGTTCGATGATCTGGGTCGACTCAAGAACCGGGAAACTTCACCACATCCTCTGGTCGCTCCAACGTGGTGTCCGAGAACCGTGGGTCCCGGCGTTGGACTACGGCGTCTACGTCCCGGTTCCGACGATCGAAGACCGAGTGCTGCACGTCCAAGCCGATCGCTTCACCCTGGGAATCCCTTCGGCCACCGCTTTCGGCCTGAACGACCTCCCCCGCGGCCACCGCTTCTCCCTCTCAGGCCCGCTAGCAAGCCTAGCCAGCCGCACCGAATACGACGAAACCGACCTGTCCGACCTAGCCGACCGAGTCATCCAAGCACTCCGCCAATCCCCCCAGACGCCCTAAGTCGAGAACAAGAAAACGGCCGCAGACCGGGCATCGGCAGCAGACGCTCGGTTTCCGGATCACCGCCTCCGGATTCTTATCGCGGCCCACGGGCGGATGGGTTTAGGATCGAACCGGTGTTAAAATTCGTCTGATCTCCATTTTGCCAAAAGGAATCCGTTGTGCCACGGAAGATCAGAGAACTCATTGCTGATTTGGAGGCAGCGGGCTTTAAAAATCTGGCGGAAGAGGGAGCCACCGAAACTTCGTCCATCCGAAGGTTTCAAAGCCCATTACAGTTTCAGGAAAAGCTGGCGACGATGCGAAGACATATCAAGAACGCGCCGTTAATAAGGTAATAGAGGAATCTAAGTCATGAACGCTGCCGCTCGATACGTCAAGTTGGTCGAATGGTCCGACGAAGACCAATGTTTTGTCGGCAGTTGTCCCGGCCTCTTTTATGGCGGCTGCCACGGAGACGATGAAAAATTGGTCTTCGCCGAACTCTGTCAAATTGTCGACGAGACGGTCAAGCTTTACCAAATGGAAAAACGCCCCTTGCCACCCGCAACCTCGGGGTATGATTGGGCCAATTCGATCACGAATGCATCTTCGACCGGTTGAGTACCCGTCGTTGATCGACGGCGTCTCAGGGCCTTCAGAAAAGTGCCAACTGCCACCTGAGGAAAGTGCCACCCATTTTCCGAGACGCTTACGGCCCGCGCCAGAGCGAATACGGCCCGCGCCAGAGCGAATACGGCCCGCGCCAGAGCGAATACGGCCCGCGCCAGAGCGAATACGGGCCGCGCCAGAGAATGGGCGTTCCTTCGGACCAACGGACTAATCATTAACCAGGCCCAGTCCAACGGAATAGGTTTCCTACCCGCGATCGCGGCGCGACCTGCCTCCCATTTGGCTTCCGACCCCGCTTTATCAATCTACATCCGAATCCAGTCAGCCAGCTTTTCATGTTGGAAGATCATGGTTTCTTGGATGTCGATCGTCTGGCCCATTCCTGCTTCCTTGGCCCGTTGGTATGCGGCATAGGCGATGGCGACGTCGACGTAGGCCAGTCCGACGGCGTTGAAATAGATGCGCTCCTCAGCTGACTCACGGCCGCTCTTTTCTCCGGCAATGACTTCGACCAGATTCGCATGGATGTCGTCATCGGCCAATTGCCCATCTTTGTACATCCGACTGATCGTCTGCGTCCTGTGCTTTACCGTTTCCCAATCGTCGCAGACGATTTTGTCACATTGCTTGGCAACGCCATACTCATCTTCCCAGCCTCCGATGTGGCTGTAGAAAGCACCCGGTTTCATCCAGGCCGCCTTGAGCAGCGGAGCTTGCGCGCTGGTCGCCGTAACGAGGATATCGGAATCCTCCATCGCCTTCCGCGCGTCCGTGCCGGCTGCGACGAATCGCATGTTCGGGAAAAGTGGGGTCAACTCGTCGATGAACTGCTTTTCTTCATGATCGAACTTCGCAGAAATCCGGCATTCCTCCAACGACGGGATCACGGTCTTCATCGCGATCAGGTGCATCTTGGCCTGCTCGCCCGCCCCGATGAAACCGATGCTCTTCGAATCCTGCCGGGCAAAGTGTTTCGCGGCGATGCCCCCCATCGCGGCGACCCGCATGTTCGAACAGAGCGTCCCGTCCATGAACGCGATCGGGAAACCCTGCTCGATTTCGGAAAGGACAATCACAGCCGATAGATTTTGGGTACCAAACTTTTCGGGATTGGCGGGAAATACTGACACCCATTTGACACCACAAATCTTTTCCGGCAGCAGCGTAGCCGGCAAACAATTGATCCGTTCTTGAGTCTGGTCATTGAAGATCTGCACGATCTTTTCGGGGAATAGGACCTTGCCTTCGCGGATAGCCAGCATCACCGCTTCAGCCGCACCCATTGCCATCCGCATATCCAGACAACCGGATTGAAGGAGAGCTTCCTGGGACAGCAACAAGCATTCGATACGGTTCTGATCTGTCATTCGATTTCCTTTGATTCCCTTTGATTCCCTTTGATTCCCTTTCGATTTATAACGTAAGCACCTATCAGGACGCGACAACCGAATCGCCGATTCAGACTTCGGAACGAAGGGAACCGAAATCTACCGAATATGCGATCCCATGCACCCGTCACCGCCGCGAAGCCACCAGGAAAAAAATCCCTGCCGCTTTCGAAAACAGTGTCTCGCGTCAGTGTACCAAACGAAGCCCTTAAGCGGGATGGACGGAGCCTGAGCGACACGCGGCTGGCAAGGGTAAGTGGATAGCTTTATCCAAAATGCAAGGTTTTCCGGAGCCCCAATCGCGACACACTCCCGACGTAGGTCAACATGCGTAGGTCAACATCCAAACGGATAAAGCCGACCGAAGTGCCGGTTCTCCACACCGCCGGGGAAGTGGCTCGAACCTGCCGCTTGTGTAAGCAATGAGCGGTAAAAAAAATTGCCGGAACCTTTTGTGCAAAGCACCCGAAGGGCGAGTTCCTCGCAACAGGTTCCGGAAATTTTTTTACCGCACGATCCTAAGTCACTAGACCCAAACCTTGCGCGACCGATCCGTATCTCGGAGGGCGACTCATCTAGCCGGCGGGATTCTCCGGGAGGCAAGCAGGTGTAGTACCACGGCCCGCGAACAGGTCCGCAACGCCCGTCGTCGTTCATCGGCCCACCAGCGGCGGCAGCGGCGAAAGTGTGCAACATTCACCCGAATTGCTCACCACGGGATTTTTCCATTGCCTTTGATCGGCCGAGGGCGTTGTGATCGCGCCGTCTCCGGTGAGTTCATTGCTAGCATCAGGCGCAGTTTATTTGGCGGCAAGAACTTGCGACAATCGAACGGTGCAAAGTGCCCCGAACAGCGAGCGAACCCGATGCGAAAATGGCTCCAAATCCTCGCGTTCTTGGCGATGTTGCCCGCTTTCCTGGTGTTGGTCGTACTGGCGCTGGTCGGTTACGTCGTACACGGACTCGCGTTGAATGCGGCCGTGTGGATGAGTTGGTGTCCGCGGGGGCGGTACGTGTTGTTGGTCTATTCGGATAGCCCGATTTGGCACGACTACATCCAAGGCCGGTTGATCCCGAGATTACCTCCCGGCACGGTGTTGTTGAATTGGTCGGAGCGTCGGAAGTGGCGCTGGCACTCGTTACCAGTGCGGTTAGCCCGCTTCTTTGGCGGCAGTCGCGAATTCAACCCGCTGGTCGTCGTCTTTCGGCCGTTTCGCTGGGGACGCGCCTTTCGCTTTTGGCAAGCGTTCAAGGATCGCAAACGCGGCGACGGCAGGACCTTGGCGAAAGTCGAGAGCGACCTGTTCGCGTATCTCGATCGCTCGCACCCGTCCGCGAACGACCGGGCTACGGACGACGGGGTTGCGGACGACCTGGCGGGCAGCGACGCACCGGATGGACGGTAGCGAACCACTTCGGCGCGCGACGTGGGCGGTGCACCCCGGCGGGCCTATTCGACTTTTTCGACGCGGAAGGTCGCGCCGGCTTGCGTATGTTTCGCCGCGATGACTTTGCCGTCCTCATCGCGAATGAACTCGATCTTCGCTTCGACGACTTTCCACTGGAACGTGTCGCCGGACGCTCCGTCACGCTTGTCTGCGGGGACGCCTTCGGCCATCGGGTAAATCGGCATCCGCGGTTGTCCGTCGAGCTGGGCGAACAGCTGCGTGTCGTCTCGGGTGACTCGCATTTTGGCCGATCGGTAATCGTAGATGCCGAGGAACGCGTCGAGCTGTTCGGCCGTTTGAGCGGCATCCGCCAACTTGGCAGCGCGGAACCGGACGGGACCCTGAGTATGTTTCACCGCCACACATACGCCCTGTTCGTCGACGACGAATTCGACCTGCGCGTCGACGACTTTTAGAAAAAATTTGGTCTCGCTTTCGGGAAACAGCTCGAACGTCGGTTGGCCGGTGATGCGGGTCATCAGCTTGTCGCCTTGCCGCGAAACGGTCATCACGGCGGAACCGTAATCGTAACGACCGACGTAGCGATCGTAGATTGCCGGATCGACCGTCGTGTCGACTTGGCGATCCGGAGTGGGGGCCATGTCGTCGGCCAGGAAGATTTCGGCGAGTCGTTTTGCGACCGCCCCGGGTGTCATGGCCGGTACCGGCGGCGAGGCGTTGTGCAGCACGGCGATCGTCAACCGCTGGTCGGGGTACCACGCCAAGTGGCTGAGAAACCCTTGCAGCCCGCCATTGTGGCTGACTTCACGCAGCCCCCGATCTTCGTTGATCGTCCAGCCGTAGCCATACCGCATGGAATCTTGCGACTGTTCGCTGACGGTCAACGCCCGCGTCAGGCTGTCTTCCCCGATCACTTTGCCGCCGAACACGGCCTCGTTCCACCGGAACAGGTCTTGGACGGTCGATACGATCGCCCCGGCGCCTCCGGCTCGAGTCATGTTCCAATCGAGTGCCAGCGTCGCCTTGCCGTCCTGGAAGGAATAGCCTTTCGCTTCGTTCGTCAGCCCCGCGGCGGGATCGTGAACGCTGGTGTCGTTCATCCCCAAGGGCGTGAAGAAGTGTTCCTGCCAGTACTCGGCCAGCGGCTGGCCGGTGATTTTGCGGACTAGGTGCCCGAGCAGGAAATAGCCCGAATTGTTGTAACGAAATTCGCTGCCCGGTTCGAACAGGAAGTCCTGTCCCGCGAAGGACGCGATCAAGTCCTCCTCGGTAGTCGGCTCGGTGACGGTCCGCATGAATTCGGGAGCGTCGGTGTAGCTGGGGATGCCGGACGTGTGCGACAAGAGGTGATGGATCGTGACCTCGTCGCCGCGGGGAAAGTCCGGCAGGAATCGATCCAAGGTGTCCTCAAGTTGCAATTCGCCATCTTCGATCAGCTTCAAAATCGCGGCCGCGGTGAACTGTTTGGTGACCGAACCGATCCGAAACTTGGTTGCGGGTGTGGCGCGAATTCGCTTGTCAAAGTCCGCGAACCCGATCGACTGTTGAAACAGCACCTTGCCGTCGCGGGCCACCAATACGCTCAGGCCCGGCAGGGCCTCGGCAGCAGCCAGCAACGCTTCGGCTTTCGCCAATGGGTCGCCAGGTTTGTCGGGTCGGTCTTGGGCACGGACCAGCGTCGGCAGCGCCCAGAGGACGAAGGCGACCAGAACTCGCAGCAAGTTGGCAAGCATCGAACGAACTCCGGAAATGGCGGAAGAGAACCAGCAGCAGCGGACAAGCCGGGGGCCGATCCGCTAATCTGATCGAGACGGATTGTAACCGAAGCGGATCGCGACGGCCGGAATGACACCGGGATTGTCGAGTGGTTGATCGGTTTCGATCCGGGTTTTGTACCGCTGAGCATTACTGATTGAGTGAGAAACGAGCATGAAACCGATCCGAATCCTGGCGTTTGCCGGCAGTGCAAGAAGTGGGTCTTGGAATCGAAAGCTGCTGCGGATCGCGGTGCGGCAGGCTCGCGAGCAGGGCGCCGAGGTGACCGAGGTCGATTTGGGCGAATTGAACCTGCCGATGTTTGATGAGGATCTGGAGAGCGATCAAGGGACGCCCGAGGGTGCCAAGCGGCTCAAACAGATGATGTTTGATGCCGACGGGTTGTTGATCGCCTGCCCGGAGTACAACAGTTCCATCACGCCGCTGCTGAAGAACGCGATCGATTGGGCGTCGCGAGCTTCCGAGGGGGAGAGTCCGCTTCAGGCTTATCAAGGCAAGGTTGCGGCATTGATCAGCGCTTCGCCGGGTGGCTTGGGGGGACTTCGCGGCTTGGTTCACGTGCGGTCGATCCTCGGCAACATCGGCGTGTTGGTGGTGCCCGAACAGGTCGCGGTCGGGAACGCGACTTCCGCGTTCAACGAAGCGGGTGACGATTTGACCGGTGAAACCACCCGATCGATGCTCGCCAAAACCGTCCGTCGGTTGATCAAGGTTTGTGGCCAGGTCAGCTAGGAAGCAGCAGGATCTCATTTCATTCGCGTGAGGGGCGCGCGACAGAAAAGGGGGCGTGCGGGTTCGCGTCGCCAAAATCGAAACCGGGACCAGATTCGGCGTGCCAGCCCAGGAACTGTGGGGATTGAGCAACACCGGGACGAGTAATCCCCCGAATCGAGGCTCAAATCAAAGCCTCCACAGAAAATAGCGTACCGGGGACCGAAATTCCCGCCACAGTCCGCTTGATCAGGCCCGGTGCTGTATAGGACAAACGTCGTTTGAGAAAGTCGATATATGAAGTCGCGGTCGGTAAACGGATCGTGAGGAATGTCAATGAGGATCTCCGGCGAGAGCTCGGCGAGCGATTTCGGATACCGTCCGTTGTGATGGTTCCAGCAACGAAGTGCCAAGTCGACCATCAAAAGGCGGGTGTTGGCCAAGTCATGCCGCTCATGTTGATCATACATGGCCTGTTTGTCAGACTCGGGTTGATGGGCCATTTCCTTGATGATCCGTATCAGCGCCCTTTGGTCTTCGACAGGCAGCTCACTATCGGGGTCAATTAGCTCATCTTCAGAAATTTCGGAACCGTTCTCTTCGCAGCCTGATTCGGCCTCCCATTTCGCGTCCCTTGCTGCGATCTCGACGAACGGCTCACGCTCGGATTCGCAACGAAGAAGCGCCTTGATCAGTTCGCGACGAGTATCGTCTGAGAAGTGTTCACGCACGCTTCGGAGGCCTTCGACGCCGACCCCCGCGAGGGCGACAGCTACCAGGTGATCGACAATCAGGCCACCGCGGCGAACGGCATTCGCGACGTCAAGGATGGCGATCCCATATCGAGCAACGGCCTCGTAATCGCTATGGAATGCCGCGACATCCGACGCTAACCGAAACGCCTGGGCCAGTGGGCGTAGGTTCTGGAAGTCATCGATGTGGTGGGCGAAGAAGTCTGCTTCGTACCGTACCGGCACGCAACATTTGGGCAGCTCAATATTCCGTGTCGAATCGAGGATGGGCCGGATGCGTTCGAGCAGCTTGATCGCTTCGTCGACGTTCTCGTGGTCGACGGATTCGAGCAGTTCGACGTCAGCGAGACGCGATGCCGTTTCGACCAATTGACTATACGGAGAAGCTTCCATCGGATTGACAAGAGCAAAAAGTATGAAATGGGATTAGGACCGTGCAGGAAATAAGCGTTTCAACAGGTCTTGTTCCGCACAACTCCAGCGCAGTAACCGACACCGGCGTTGGACGTTCGCCCAGAATTTCCGAAAAAAATTTTGTGGGGCCGATTACCCGCCGGTGGCGTAAGGCCGGAGCCGAGAATACCCGCCTGCTTTCTTAGCCCAAAGGGCGACACATACTCGCCGGTGGCGTAAGCCGCCGGAACCAGGGAAAAAACTGACAAAGTCCAAAGCCGGAGATGACCACCTGCTTTCTTAGCCCGGAGCCGAGAATGACCGCCTGCTTTTTTAGCCCGGAGGGCGACATATACTTGCCGGTGGCGTAAGCCACCGGAACCAGGGAAATAAACTCACAAAGCCCGGAGGGCGACACATCATTTCAGCGGCGACGATAAGGCTTGGCATCCACACAACCTGAGCATCTCGACAGGCCTCGTCTTTTACAAATCGAACGCGCAGAACGACATGGCCATTGGTCGACTTGTAATATTATACGGAAACAATTCTGTTGATGTGCGTAAGTGTCCGGTGCCTTTTGCGAGGAACTCGCACTCTGGGTGCTTTGCACAAAAGGTACAGGACACTTTTTTACCGTTCATTGCTTAGGCGACTCGTCGCGAAACGAAGGTTTGATTGCTGCCGCACCCTTCCCGGGTTTGTCTTTTGAGTGATCGAGTTTTCGGCAAAAGGGGGCTGCTTGCGAATTCGCGTCGTACTGCAAGTTCTGGGCCGCCACACGAAAGGCTTCGTCAAGTCACTCGGGAAACTCTTCCTGACGCCCGCATTCTAGCACCGACGCCGGCCCCCACAAAACTGATCCTGCCCACAGGCAGTCTTCCAGGAAACGGCTCAGGTTCAGCAGCGACAGATGACCTATCCGCGTGAACTTCCGGGGGGGGAAGGGGGCCGCCAGGATTGGCTGGGCGGTGTCGACTGTGAAACCGTGGCGGAGTCCTACACATCCCGATCGCTGACCCCTCGGGCGAGGGCACGCCTCCTCAAGATTGCATCCGTCCAAAAGACCTGAGACAATCAAGGGTAGCGGAACGGAGTTCTGGCGTATGAACGACTGAAGAAGCAGTCCTGTCTGCTTCCATTTGCCTCATTGGCAAGTCATTTGGACACGGAATGGTCACTCACGCATGCCCTGGGAAGATTGATGGCAAACGTCACTGGGTTAAATGCCGCAAAGAGCGTCGTATGCACGCTGATCGGTGCAGCACCCGGAGCAATCTGGCTGATCAATGTGGGAACCACGCAATCCCTCGTGATCGCATGCCTCGGCGCATTCATCGGATTCGGGCTGTCCCTTCCTGGCGTATCGGCAACCCGGGTATTGGGCGCGACGGTTGGAATGATCCTCGCCCGCAATGTTCCAATGTCCCCACTGCAGGACAAGATTTTAGACACGTTCATGGGCGAGCAGGAATCACGGGAAACAGAGCAAGCCGCCGACATGGACGCGGAGGTGGTTTGGCCACAAGAAAAGTCGTACGCCAAACCAAAACCTTCACGGACAGCGGGCACCCCGAAATAAAACGTCATTCGCCCGACCCACAATATGCATCTGGGGGCCGAGCAAAATGGGTGGCACCTTCCGGGGCAATTTGCAAAATGGGTGGCACGCGCCGGGGCAATGGAAGCTGCGGTTTACCGACGGTCGACCGCGGCTTTCAGTTCCTCCGCCAACTGCCGCAGTTCGGCCTCATCCCGCGCCGCCAGTTCCTCAAACGAACCGACCGATCTCCCCAGCATTTCCGCCAAGGTTTGGATCCTGCCGATCAAAGCTCCCTCCGTACGCCCCCGTTCCAGGCCCCGTTCCAGACCTTGCTCCAGGCCTTCCTGTATCAACTGTTCCGCAATGGTCGGCATGATCGATAATCCCTCGGTGAGCAATGGTTGTTTGGATACGCCTCGCCTGTACGACGCACGCAATTGGTCCCGCGTGAGCGGCGAGACGCTCATCACGTAACGCAGGATCGCTTCGAACGTCTGCAAGGCCGTGTCGTGCTGCAGGCTCTTTGCCACCACCTGAAACACCTCGACAAGCCGCTCGGCCAGTTCTTCCTCGCGGCTGTATTTTAGCACCGATGCCAGCACCCACAAAATCGATTCCTCCCGCAATCGATCCTCCGGGTAGCGGCTCAAGTCCCACAGCGGCAGCGTGAATTTCGGTACGTAGGCCCGTAGCGCCTCCGGTGCGGCGATTAACTCCTCCATCGAACGGGCGACGTTCCAGCCCTGCTCGCCATGGTACAGCACCAGCGGGATGACGCAGCACAGCGGTTGTCCCTCACGCAACCGTTGGTCGAGAATCCGGACGATGTACCGCAGGACCTGGAACGGGGTCATCGGGTCGGGGTACGACTTGTGCTCGAACAGGATCACCGCCAGCGCCTCGCCGTCGCCGACCAGCGGCACCTCGAAGACGAGATCGGACAGACTTTCCCGCAGGGTCGTATCGACAAACGACTGGGAAACCGGTCGCAGGGCGGAGAGCTCCAAGTGGCGAACAACGTCGGCCGGCAATTGCTGACGCAAGTACCCTGCAGCCGTTTCGGGGCGGCTGAGCATGTGGCGGACGAAGCGGTCGTGAGCCTTGTGGATCGGATCGTCGTTCATGCCGAAAGTCTACCGGCGAAAAGCGACGTGAGCCAGCAAAATGGGGTGACACCTTCCGGGGGGAGGCCCCCTAGCGGACGATTTCAGTAGTTGCAAATAAGCAACTCGTTGATCGATCGCTTGGTTGATTTTAGATTGATGTCTCTTCTCGCTGATATAGCGTTCATTTCAAATCCGTCAAATAACTCCCTGACGAACGGCGTATCGCTATTGCTCAACAGCCACCGTACGCCTCGAGCGTCCAACTCCCGACACACGGCAGCTAAGCGAAAGTGATCGCCCTCGCGAAATTGGCTTGGCGTGTAGCGGTTGAAATCAGCAAAACCGCCTTGTTTGTAGTAGGGCGGGTCAAAGTAGACGAAGTCATCTGCGGTCACAGACGCAATCGCGCATTCAAAATCGCCGGATGTGAACTTGACGTCCTCCAGTGCGGACGCGACAGCCTCCAAGTTTTCCGGATCGTAATAGCGTCTATCATACGCTCCGTACGGAACGTTGAACTCATTTTTTCGGTTAACGCGATACAACCCGCGAAAGCAGGTTTTGTTGAGGTAGACAAAATGTGCGGCTCGCTGGAATCGATCGATCGAGGAACTACCGATCCTGCGGATTGCCAAGTAATCCGCTTTCGTGTTGGGCAGTGAATCGAGCAGACCGGCCACACGCCGCCAGTCGTCTCGGATGGCTTGATAAGTCTGAATCAACCACTCGTTTGCGTCACTGAGTTTGGCACGCCCGGGACTCAATCGCAGGAACACACTACCTCCGCCCACGAACGGCTCGAAGTAAACGCTAAACCGCTCGGGCATTGCGGCGACGATATCGGCGACGAGTGCCTGCTTCCCCCCGGCCCACTTGACGAATGGCTTCGCTTCCTTGGTCTTCATGGCAAAAATGATACTCATAGAGTGTCGCCTGTCAAGTATCTTCTTGCCATAATTCGAAAATGGCAAAGCAGTCACCAGAGTGCGTTTCATTCGGCGAGGCGGTGCGTAAGCTGCGGATGGCAAACGGACTGTCGCAGGATGACTTCGCCGCCGCCGCGGACCTGCACCGCACCTACGTGGGGGGTATCGAGCGCGGCGAACGCAACCCGACGCTTACGTCGATCCATCGTTTGGCCAAGGCGCTCGGGGTTACGTCCGCCGAGTTGTTGCGTCGAGCCAGCGAGGAATTTGCGTGACGCACCAGGTCTACCGCGCTGACAACAAGTACTTAACGCGAATCGACGCGGAGTCTGTGCATTTGGTGGTCACCAGTCCGCCCTACGTTACCACCGAATTCAAGCGAGGGCAGGA
Organism: Planctomycetaceae bacterium; assembly: GCA_007694185.1. Taxonomy (GTDB): domain Bacteria; phylum Planctomycetota; class Planctomycetia; order Pirellulales; family Pirellulaceae; genus UBA6163. The sequence continues at coordinate 15,326 of RECD01000128.1, forward strand.
TTTTGATTATGACGGCTTCCTTGCGACCTTTGCGATCGTCTGCGAACAGTTGTATCGCGTCTTGGTTCCTGGTGGTCGTTTCGCGCTGAACGTCGCGGACATCGTTACCAAGTACCGTCACGATGATGAGGATTCGATCGCCCGGGTTCCTTTTGGACCTGACTGCCTTCATGTCGCATTGTCCGCCGGCTTTCGCTATCTTGACCGATACATCTGGGACAAGGGCTTTACACGCAACTTTGGAGGGCCTTTGCTGGGAAGCTATCCCTATCCGCTTTCACTCTTTAACAACAATTACTTCGAATATATTTTCGTATTGAGAAAACCTGGCAAGCGAAAAGTCAAACAGGAAGTCCGGGAAGAGAGCAAAGTCAGCATTGAGGAGTGGCGTTTATGGGTTCAGCAATGGTGGCGTATTGAGAGCGAAAGCGAACGCGTCAGTTTTCACCGAGCCATATTCCCAGTGGAAGTGCCGTATAGATTGATACGCATGTATTCTTACGTGGGAGATCATGTCCTTGACCCATATCTCGGGACAGGGGCAACTATGATCGCCGCTCATCTATGCGGACGAGCGAGTACCGGGTTCGAAATCTCGACAGATTGCCAGAGCATGATTCACAAGCGCAAATCCTTGGAGTTACGACCGCTGATCGACCCCGAATTGACTTACGGCTACACGGATGAAGACGAATGGAATTAGACGGCAAATGGCGTCAAATCGGTCCTCGCCATTTGATGTGGGACTTGTTGCGATACTATCTTTCAATTCGGGGACCAATGCGGCAGCGGAATTGGATCGCTAATCTTCTTGAGCGTGAATGTGTCGCGACTGAATCTGCTGAATTTCCTGTGCCGTCCGCAACGGTTGACTTGTTGATCGAATACTTGGAAGTTCGCAAGGCAACCTGCAAGGACGCGGTTGGTAGGCTACGGACCGAGGCGGAGGCCCTGCAGTTTTGCAAGTCGCACCGTGTTAAAGTCCGGAAAACCGCGACACGCACGCGCGTCCATCACCAAGCGTCCAAGTCGTTGGTTGCCGCCGTGGAACTGATTGCGCGCGGCATCACGAGCGAGGTGAACACCGACCCTCAAACAAGATGCATTTGGTGCAGCGAGAACGCCTTGCATGTGACTGCTCGCAATGTGGACGGCGCCGTACCCTCCACAGCGAACCCAAGCGTCATTTGGGAGATTAAGGAATACTGGGGAAAAACCAAAGGCGGCAGTAAAATGAGCGACGCGATCTACGAGTGCCACTTGGTTGGGCGGGAATTACTCGATTTCCGAGACGCAACCGGTATCGACGTTGCCCACGTGGTCTTCGTCGACGGAAGTGAGCAATGGGGACACCGCCTCTCGGACCTGAGGAGATTCATTGATCTGACCTATCAAGGCTTGATCGATCGATTGTTTGTCGGACGTGACGTCGAGACGGAGTTCGGTCCCTGGCTTCAAGAAAAAATGCGGGTGTGAACAAAACCAACTTGTTGAATGTTGTTGCGAGCCGACGGTGCCAGCAGCGACCGACGGGACAACCCTGTCGACCGGGACCCGCGCTCGCTCGGCTACCCGCCGAAGGCGGTGTTTGGGATCGGGCCGGGGGTGAGGCCGGGACCGCTCCAGCGAATGGTTAAGGGGGCGTCGGTGCCGGTGACGCCGCCTGGTGGCTCGAGCCAATCGAGCCGGATCGGATGCTTGCCGGCTTGTAAGTTGATTGTGCCGGTGACGGGTTCGTCGGACCTTTCGAGGCTGTCGGCGTCGATCACGGTCGTTTCGTGGAACCGCAATAGGCCTCGTCCTACGGTCGCCAGAGTGAAGGTGTACTCGCCGTCTTCGGGGACTTCGAGGAGCCCCGTGATGCTGACCGCTAACCGATGGGGTGATGCGGCGTCTGCGGGTGAATCGGTGCCGGCGCGTTTGGCGGTCGCCAAGGCGGTGGCGATTCCGACGGCGGGATCAGCAGCACGACCGGCGGGCGGTCCCAGCAACCTCGGCGTCCACCGGAACGGCCCGCTTTGTGATACCCAATCGACGCCGGAAGAGCTGTCACGCTGGACGATTTCCGCAGCGGTCAATGCCGGCATCCGTGCGTTGTCATAAGGCCGCTTGGCCGACTCGTTGGGTCGGCGGAGCCGTAAGACTCGGTTTTGAAAATCGCTTTGCAATTCGGGCAAGCTGGCGGCTAAATCGGTCGTTTGACCCGGATCGCTGACGATGTCGTAGATCTCGAAATCGTCGTCTTGGTTTTGGATGTCGTATCTGACGCCGACGAAGCGGTCTTCCCGAATCAGTTGCATTTGGTTTCGCTGGCGATTCCGCTTGCTCGGATCGAAATCATCGAACCGCGGCGTGCGACCGGGCTGGAAGTATTCGCTGTAGATCGTCGAAGGGGGCTGCTGGTCTGGGTGACCTGTCAGCAGTGGCAGCAGCGAGACGCCGTCGCATCGTGCCGGCGGGGCGACGCCTGCGGCTTCGGCAAAGGTCGGCATCCAATCCCAAAACGCGGTCGCGTGATGGTGGCTGGTTCCCCCGCCCGCGATGTGGGCGGGCCAGCGGACGAGTGCCCCGACATGCACGCCGCCTTCCCACAAGTCGCGTTTGATCCCGGCGTACGGCCCGTAGCCTTGGAAAAACGTCGGCTGGTAATTTTCAGGCAAATAGGACTCGATGCTCGGGCCGTTGTCGTTGGTGAAAACGATCAGCGTGTTGTCGTCGATGCCCAGATCACCGAACAAGGCGAGCAGATCGAGGATGCTGTCATCGATCCGCCGGACGACCGTCGCGTAACGTTTCTGTACATCCGGCCAAGCCACCTCGGGGGTCGACGGGTCGCCGTCGTGATCCCAAGTCGCGTCGGCGTAGTCGGGGTGATAATACGAATCGGGTGTCCCGCTGGCGGTGTTGATCATCCGCCCCCGTTCGCCCAACCACCGCAGTCCGCCGCTGAGCCCGCTACCTTCTGGGTAAGCCTGGGTGGGCAGCGACAGCACCGCGTGAGGCGTGTCGTAGGCGAGGTACATGAAGAACGGCTGGTCGGGCGTTTCGCGAACGTGGCCGGTGATGGTATGTTTCGCACGAGCGGTGAACAGGTCGGTCGTGTAGCACCGATCGAGCCCCGCGGAAACTTCGGTCGAATTTTCCCAAACCTCTTTCGCCCCGCGATGGATCCCTTCCTTGGGGTAATGTTCGTGGCCGTCGCGGTGGCGGATGTAGCCGTAGTACTCGTCAAAGCCGCGGCGGTTGGGGTGGGCCGGCCAGTTCGGTGGCGTGATCTCTTCACGTTCTTGCCCGCCTTGCAAGCCATACTTGCCGATCGCGAAGGTGCGATACCCGGCCCCTTTCAACACCGTCGCGAGGTTGTGGTTGTTTTCCAATTCTTTGTCGAATTGGTTATCGCGGACGTTGGCGTGTCCTTGGTGAACGCCCAATAGCAATGAGGCCCGCGACGGGGCACAAACCGGCGCGGGGCAATAGTGGTGCGGCAACTGCATCCCTTCGGCGGCCAATCGGTCCAAGCCGGGAGTGCGGTGCCAAGGACGGCTGCGATCTCCTTGGGCTGCTCGCTCGTTTTGAAAAAAGGCACCGACGTCGCCAAATCCCAAGTCGTCGACCAAGATCAACAGGATGTTCGGGCGAGAAGATTCGGCGGTGTAAGCCTCGGGGGCGAGCCCGCTCACGAAGGAGACGGCCAAACCGACTAGCAGTGCGATGCGGGCAATTCGTTTCCCGGGTCTTGACGCGTGCGAAACGAAGTCCGCGGCCGAAACCGCGAGGCGGGTGAATCGGGTAGGCATGTCGGAAAACCGTTTGCGGCAGAAGGGGTGATTAGGTGGAAGGGCTGGCGTCGCGGGTTCGAACGCGAGGCGGTGTGCTGCGATTTGGCATGGAACGACGCGAGTCAACGCGCCGTTGCAACGAACCAAAATCAGCGACGCGGTCGCGGACCGGACAACCCGCAGCTTAACCGCGCCGGCTACGGGTTCCAACTCAGCACGTTCCAGCTCGGCAGCGGACTCACCCAATCGGCGTCTGCCTTTCACCGACACATCTGAACAGCGGGCTGACGATACGGCTCCGCCGCGACGCATTGCTTCCGCGACTCAGCACCACTTTCACGCAACCCGCCACCGCCGACGGCAATCACGTCGTCGGATCGAACTTCGCGAGTGCCCCGTCGAGCAATTCCAGCGCCGCGTCGATGTGCTCGGTCGTCGTGATCACCGGCGGCGGCAGGAACCGGAGTCGCGTCGGGTTGCTGCCACAGACGAATCCCAACAGCCCTTCGGCGAACATCAGATCCATCATCCGCTTGGCATGCTCGAAGCTGCCGTTGCCGGGGGTGAAGGCGATCATCATCGCTTCACCAAACGGCCCGGCGATCTTGCCGGGATGACGCTCGGCGAGTCGCTGCAACCCCGCGGCGAAAAGGTCATGCCGACGCATGTTCCAACCGTTCGCGCCGAAGCAGCCGTTCGCTTCGAGCGCTTCGAGCGTCGACAGGGCGATCGCCATCGAGCTGGTCGCCCCCGTGAACGTTTGGCTGAGGATCGGCGCCGTCGGCTTGAACGTTTCGCGATAGAGCGTCGCGCAGACCTGCGTGATCTTGCCGACGGTCACGATGTCCGCGAACTCGTCCAACCCGAAATGTTGGAACGCGAACGGGCGGCTGGTCCGCGAAAACGATTGGACCTCGTCAAAAATGATCGGGATCCCGGCTTCGCGAATCGGCTGGCAAAGGGCTGCGAAGAAATCGTGGCTGCCGGGGTAGTAGCCCCCTTCGCCGGCGATCAGTTCGGCCCAAAAGGCGGCGTACTTGCCCGGGTGCCTGGCCAGCAACCGGCGAAGTTCGTCGACGGCCCAACGGGTCGACCGCTCCGGGTCGCGATGATCGAGGCTCGGCAGGTAATCGACTGACAACGCGAGCGGCAACCCTTGGCGGTAGCTGGGGCGATCGGTGATCGAGGCTAAGGCGATCGAACGGCCCGCGAAGGCGTTGTCGAAGGCGAGCACCCGATCGGCCGGGGCGGCTTTGTGAAACGCGAGTTTCAACGCGTTCTCGTTCGCCATCGCGCCGCTGGTGCTGAGCATGCAGAGCTTCAGCGGTGCCGCGGCGGACGACGCCCAATCGATCAGCCGCTGGGCGACGCGGATACTCGGCGGGTGCTGTTGCAAATTCCCTTGCATCGGCACGTCGTCGATGGCGGCGTCGATCGCCGCGGTGATCGTTTCCGGGTGGCTGTGGCCACAACCGTAGACGCCGATGCCGCCAATGAAATCGAGTTTTACGCTGCCGTCGGCCAATTCGACGTAGGGCCCGTTCCCCAAACCGGCTGAAAGGTAAGGCCAGATCAACGGCCCGCCACGGGTCGCCGCGGCCGCTTGCAACAGCACGTCGTACTCGGCAGCCAGCTCCGGGTTGGGCGGCCTGACGTCGGTCAACTTTCCGGAATGCTCCGCGATCGCTTCCAGGATCAACGCCTTGGCCTGAGCGATTCGCGGGTCGTCCCGGAGCGATCGGGCGGCGGTCGAAACGGCGGGTTGCGTCTGCGTGCTCATGGGACTCGGACTGCTCAAGGGAACTTAAGGATCTTGCGGTAAAAAATGTCCGGAACCTTTTGTGCAAAGCACCCGAAGGGCGAGTTCCTCGCAAAAGGTTCCGGACACTTCCTTACCGCTCATTGCTAAGCGGAGAAGCGGCGGTCGACTCAAGGCGGCTCAACGGACCCCCGCGAGCGACCGCTTTCCAAGACAAATCCTAACGGGAAGGACCGGTTTTGCGAACGCCGTTTCCGTTGCCGGCGTCACAGATCGGGCGAATGAAAATAACGTCCGGCGCCGGTTGACGCGACGGGCCATCATTTCGGCTACGACCGACGCAGCCGTCGCCGAGCGCGATAGCGGTCGAGCAGCGCGACGAACGGCGGGACCAACAGGATGCGGACGTAGAAGGTGTCGAGCAGCACGCCGATGCCGAGTGCGAATCCGAGTTGCACGATCCCGCGCAAGCTACCTTCTTCGCTCGGCGGGGCGCCGCCCAGCCAGCCACGGATCGGCGGGAACCAGGCCGATGCGGTCATGCTAAGAAACGTGCCGGCCATCACCAAGCCGCAGGCCGTGATGATGCCGCCGGTGCGGGTGACCGCCCGACGCAAGGCCGACAACCAACCGCGGTGCGAACGCTGTTCCTCGACGATCCGCGTCACCAAGTAGACGTTGTAATCTTGCCCGATCGCGACCAGGATCACGAACAGGAACAGCGGCAACTTCCAATCGAGCCCCAAGTAATCGGCCCCTTGAAGGTTGCTGAAGAAAATCAGCGTCACACCGAGCGTCGCGTAGTAGCTGAGCAAGACCGTGAAAATCAGGTAGCCGCAGAGGACGATGCGGCGCAGGAAAACGAACAGCACGAGAAAGACGGAAATCACCACCGCCCATTTGATCCGTTGACGATCTTGGGTGGTGACGTCGCGGAGGTCGATGATCGACGGGGTGGTGCCGGCCAACAACACCTCGGCACCGCGGATCGGCGAGTCGTCCAACCGCGTTTGGGCACGCAACCAATCGCCCAGCCCCGTGACCCGTTGGGCCGTTTCCGATTCGAACGGGTCGCCTTCCATCACGACGTCCAAACGGATCAGCCGCCCGGCGAATTCCGGCGATTCCGAAAAGAAGTAGTTGCGTGAAATGCGATGTGTTTTTAGCGCCCGCCGTTTCCACGCATCTTTGTCGAACAGCCCCATCTGGCGCGAGGGCGGAAAGTCGCCAAGCGGGTCATCGGCGAAGCGGACCGCGCGAACGCCGTCGACCGCGTAGACGTCCGTAACCAGTCGCTTGCTCGCCTCGCCCAACTCCTTATCACTGACCCGATCCGGCCGCACCAACAGCACCGTCGTGGGGTTGATCTCGCCGATCCCGAACCGCTCATCCAGCAACCGAAAGCCGCGCCGCGCGTCCGAAGTCGGCGACAATTGGCTGCTGAAGTCGTACGTCACCTCGTCTTCCCGCGACCAACCCGGCAACGCCAGCGGCAGCAAGATCCCGATCCCCACCAGCAGCGTCACGATCGGCCGTCGCGTCAACCAAAGCGCCACCAATCCCCACCAAGCGGGCGGGGAGACGCCGCTGCCGAAGCCCGCCCGAGAACCGGACGACGGTGACGTCGTTGCGGCCGCAATCGGTTCCGATGCCGACAAACTACCGTCGACATGGTTCACCGGCATAACCGCAGGCACAACCGCCGGCACGAACGTCGCGCCGGCGATTCGGTTCGGCCAAAAGACTCGCGGTCCCATCAACCGCAGGACGGCGGGGGTGAACGTCAAGCAGATGGCCAGCGCGATCAGCAGGCAGATGCCGATCATCGGTCCGGTGTAGTGGTACTTGCCGAACTGGGCGATCCACAGCATCCCCAAGCCGACGACGGTCGTCAGCGCGCTGATCAACAACGCCCCCGAAACACCCGCCAAAGCTCGCTCGACCGCCGATTCCCATGCCACTCCGACCGCTTCCTCGCGGGCCCGAGAAATCAGGAACAGGCAATAATCGGTACCCGCGCCAAAGAGGATGACGAACAGAAAAATGCGGCTGGTCGTGAAAATTTTTAAGCCCAACACGCTGCTGTCGACGTGGTCGGACAAGTAGGCCAACCAGGCGATCGTGCCGGTCGAAACGGCCACAGCCAACCCGATCGAAACGAGCGGCACGGCGATCAACAGCGGCGAACGATAGACGAACGCCAGGATCGCCAACACGATCAGGACGGTGAACCACTCGGTGTACTTGATCGCTTCCTTCGCCGCGGTCAACGTCGCCCCGCCGATCGCCGCCGAACCCGTCGGCAGGATTTCCAAACCCGGTCTTAGCAACGACGCATGCGACTGACGAGTCTCCGCGATCAACGCCTCGATCGCTTCGAGGAATTCGATGTTGTGAGTCGCGGCCAATTCCGAGCGGGACTGTAACACGATCATCCGGGCGTCAGCACGTCGCAAACGCTGACCGACCACCGTGTCGTGCCAACTGACCAGGTCGAGCAGCGACGTCCACGCGCCGAGGTCTCGATCGGCAATCCGCGGCGATGAAGTCGCGATGTCGGGGTCGAGCATCAAAGCGGCCTGCATGTCCGGGCCGGCTTCGGTCGACAAACCGAGCGATTGGAGCAGGTTCGAACGGTCGAGATAGGCGAGCTTCAACCGCAACCGATCGACCGAGACCGATTCGCGTCCCGGCACCTTTCCCAGCAACTCGAAGTAGTCTTCATCGACCTCGATCGCTTCATTCAGTGATTCGCGAGCGATATTGGCACGGGTGTCGATCGACTCAGGATGGCTCAATCCTCCGAACAGGGTGATTTCGGCCAAGCGGTGATGAAGCCGCCGAAGCAAATCGAGCGAGGCGAGTTCATCAGCCGCATCGAACACGTCGCCCGGCCGCGCGATCAGGATCACCACCTGACTTCGCGGACGGTTGGCCGGGAAGGCGACGTCGAGCATCCGTTCCCCACGAATGCTCAGCCGGTTCTGTGGCAAGTAATCGAAGTCGCCGTCCAGGGCGAGCGATTCCCAATTGGGCGACGTGCCACGGACCAAAACCGCCAACAAAACCCAAAAAAAGACGATTCCCACCGGATGCCGCATCACCCATCGCGAGAACCGCCCGGCGATGCCGTTGCCAACGCCGTTCCGAGCGTTGCCGTTCGTGCGGCTAACTTCGTTCGACGGCTCGGTCGCGTGGCGGTCGGTCCTTCGCACCGGAGAAAACTCGATCCAAGGGTGGGGCGGGTAGCTGGAGACGTTGCGGGAGTGATCGAATCGGGAGAAGCAGATGAAAAAGTAGCGGGAGGATTAAATGCAGAAGCGTGCGTGGCAGGTGAATTCGAAACGAAAGAGCGGTCAGATCGCTTGCAGAAAATATGTCAGGTCAGAACGGCAATGTCGTGAAATGCCGTCTGCGAAACCAACCCAGCGGACGAAACGGCGATCATTCATTATCCCGAAACCAAGTAAACGACAGATCGATCATTCCATGTCCCCAAGCAAGTAACCCATCAAGCATGCCTTATCCCGGAACAATACATCAATCATTCTCTATCCCGAAGGGATTACAGCTATTAGCCCCGGGTCGCGCAGCGCACCCGGGGGTTATGAGTAAAAAACAACGCTTTCGACCCCGAAGGGGTCGCAGAGACCGACTTTCGACTGATTGATACGACCCCTCCGGGGGCGCGTGGATGTTGTCTGTTTCGTATTCCGGCGGTGTTCGCTGCGCTCGACCGCCGGCTAATAGCTGTAATCCCTTCGGGATATTCGATGACCACTCCAGCCGTCAAACCTCAAACCACTGAGACCAATTTTTCGCTATCCGACTTTCGTAACCATTTGATTCCAATCGGACGCCATCATTATTCGTATTTGGCACCTTTGTTGAACAATTCGCCCCTCGGATACTTTGCACTTCAGGTGCCGGATTTTCTTCCGTTCCTTTCTTACCCACGGGGCTGGGTCAGTTGTCGGCGAGCTTCTTGCACGGCACCCCGCGCCCAAGCTTTGTCGGCGAACAGCGTCACCAAACCTTCCAGCAACCGGCGACGCTCCCTCGGTTCCAAATTCTCCTCCGCCCACCGAATTCGCTGAATCAACGCTTCGCCACGCGGATCGATCGTCGGCGTCGGTGCTTCCGCCAAACGCTCCCATTGAACCCGCGCCGCGTTGATCAACTCCTGTTGGCTGGTCGATACCCGGCCTCCGCGCCGAGTTCGCGTGGCAACCGTCGCCGACGCATCCTCGCCAGCCGAACCCCGCGGTGAAACGCCGTCCGCCGCGTCGGAACTCGCCTCTCCGCCGCCGTTGGACGCATTCACCGCAACCGCAACATCGCCACCGTTCGCCGCGGGCGTCGTTGATGTGCTAGCGTCTGCATTGCCAATCGACGTTGTAGCCGATCCGTCGGGTGGCGTCGCCCCGTTGCCCGCCACAGCGTCCGGTCGCGGCGACGTCTGCCGTGGCGTCTGGGCCGGCGTCCGGCGTGTCGCATTCGCAGGCGTTCTGGACGTCGAACTCGCAGTCGAACGCAGGTCGACTTCGGGGGCGAATAGCGCGAGCCAATGGCCGAGCCGCACGCGGGTTCCTTGCGGGTCTTCTTCGCGCCGAGAGACCGCTTCGAGGAACGCGATTTCATCGGGCGCCAGCTTTTCGGTACCGCCTTCACGGGTCGCGACCAACCGCAGCTTGCGGATGACTCGATCGACGCCGCGAAACTCAAGTTCAGCTGCGACATCCGCCTGCCTCGGGTCGTCCGGATAAAGCCTCTGAAAGCGATCGGCCAGCAATTGCCAATTCGGCAAGTCTTCCGCATCGAACGCCACCTCCATCTGTCGGTACAGCTCATCGGACGACGGCTCGCGAGTCGCCCAAACGAACGCGGAGACACCGATCGCCAACACGGTGAGCATCCCCAAAACCGACAGCAGTTGCACGAGATGCGAGTGCGGATCGACCGGTTCTCGTAGCGAATCAAACCTGCTCCGCGCCCGTTCGCTTTCATGAACCGTCTGAAAATGAGTCCGCCCTTCCGACTCGGAATCCTCCCGCGGCGTATCTTGCGACGTGCCGGATCGCGGGGTCTTTCCTTCCGCGTGTTCCTTGTCCACCCCTTTGCCACCGGGCGGTACTTCACCAATTGGCCGCGACGGCGCGCCGATCGCCCCCGCACCCGCCCCCGCCGCGGCATGAGCCGCGGGTAGCTCGCCCGCAACCGGCGTCGGCTTGGCCGCAATGTTCCATGCCGGGTCAGAACCGCGGTCAGCCGATTTCTCCACGCCGCCGGCACCACCAGGCGGCGCTGGCAAGCCGCCTGGCCCCGCCGGGTATCCGCCAGGCTTAGCCGTCGAACCGTCCGAAGGCTGTGATTGCTCGCGAGTCCCATCCGTGACAACTCGGTCGGAGGGCGACAGGTCAGCCGGCAAGCCGGGCGGAGCCCCGACGGCCAACGACGTGATATCCATCGTCATCCGATCACTGAGTGCCGCGCGAGCCTGCGCCACCGCGTCTCGAGACGGCGTGTCGCGAGTCGGGTCGTCGGCGTCGAAACCGCCGAGCGTCAGCTCATCGCCATGCGGCGCGCTGGTCGGACGCGGTTCCAACGCCGCCTGCTGATCTGCCAACGTCCGCTTCAATCCCTCCCGAATCGCTTTCAATCGGTTCATCACCGCCAACGCCGTCGGCGGACGGTCCTCAGGCCGCTTGGCCAACAGGTCATGAATCAACTCCGCGATCGCCAACGGCACCTTGGGGTTCAATTCCTCGACCCGCCGCGGCGTTTCTCTCCGCACCGATTCGATCAACAGCGTGACCGAACGGTAGACGAACGGCGGATGGCCGACGAAGCAGGCATACAGCACATTGCCCAGCGCATACAGGTCGACGCGTGTCGTGATCGGCCCTTCGCCCGCCTGCTCCGGTGCCATGTAGTCGGCGGTCCCGAGCAGCGAACCCGCGACCGTCTGCTCCAGGTTGCCGAACAGCTTCGCGATGCCGAAATCGACCAACATGACTTTGCCAGACGCATCCAACAGCAGGTTGGCCGGCTTCAAGTCGCGGTGGATGACGCCAAAATCGTGCGCGTGCTTCAACGCCCCACAAACGTCGATCGCCATGTCGACGACCGTCTGCCAATCGAGCTGCTTGTCGCGTTTCAACCGGTCCTGCAAGCTCTCGCCTTCGACCAGTTCCATCGAATAAAAGAGCTGGCCCGATTCCTCACCGTAACCGATCAGCCGCACGATGTTGGGGTGCTTCAGCCGCTTGAGTGTCTCGACTTCGTCCGCGAATCGTCTGCGAAAACGAGGGTCGTCCGCGACGTTATCGGCGATCAGCTTGACCGCGACCCGCTCGCCCGTGTGCGAGTGCTCGGCGCGAAAAACACGCCCCATCCCCCCCCGGCCGATCGTGCCGAGAATTCGATAAGGTCCCAGATATTCCAACGGCTTCATGTCACCCCCGCCCCGCCACTTTCGCCAGCCGGTCACTAGCCACCCGCGAGCCGTTCGCCAGCGATTCGTGAGCCACTCGCCAGCCGGTCGAATTCCCTTCGCCAGTCGCGAGCACGCATTCTAACGGCAATCGCTCGTCGCCTGTGCGAGCAATCGCCTGATCTGTCTCGCGATTTGCGACTGTCGCGGCAACTCGCACCGCAGCAAAAACTGCATCTCCCGCCGCAACTCACACAGCATCTCCAAACCTGTCTCCCAGGCAAACCGTAGCATCCGTTATCCTCTCGCACTCCCGACGCCTCCCTCTGGAGGCCGGTTTCGACTCTGGAAGGGATCTCCGCGTGACCGAAATGAGCAACATCAGCCAGCCGCTTCAAGCCCTGCGCCGCTGGTCACAACAAACTCTCCGGCACAGCGTCTGGCCGTGGGCGATCGCCGGCGCCGTCGCCATCTGGCTCGCTCAACCCCCCTGCCGGTTATGGCCATTCGCCTGGATCGGGCTGGTTCCCTGGATCGGATTCGTCTTTCGCGAGTCGCTGAAACGCCGCGATTACGCGAAACTCTATCTCGTCACGACACTCCTCTGGGCCGTCACGATGCAAGGGATTCGCCACGCCCACCCCGCTATGTACGTCGCCTGGTGGGCGCTCGCCGCCTATCTGGCCGCCTACCCCGTTGTCTGGATCGGGCTGGCCCGAGTCGCCCGAGCTCACAGCCGCATCCCCATTTGGTTGATGCTCCCCATCCTTTGGGTCGGTCTGGAATGGGTCCGCAATCATTTCCTGACCGGCATCTCCGCCGTGATGCTGGGGCACACCCAAGCCGACGTGGCACCGATGATCCAAATCGCCGACCTGTTCGGCAGCTACGGAGTCAGCTTCGTCGTTGTGCTAGCCAACGCCGCCCTCGCCGTCGCCTGGTGGCAACCGATCAACGCCGAAACCAGCGTTTCGGCAAAATCCTCGAGTGACGGCGATCCTTCAGGCATCAAAGTCCCCAGCCCATCGAGCCCGGCCATCGCCCTAACCGTCGCCGCAACCGTCGTCCTAGCAACCTACGGCTACGGCAGCTGGCGCCTAAACCAAGCCGACACCCTGCTGGCGATGTCCCAGCCGCTAAGCAAAAACCGAACCGCCGCCGGTAGCGATTCCGTCCCCAACAACCCCGCCGGCGTGATCGCCCTGATCGGCCGCGACGAACCGATCGTGTTCGAACAGGACCCCAAACGCGAGCAAGAAATTTTCACAGCCTACTTCCGTGAAACGATCGCGGCGGCCGAACGAGCGGCACAGCAATCACGCCCCCTGACCGCAGTCGTCTGGCCCGAATCGATGTTCACGGGAGGCCTGCCGTTCCTGCCCGAAACGTCCGACCGGTCCGGCAACAACGCCGACCGACCGCCCGACAACGGGTCAAACCGACCCGACGAAACCAAACCCAGCCGCTCAGAAATCGAAGAAGTGCTAGCCGAAAACCGGCAACACTTTCGCGCCCGGGCCGCCGAAGTCCAACGCCAAATCCGCCAAGTCACCGGGCAACCGACCGGCCCGGACCTGATCGTCGGCTGCGCCGCCGTCCGCTACGCCGACGTCCCCGAAGTCCACTGCGCCTGCCTGCACATCACCGACGACGGCCAAGTCGCCGACTTCTATGCCAAAAAACACCTCGTCATGTTCGGCGAATACATCCCCGCGATCGACTGGCTACCCTGGGTCCGCTCGCTAGTGCCCCCCGGAATGGGGGTGACGCCAGGCGACGGCCCAAGAGCGATGCGGGTCGCTGACCAAATCGTTTCACCGAATATCTGCATCGAAACCGCCGTGGAACGGGTAACGATCAACCAAGTCCGCGACCTGATCGCATCCGGGAATCCGCCGGACCAAATCATCAACGTCACCAACGACGGCTGGTTCAACGGGACATCAATCGTCGAGCACCACCTAAGAGCCGCCCAACTGGTAGCCGTCGGCAGCCGCCGCCCGCTACTAATCGCCGCCAACGGAGGCCCAACCGCCTGGATCGACGGCTCCGGCCGAATCATCGAACGATTAAGAAACGACGAAGCCGGATCGATCCTAGTCGACTTCCACCCCGACAATCGTCCCGCCGCCTACCTAACCCTAGGGGAATGGCCCGCAGGCCTAGCTGCCCTCGCACTCTTAGCAACCGCCATCCAAGGCCACCGCCACCGCCAAAAACCCCAAAACACCAAAGGCAACCGCTCCCCCGGGGGGGCCACACCCACATAGGATCGTGAAAGAAATAATCACCTCAGCTGCAGAATGTGCCACCAGCTCCAGAATGTGCCACCCACTTTTCACCAGCTCCCACCAGCTCCCAGCTCCGGAAGGTGCCACCCACTTTTCGCTTGCGTTCGGGCTGGCTAGGTGGTTTAATTCGACAATCGCAACCCCTTCCTGGAGGTGTCCCATGGGCAGGCCCGCTCGGTCCGATCAGTTCATCCCCGACGAAATCGCTGTCGTTCACGCCGTCCAACGATGCGTCCGGCGGGCGTTCCTCGCCGGCGTCGATCCGGTCTCCGGCAAGGACTTTT
>RECD01000072.1 GCA_007694185.1 Planctomycetaceae bacterium
CTGGAGCAACATTGTCGCCGTTGCCATTCGGGTGAAATGCCGGGAGGCGACTTTCGCGAAGCGGACCTTACTCAGGATTTCGCGGATCCGTCCAACCGGGAGGGCTGGCAAAGTGTGCTGCAACAACTCCGGGAGGGGACCATGCCGCCGCTCGACGAACCCCGCCCGCCGGCCGCCGATGTGCAGCGGATGTCGGCCTGGATCACCCAGCAAATCGCCACGGCTGAAAGTGTGAAGAACGCCTCACGGGGCCGCGTTCCGATGCGTCGCTTGACCCGCACCGAGTACATGAACACGGTCCGCGACCTGCTTGGTGTCGAAGTCGATTTGACCGACCTGTTGCCCCCCGATTCCCCCTCGGGCGGCTTTGACAAGAACGCCGAGGCACAGCACCTGTCGGCGTACCTGTTGGACGGCTACTTGGAAGCGGCCGACCGGGCGTTGGATGCCGCCATCGCCAGCGGATCACGGCCGAATACGATCGACAGACGCTTCGACATCAAGAACGAACGGACGGTGAAGCCGACCGGCAGCGTCTACCGACACGAAGAGGATGGGGTGGCGGTATTCAGTTCTTGGGTATCAGCCAATATTCAGATCACCCTATGGAGCTTTCAGACCCGCGGGCGTGGCAAGTACCGCTTCCGGATCTCGGCCTACGGGATTCAAACGGACAAACCGGTCACCTTTCACGTGATGGCGGGGCCGATGAGCGCGGCCGCGCAGCAATACCTGATCGGCTACTTCTCCGTCCCTCCGGGGGAACCTCGCGTCATCGAGTTCACCGAACAGATGGAATCGGGTTTGACGATCCGGATCATCGCCGATGGGCTGGGGGCTACGCCGCCGCAGATCGAGAAGGTCGGGGCCGAGAACTACGACGGTCCGGGATTGTTGGTCCAGTGGGTCGACATCGAAGGTCCGATCATCGATTCGTGGCCGCCCGAAAGCCACCGTCGGATTTTTGGTGATCTGGAACAGGTCACGGTGCGGGGGGCGGATGACGCCCGTCGTCGCGAAGTGCGATCGAGCGAACCGCTCGTCGATGCGGAACGGATCCTGCTGGCTTTCGCCCGGCGAGCCTTTCGCCGGGCCGTGACGCCAGCGGAGATCCAGCCCTACCTGGCGCGAGTGGAGCGGCAATTGGAGCAAGGCCATTCCTTCGAGCAGGCGATGCGGGTCGCACTCAAGGGGGTGCTGCTGGCGCCCGACTTCCTGTTTTTGCGAGAACGACCGGGCAAGCTCGACGATTTCGCCTTGGCTAGCCGCTTGTCGTACTTTCTCTGGAGTTCGATGCCCGACGAGGAACTTCTGACGCTCGCCGAAGGGAACGAACTGCACCGACCCGAGCGATTGACGGAACAGGTTGAGCGGATGCTGGCGGATCCCAAAGCCGTCGCTTTCAAACGGGACTTCCCCAGTCAGTGGTTGGGACTCGACACGATCGACGCGACTGCCCCGGATGGGATGCTCTATCCGGAATACGACGACGTGCTCAAGGATTCGATGCTGAAAGAAGTCCTCTTTTTCTTCGACGAGGTCCTGACCAACGATCTGAGCCTAACCCACTTCGTCGCCTCCGACTTCAGCATCCTCAACGGCAGACTGGCGAGGCATTACGGCATTCCCGGTGTCGAAGAGGGGCTCGACTTTCACAAGGTCCCGTTGCCTGCCGACAGTCACCGTGGCGGCGTCCTGACGATGGGTGCGGTCTTGAAGGTGACGGCGAATGGCACGACCACCTCCCCGATCATCCGTGGGGCGTGGGTGCTCGATCGGATCCTCGGCACGCCCCCACCGAAGCCGACCGTCGACATCGAGGCGGTCGAACCGGACATCCGAGGCGCGACGACGATTCGCAAGCAACTGTCCAAGCACCGTGACCACGCGCAGTGTGCGGGGTGCCACGCGATCATCGATCCGCCGGGGTTCGCGCTGGAAAGTTTCGATGTGATCGGCGGCTGGCGAGAGCGTTATCGCAGCGTCGGCGAAGGCGACCCGGCGGTCGTCGGGGGACGTAGAATGCGCTATCGCAACGGACCACCGGTCGAACCCGCCGACAAGTTGCCGGATGGCCGGGCTTTCGAGAACATCGACGATTACAAGCGGTTGCTGGTCAGCGACCCGGATCAGCTCGCCCGAGCGCTCGCGAGCAAATTGGTAGCCTATGCGACCGGCGCTCCGCCGACCCTCGCCGACCAACCGGCGATCGACCGGATGGTCGACCGATTGCGGGATGAGAACTACGGTTTCAGGACGCTGATCCATCAGGTTGTTCAGAGCGAACTTTTTCAGATGAAATGAGTAGCGATCTCGGATGAAGCCGTCGTAGCTTCTAGACGTGAGTCGACCGGCGCTGCCGGACATTCAAAATCCTATTTGCGGACCACTGGTGATGAAGCTCCAACGTCGACGGTTCTTGAGGGCATCGGGGGTCGCCTTGGGATTACCCAGCCTGGCGGCCTTTGCCCCGGCCCAAGCCGCGGGGCAAACGGCTCAGCCGATTCGCCGGATGGTCTGCATCTGCGCGCCGCTGGGGTTGTACGCTCCCCATTTTTTTCCGGAACAGACCGGACGCGAATACGAGCTCACCCCTTATCTCGAATTGCTCCGCGACTACCGCGACGATTTTTCGGTGATCTCCGGTCTGTCGCACGTGGGAACCAACCCCGGTTTCGCGCACCAAGCGACCGCCAGCTTTCTGACGGGGATGCCCGGGGCCGGCAAACCGGGTTTTCGCAACGCGATCTCGCTGGACCAATTCGCGGCGGAGCAGATCGGCGTGCAAACGCGGTTTCCGAGCCTGACGTTGTCCGGTGAAGGGCTCGGGTTGTCCTGGACCCGCTCCGGCGCGATCGTCCCGGCGGCCAATTCGCCGTCGAAGGTCTTCGCCCAGCTGTTCCTCGATGGGGAGCCGAACGAAGTCCAAGCCCGCGTCCAGCGACTCGCCGACGGCCAAAGCGTGCTGGATGACGTTCGCGAGCAAGCCGCCTCGCTCCGCTCCGCCCTCGGTTCCGACGATCGCGAAAAGTTGGAGGAATACTTCTCGAGTGTCCGGATGCTGGAGACGCGACTGTTGCGGGAACAGGGCTGGGTCAACACGCCCAAACCGAAGGTCGCGGCAGAACCGCCTCGAGACATCCCCAATGCGGCCGACCTGATCGGTCGCACGCGGTTGCTGTTCGATCTGACGCACCTTGCGTTAGAAACGGACTCGACCCGCTTGGTCACCATCATGCTAGCGGGTTCGACCTACACCCCGCCGATCGAGGGCGTTTCGCTGGGCCACCACGACCTGTCTCATCACGGCAAGGACCCTGGAAAACTGGAGCAATTGCAGCGGGTGGAACAGGAAACACTCAAGACGGTGCGGGACCTACTTGCGAAATTAAAGGGGAGTCAGGAGGGCGAGGCGAATCTGCTCGACCGCACCATGGTTTTCTTCGGAAGCAACTTAGGGGACGCCAGCAGCCACACCGTCAAGAACTTACCCGTATTCCTCGCCGGCGGCGGTTTCCGTCATGGCCAACACCTGGCGTTCGATCCACAGAATCCGCCCCCGCTGTGCAACCTGTATGTCAGCATGTTGCAACGACTCGGTATCGAAACGGACCAATTCGCGACCAGCACCGGTACGTTGACCGGCCTGGAAACCGTCGGCTGAAATGCGCCTTGGCAAGCACGGATCAAGCGGCCTGTGAGCCCGGTGCCTGATAGCTTGCCCGCTTATGCCGACATCCGCCGCCTCGGTGACGGGGTTGGCTGTAAACGAAACGGAGGCCGAAGACTGACTACGGCGGCCCCCTTTGAAAGTCTCCATTACCGACGAACAACCTGGCGAAGGCGCCTCGGATGAACAAATGTTTTTTGAATCGAGCTGGAGCCGTAAAAGCATCGGCGATGTCGATGTTGTCTATCACGATGGACTTTACCACCTTTTCCACCTGGTCCTTCCCAATCATGATTTCATCGCTCATGCGATCAGCGACAACGCGTTGAATTGGCGGCGGGTCGACAACGCGCTGTTCATCGGCGACCCGGGAAGCTGGGACGACCTGATGCTATGGACGATGCACGTCACGCCCGACCCCCATCAACCGGGGCGGTGGCGGATGTTCTACACGGGGCTGTCGCGGCGCGATCAGGGGAGAAAACAACGGGTCGGATTGGCGGTCAGTGACGACCTGTTTCATTGGCATAAAGAAACGAGCAACTGGGAGGACTTGCGTGGCCCGGCCGACCCGGAGCGAGTTCTTCAAGCCCGAGCGTTACTCGCCAAGTCGGTGTCGAACAACATCAAGTCGAAACACGACCGCGCGAGTTGCTTTCCGCTGGAACCGGATCCGGAGTTCTACGAAGCTTCACCGGATGGAGAACGGAACTGGGTCAGCTTTCGAGACCCGTTCTATTATCGTGACGAAGAACGCGGCTGGTTGTTGATATCCGCCCGCGTGAAGGACGGCCCGTTGATCCGGCGGGGCTGTGTCGGGTTGCTGGAGGAGACGAGCCCCAATCAGTTCCGCTCTTTGCCGCCGCTCCATACGCCGCTGATGTACGACGACGTCGAAGTCCCCAACCTGTTTCGCATCGACGGCGACCACTATCTGCTCGGCAGCCTCCGCGAAGACGCGAAGATCCGCTATTGGCACACAACCGATCTCGGCGAACCTTGGCGAAATTACTACGACAACGTCCTGTTGCCGAAAGGAAATTACGCCGGACGAGTCTGCCAAGACGCCAGCGGCATGTTGCTGTGGAGCTTCTTCACGCATGACTCGGATAACCGCTCGAACAACTGGCTGTCGCCACCCAAACGGCTGGAACGCTGCGAGAACGGGCAATTGTGCGTGCGCACCTTCGAGGGAATTGGCGAACGCGTCACCGGTAAACTCGCGGTCCGCTGCCTGCACACTTTGAAGGACCGACGCCCGGAGGCATTCTGCCGCGTCGGCGACTCGGGATTATCGCTGGTCAGCGAAGCCGGCTTTCAAGGATTCGTTTTTGACGAAGAGGCCACCTGTTTTCGGATGCGATGCCGCTTGACGCTCACGGGGGCTGGCAAGTGTGGAATCCTTTGTCGCCTCGATGCCCGATCTCACGACGGCTATTACCTGTCGCTGGACTTAATCAAAGGGATCGCCCAGTTTCGCTCTTGGCGTACCGGCCTGCCCGGTTCGGGCGAACACATGATGCAGTTCAACACCTTGCAAGAAGGATTCTGGCGGGCACGAGCCCAAAAGGGTGTCGACGTGCAGTTGCTGGCGTTCGGCAGCTATCACGAGTTGAGCCTGGATGGCAAGGTAGTCCTGTCGCTGGCGGACACGACCTTTGCGGCGGGCTTGTTGGGGTTCTACGTCGAAACCGCGAAGCTGCAAGTCGATGACCTGCGGGTAGACGAACTCGATCCGCCCACACAAACCGATGACCATCTGGCGAACGGCTGATCTGATTTTTCGATGTCAGCGGGCAACGCCGCTGGCCGAGTGAAGCCACTTCGGGTCTGCCAGACAAGGATCCGTCACCGTAAACGTTTTGACATTGGGTTTTGCCATTTTTGCGGCGGGCAGCTACGCCTCCGCGACCGCCGCTCGACGCGACCGCCGCCCGCGCCAGGTCATCAGGATCAGGACCGCACCCCCGACAAAACCTGCCGCGTAGCTGCCGTTGTGGGCCCACAGTGCCGCCAGGTAGCGGAGGTGCTTGTCGGGGGGCACCCGTTCGGCCAAGTCACCGACGAGGAAAACCCAGCCGTTTCGGGCCGCCCACCAGCCGATCAGTCCCATCCCACAGGCGACGGCCGCGCTGACAATGATCAGCAAACCGACGGGACGGACGAGATCGCCGGCCGTCCGCCGGGGAGCCGTGCCGATGCGTGCAACCGTTGCCAGCGGCGCGCCCAGCAGGACACCGACCCACCAGGTCGCCAACACGCCCCAGCCGATCCCCAGCCACGTCGGATCTTGGGTCGGAAAGATCGGCGGATGCCCGATGGTGAAATACTCCACACAAATTCGCGCGGTGACTTGGTCATGCAGCACGCCGTAAAGCACGCAAGCCGCAACCGACAAGACGACGATCCGAAACCATTGCATCGTATGACCCGTCGGTGGATCGCCTTTCCGGCAGTCGGCAAAAACGGAAGTGCGTTTTCGATTTCGCCCACAGCCCCTGCGGCGATGGCCAGCCCTGAGATCGGCATTTTGAATCAGGCCAAGATATCGGTCACCACCCGGCCTTCGACGTCGGTCAGCCGAAAATCACGGCCTCCGTAACGGTAGGTCAATCGCTCGTGGTCGATCCCCAGCAGGTGCAGGATCGTCGCGTGCAGGTCGTGAACATGGACCTTGTCATGCGCGGCGTAAAATCCGAAATCGTCACTTTCGCCGTAGCTGAACCCACCTTTCACGCCGCCTCCCGCCATCCACCACGTGAAGGCATGTGGGTTGTGGTCCCGACCGTTGTTGCCCTGGGCGGTCGGCGTTCGGCCGAACTCGCCGCCCCAGATGACGAGCGTATCCTCGAGCAGCCCTCGTTGCTTCAGATCCTTCAACAACCCCGCGATCGGTTTGTCGACTTGAGCCGCCAGCTCGGTGTGCTTTTCTTTTAGCTCCGAGTGTTGGTCCCAATAGGCATGGGAAACCTGGACGAACCGCACGCCGGATTCGGACATCCGCCGTGCCATCAGGCAGGCGCGGCCGTAATTGTCGGTCGGGCTGTCGTCGATGCCGTAAAGTTCCAGCGTCGCCGCGGTTTCGTCACTGAGATCCAAGAGGGTCGGCGCCGAACTCTGCATGCGAAAAGCGAGTTCGAACGATTCGATGCGGGCTTCCAACGCCGCGTCTGCCGGGGTGCCGGGGCCGGATCGCTTCAGTCGATCGAGGTCACCCAGCAATTCCAGTTGCAGGCTCTGCAGGTCGGCGGGAACCTTATCGTTGGTCAGGTTCTCGATCGTCGCCTGCTTCATCGACGCGCCGCTGGAGCCGATCCGTGTCGCCTGATGGATCGGCGGCAGAAAGGCGGACCCGAAATTCCGGACACCGCCGTGCCCCAGCGTCGGATTGATCGTGATGAAGCTCGGCAGGCTCTCGTTTTCCGTCCCCAACCCGTAGCTGATCCAGGCCCCCATGCTAGGCCGGACGAAGGTGTCGGAACCGGTGTGAACCTTGAGCAGCGCTCCGCCATGGGCTTCATTGGAACCGTGGATCGACTTGATGAAGGTCAGGTCATCGACACAACCGCCGACGTGAGGGAACAGGTCGCTGACCCAAGCACCCGACTCACCGTATTGCCGGAACTCCCAAGGGCTTTTCAGCAGATTGCCGGTTTGGGCGAACTGGATTCGCGGCTTGTCGAACGGCAGCGGCTGGCCGCTCTGTTTGGTCAATTCCGGCTTGTAATCGAAGGTATCGATGTGGGACGGGCCGCCGTGCATGAACAGGAAAATCACCCGTTTCGCGCGGGGCTCGAAATGTGCCGATTTCGGCGACAACGGTCCCGAAGCGGGGGGTTTGCCGGCGGATTCGCTGCCGATCGCGGTGGCAGATCCGCACCGGGACAACAGGTCGATCAAGGCGAGCGATCCGAAGCCGACGGCCGAGGACTTCAACAGGTGACGGCGATTCCACATGACGGTGATCCGTAAGCGAACGGACGATCGAACTTCCGATCATCGGGCAATATCAATCCAAATACACGAACTCGTTGGCGGCGATCATCGCGCGGCAGAGCGCGGCCCAAGCCTGCACCTCGCGCTGGTGCGGGTCCTCGATCGAGGCCAACTGTTGCTGGGCCGCCTCCAGGAAACGGCTCGCCCGATCCACCTCGGAAGCGCTCGCCGGACGGGCGTAGAGCAGGTTGAACAGCGATTCGATCCGATGCGGGAGCGGGTCGGGGCGGATTGCCAAGCCGCCAGCGATTCGGGCGGATTGCTGATGCACCAACGGGCTGTTGAGCAGGAACAGTGCTTGGTGAGGCACGGTGGTCGTGGGCCGCTGTTCGATGTGGTTCGCCGTTTCGACGTAGTCGAACGTAGAAAACATCTCGTACAACGCGGCCCGATTGATCGGCAGGTAAATCGCCCGCCTGGGGGCATCGGTACCAGGGGCCTTCCCGCCGAAGTGGTCATCCAACCCGCCACCGACGGCCAATACGGAATCGCGGATCGGTTCGGCTTCGAGCCGGCGGCGGTTTTGACGATGCCAGAGCCGATTTTCGGGGTCGGATTGCGCGTACGCGGCGGCGTTTTCCGCATTCGGCATGCTGGCCATCCGGTAGGTCGATGACAGCATGATCAGCCGATGCAGGCGCTTCAGCGACCAGCCGTCTCGGATCCAGGTTTGGGCCAGCCAATCGAGCAATTCAGGGTGCGTCGGCGGTTCGGCTTGCAAGCCGAAGTTCGATGGGCTTCGCACCAAGGCTTCGCCGAAATGCCACATCCAGACGCGATTGACCAGCACCCGCGACGTCAGCGGATGGTCGGGCGAGATCAACCAACGTGCCATTTCCAGACGCCCGCTGCGGTCTTCGGGGAGCGGTTCCGGGGGGGAAACTTCCGCCAACAGGCTCGGGACGCCCCGCGGCACCGGTGTTTCCGCGAGCGTCAGGTGATTGCCGCGAATGTGAACCGGCAGCGACTTCATTTCGCCTTCATCTGCCGCCATCACCATCACGAATTCGGGCAACTCCTTGGTCAACTTCTCCACCTCTTCCTTCCGTGAGGCGACGACGGCCTTCAGGGCATCCAAATCGACCTGCGTCTCCGGCGTCTTCTCCGCCGCCTCGTCGGTCGCCTCATCGACCGAGACGGCATCATCCGAGGCCGCCCCGTCCGCATCGGCGGTCGCGACGACCGAGACGACCTGTGGCGCCTCCTCCGCGGGGGCTGATCCCACCGCCGCTTGTTGCTCGTTGGCCTTCGCCCGCTCCGCCTCCCGTTCGGCCGCTCGGGCGACGGCTCGCTCGGCTCGCTTGGCCCTGCGGTCTGCGGCCGCCGATTCTTTCTCGGCGGCAGCCAGTTTTTGTTCTGCCAGTTTCAGTTGTTCCGCAGCCGCGTCGATCCGCTGCTGATGTTCCTGGCGGCGGGCGGTGATCTCCGCGGAAGGCAGCGGTCGCTCCAGCCAATTCGAAACGAAGGCCCGATCGGCCATCGTTCGGGTGCTATAAAAGATCCCGGCCAGCGAGTAGTAATCCTCGGCGCTGATCGGGTCGAACTTGTGATCGTGACAGCGGGCGCAGGCGACCGTCAGCCCCAGCAGCGTGCGGGTCACCGTGTCGATCTGTTCGTCGACGATGTCGATGACCATCTTGTCCTTGTCCTGCTCCGCCAACATCTTGGGGCCGATCACCAGCATGCCCGTCGCCGTCAACAAATCGCCAGCCGCCTCCTCGTCGTCGGGCGCCGGCAACAGGTCGCCGGCCAGTTGATGCAAAACGAACTGATCGAACGGCAGATCCCGGTTGAACATCCGGACCACCCAATCCCGATACCGCCAAGCCTGCGGCAGGGCATGATTTTCGTCCGCCCCATTCGTGTCGGCATACCGTACGGTGTCGAGCCAATGGCGTCCCCACCGCTGGCCGTAATGAGGGGAATCGAGCAGCCGATCGACGACCCTGGCGAAGGCCGCCGGCGAGTCATCAGCCAAAAACGCCTCGATCTCCCGCACTGTCGGCGGCAGCCCGATCAGGTCAAACGTCGCCCGGCGGATCAGCGTCCGTTTGTCAGCCGGTTCGGCGGGCCGCATCCCCGCCCCATCCAGCTTCTTAAAGATGAAGCGGTCGATGGGGTTGGTCGACCAACCGGCATCGTCCACCACCGGCGGCTGAGGATTACCGAGCGGCTGAAACGCCCAGTGCGAGCGAGCGGCGTCCCAATCGACGCGGGGCAATCCGGCCTGACCATCCCCGTCCCGAGGATCGAACGCACCACGCCGGACCCACGTCTCAAAATCGGCGATCACCGAATCGGGCAATTTCTGATCGGGCGGCATCTCGTAAGACTCGTGCCGAAGGGCGGCCAGAATCAGGCTTTGTTCCTCATCCCCAGGAACGACCGACGGTCCACTATCGCCGCCCAGCCGGAGCGATTCCCGGCTGTCGACCAGCAATCCGCCACGGACGATTTTGGAATCGGCCGAGTGGCAGGAGTAACAATGCTCGACCAAGACCGGGCGTATCTTGGTCTCGAAAAACTCACTTTCCTCGTCGCTCAAGGCCGAAACTGTCGCGATTTCGCTATCCTGCGAACGGGCCAGCATCGGCACCGCGACAATCACCCAAATCGCCAGCAAACACCACCCCTCGAAACCTTTGCGAACGACCCGCTCCGGTCGGCATTGAATCGGGTCCATGAATTTGCGACACATCCCGCCCGAGACCACATCGGCCAGCAGCAACCGGGGTAACCGCTCGGGGTGGGCTGCGGGACGGAGCATCGTGTCGAATCCTGTCAAAAATCGGGCAAATGGGAACACAGCGTGTTGACGGTACGTCGGGGGAATGGTGTGAGACGACGTCGCTGCGACGGCTATCGACACCGTGATGCTGGCGGGTGTTTCGGCGGGCGGAGGAACGCAGCGTCGCGAGACCACCCCCGAGGAGTGTGAACTGACGGCGCAACCCGCGCGGGGCGCTCCCATTGTAACCGATCCCCAAAGCCATCAATAGCTTCTCGACGCCCGTGGCCGTCTTGCGTGTTATCCTCTGACGTGGTTTTCGGTCTACCACGAAGTAGTTCGAAGAGATCATGTCGGACCGCTTGCAAGCGAACCAGATCAAGACACTGCGGCCACCGGGTTGGTTCGTCTCGGGCAGGAACTTGGCAAGCCGCGACTGTGCTTCGATGTCCTGTTCGACTCGAGCGGAATTGTCGGGGCCTGCCGGACAGCTGGTACGCCGGTTATTTTAGGCGTCCGAACCCCTTTTACTTTTGCGAATTCCTTTCACACAGCGTTTGACATTCCAGTGGCCGTGTCGACCGAGCGGCCGCTGGCGAACGGGATAGACCGTCCCTCCCTCGGCCGCAGCTTTTCGTGGTGACTTATGGACCTTTCCACGCTTCGCATCGGTGCCGTTTCCTACTTGAACACCCGCCCGCTCGTATTCGGGTTGCGTGAGCGACTGGAAGGGTTCGGAACGTTGACGCTCAACCTCCCCAGCCGTTTGGCTGATGAGCTCGCCGCTGGCGAGCTCGATGTCGCGTTGATCCCGTCGATCGAGTACTTCCAGGGTCTCGACCAGGGGTACCGTGTTTTGTCGGACGCGGCGATCACCTGCCGGGGGCCGGTCTGGAGCGTGAGGCTACTCAGCCGAGTGCCGATCGACCGGATCCGCACGCTCGCGCTGGACGTCGGCAGCCGAACCAGCGCCGCGCTGGTGCAGCTTTTACTGCGTCGCACGCACGGCATCGCTCCGACCACTGTGCCGCTTGGAATGGAGCAACTGCCGGAGGCTGCGGAAGCGGACGCGGTGCTGTTGATCGGCGACCGTGCCATGCATCCTCCCGCCGGCGTGTACCGTGAGATCATCGACCTGGGGCAATGGTGGCATGAGGTCACCGGATTGCCCTTTGTCTTCGCGATGTGGGTCGCGCGGCCCGGCTTCGACGGACGTGAATTGTCAGCGGCCTTGCGAAGCGCCCGTGACGCCGGATTACGGCATCTGCCCGAAATCGCGGCCAAGGAAGCGGGCCCTCACGGGCTGACGGTCCCCGACCTGTTGCGATATTTTGAACACCACCTTCATTTCAGCCTCGGGCCAGACCAACGGGCAGGCTTGTGGGCTTACCACCAGGGCTTGATCGAAACCGGTTTGCTAACCAAGCCCACCGCCCGATTGCCTGATTAAAACGGCTGCTGAAACGGTTTGCCGCCCGCGCGAAGCCTCCGCGACCGTATCGCCATCCCCTCGCTGTCATCCACGATCATGATCGACCAAATTCTGGAACGGGCCATCGATGGCCAACGCCTTTCGTCCGCCGACGCCCTCGAGTTGCTGCGGAGCCACGACTTGGCCGCGATCGGCCGCGCCGCGGATGCGGTTTCCAGGCGACTCCATCCGGAGCCTTACCGGACCTACAACATCGACCGGAACATCAACTACACCAACATCTGCACGGCGGTCTGCCATTTTTGTGCGTTCTATCGCGGACCGAAAAGCGACGAAGGCTACGTGCTGCCTCGCCCCGTGCTGTTGGACAAAGTTCGCGAAACGGCAGAGTTGGGCGGCAACCAGATCCTGCTGCAAGGCGGACTGCACCCGAAGTTCACCCTCGATTGGTACGAGGAGATGCTACGGGACATCAAACGCGAATATCCCCAGATCAACATCCATGGCTTCAGCCCCCCCGAATTGCATCATTTCACCAAAGTCAACCGACTGCCGATCGAAGAGGTGCTGGGGCGATTGAAGGAAGCGGGATTGGGGAGCATCCCGGGTGGCGGCGCCGAAATCCTGGTCGATCGGGTGCGGAGTGAGTTGACTCGCGGCAAGGTGATGTCCGACGACTGGCTGAACGTCATGCGGGTTTGGCATCGCCTGGGCGGACGGAGTTCCGCGACGATGATGTTCGGCCATGTCGAAACGTTGGCGGAACGGGTCGAGCACCTGCAGCGAATCCGCGACCTGCAAGACGAAACGGGCGGTTTCACCGCTTTCATCTGCTGGACGTTCCAGCCCGATAACACCGATTTGTCTCATCTGCCGCCCGTCGGGGCGTTCGAGTATTTGAAGACCCAAGCTGTCGCCAGGCTGTTCCTGGACAACGTGCCTAACATCCAGGCGAGTTGGGTGACGCAGGGTCTGAAGATCGGTCAACTCGGTTTGACCTTTGGCGCCAACGACATGGGCAGCCTGATGATCGAAGAAAACGTGGTCGCCGAGGCGGGCACGGTCCACTTCCTAACGCTCGATCAGATCCGCGACGCGATCACGGAACTCGGGTTCGAGCCCCGCCAGCGAGACGTTTTTTACAATCTCGTCGCCCCCGAATTGGAACAGGTGGCCATCGAGGCGAATCGGAGCAAAGACCAGCAAGCCGACACGCCCCAGGTCGTCGAATTGGTGGGCTGAACCCGGTTTCGCGGGCATTCCTCGGCTTGGGGTTCACCGCGTGCTGCGCAGCTTCCTCCGGTCGCTCCCCGTTCCTTCAGCTCTCGGTTTCGGGCGAATCGCTGACCACCAAGTCGTACTGCCAGCGAATGGTGCCTGGCCAGGTGGATGGTAACGCGGTCGGTTCGATCCGCAGCATCCGAGTGCCACACCATTCGGCGCGAGTGGCCCCACCCGGTTCTAGATGGATCAGTCCCCCGGCATCGGTTCGATAGGTCGAGCCCAACCAGACGGGCGGCTCGGGGCAGCGACAGGCGATGTCAAATCGCAAAGCCCTTCCGGCAGGGAACCGGCTCGAGTCAGACGTATCCGCACGAGGTTGCGGCGGCAAACTCGCTGCGTCGGTACCGTTCGACAGCGTCTCAATGCTAAGGCTCCAGTGGCTCTTCCCTGCCCGGCCGACTCCCAGCAAGCAATCGCGGGTCCCGATCCGCTCGATCGACAACTCTTGTACTGGCGGTGAGGCGGGCCAATCTTCCTGTTCGCTCAACAGCACCGCGTCCCAATCGGCGATCGTCAGCCCATCGCGACTGAGCAACCGAACGCGGTGGCGAAAAACGCCCCCCTCCGATCGATAATCGGCTTCCAACACCCGGCCATCGTCGGTGACGCAGCCGATCGACCGGACTTGCGATGGGTTCGATGTCATTTGTTCACTCCCTATTCGGATCGGTCGTCGCCGGTCAATTTCGCGAATCGCTTCAACAGCTTCAACCCATCAGCTTGGCTCTTTTCCGGGTGGAACTGGGTGGCGTAAAGGTTGTCTCGCCAAATCATCGCGGAAAACGGCCCGCCGTAGTCACACGTCAACGCGATCACCGCGGGGTCGGCGGGCCGGACGTAGTAGGAATGGACGAAATAAAAGTGAGTTCCGTCGGCGATGTCCTGCAGGATCGGGGATTCCGTCCGCTTGACGACCTGATTCCAGCCCATGTGCGGGACTTTCAACCCGTCGACACCGCCGAACGCCAGACCTTCGAACCGGACAACCTCCCCCTCCAGTATCCCTAACCCGCGGTGGGTGCCACCTTCGAATCCGGTTTCGAAAAGCAGTTGCATGCCCAAGCAGATCCCGAGCATCGGGCGACCCGAGCGGACGAAATCGAGGATCGGGGCTTCCAGGTCACGCTTGCGCAATTCGGCGATCGCGTCGCCGAAGCCGCCAACACCTGGCAACACGAGCGATTCGGCGTTCGCGATCGCACGCTTATCGGATGTCACCACCGCCTGGCCACCGACCGCTTCGAACGCCTTCTGAACGCTGCGCAAATTGCCCATCTGATAATCAATGATGGTGATCATCCGCAACTCGTCTCCCGCCAACGCATCTCGGTATGTAGTCGTCTCGCAACCGCCTGCTGCACGTGCGCCGCCCTCGCGATGCGACAACCGGCGGCTAGCAACTCGGGGCCGCCTTGCGAGCCGCAGGATAGCCGAACGGGGGCCAGGACAGCAGACGGGGTTCAAGCAGACTCCGGCTTGGCGTCATCGTCGGCTTCGCCCAACCGACCGTCTCGGAGCGTCCAAGTCCGCCGGGCCCGCTCGGAAAGCAGCGGGTCGTGAGTGATCAACAGCAGCGTCATTCCGTCGGCGTGCAGGGAGTCGAACAGCGCAAAGATCGACTCGGCCGTCGAGCTGTCGAGATTCCCGGTCGGTTCATCCGCTAGCAACAGCGACGGTCGGTTCGCGAGCGCCCGGGCGATCGCCACCCGTTGCCGCTCACCCACCGACAATTGCTGCGGCAGATGCCGGGCTCGATGCGTCAACCCCACGCGTTCCAACAATTCGGCTGCCCGTTCCCGCCGCTCCGGCGCCCGCAAGGAGGACTCGAACATCGGCATCTGCACGTTCTGCTCGGCAGTCAATACGGAGATCAGGTGAAAGGATTGAAAGACGAAACCGAGTTCCGAACTGCGGAATTGAGCCGGATCACCGAACTCGCTCAAATCTTTTCCACGATAGCGGATGGCTCCTGATGTCGGGTGATCCAACCCGCCGAGCAAATTCAACAAGGTCGATTTGCCGCTGCCGCTCTTGCCGACCAACGCGACGTAATCGCCCGAGTCGATTTGCAAGCTGACGTCCTTCAGGGCGGTCACTTGGCCGTCCTCGAAGTAACGGGTGACGGCGACCGCTTCCAACAGCGGCACCGCCGGACTCGCGGTCGGCTCAGTCATGTCGCAAGCCCTCAACGGGAGTCAGCCGCGCGGCTGACCAGGCGGGATAGAGTCCGCCGATCAACCCCAACAGGAGGGCCAACAACACACCTTGTCCCATCGCGGCAACCGGCAGGTCGCCGGAGACCAACCGCCCCGAAGCCGGTAGACTCGCCAAAAACCTGACGAACAGGATCGAAGCCAACACCCCGATCGCCGCACCCGCGACCGACAACAGGGTCGCTTCGCCCAAAATCATCGCGATCACCCGGCGACGGCGCCAACCGAGCGCCCGCAGCATGGCAATTTCCCGAGTCCGCTCGAACACCGCCATCATCATCGTGTTCAGCATCCCGATCGACCCGATCGTCACCGCGATGACCGATGTCAACCAAGCGAACGACCGGGCAACACGGATCTCGGTCGATCGCCGAGCCAAATCATCCGCCGGCTCGGCCTCGACCTTCCCATCGACCCCGAGTCGGATTCGTGCGGCCAAGTCACGTAACGATTCCGGGTCGCGCCGCTCCGCCACGACCGCGAACATCGTGACTTCTCCCTCACGAAACATCAGCCGTTGGAGTGATCGCAGCGGCACGAACATCGAGCCGCTATCAAAGACGTTGCCCGATTCGAACACGCCGACAACCCGAAACGGCTCCCCCTCGAGCAATTCCACCGTGCCCCCGACCGCGACGCCCAAAGCCGAGGCCAACCGCTGGCCGACGATCACCTCGCGGGCTTCCGGGCCCGAAAACAGCGCCCCGTCAAGCAACTTCAGCTTTTGCACCGGTCCGCTGTCGGGCGACCAGCCCTGCACGACCACCCCCATTAGGTCGTCTTGGATCAGCGACAGCACTTCGATCAACGACGGATGGACCGCCACGACGCCGTTCACCGCAGAGATCGTCTCTCCGATCGACTCGCGCAATACGCTGGAGGTCATCTGCAACCGCCCCGCTTGCTGGACCATCACGTCGACGCCCCGTCCCTGATGCAGTTCCAATAGCGAACGTTCGAAGCCACGCACGACGCCCAACAGCGACACGACGGCGGCGACCGCGACCGCGATCCCCGACAGGGTCAATAGCGACCGGGCGGGGCGACCGCGCAGGTTGGCGAAAATGACGGTCAAGAACCACATGCCGCTGAATCCTAAATCAGCCTTCCGGGCCGGTACACCCAACGATCCGAGTTTCGATCTCGTCAACCGTCACGAATTCGGTTCACTCCGTCCGACGCAGCGCCGCGCGACGGATTTCTCGAACTTGGGACTGAATCGCCGGCGGCAACTTCGAGGCGATCAAGTTGGAACCGCCGAACCAAGCCCGCGGCTCGACCCAGGCCAATTCGGCCTCGCAGATCAAGACCTTCGGATCGTCCGCCCACCGGCTGATCCGCAGGTAAGCTCCGCCGCCAGCCCAATCACCACGCTCCACCACCTTCAAATCGCCCGCCGCCTGGCGTTCCATCCGTTCCCACGAGAGCTTCAAGTCGGGTTGCGACGAAAACCGTTCATCCGTCCGCACCGCCCACAGGATCGAGTCGCCGTCGCGAGTCCAGTAGCTGTGAACCACCCCCGAAATCCGGACTCGGGAAAAGAGTTCTGCCTGGACCCAGCGGTACGATTCCCCGTGACTTTCACCACGCTCGTCGACATCGCCAGGAGGCTTCGGCGAGAACTCCGCATCGGTACCAACCGCAGATCGTGAAGCAATCCCCGCGGCCCCCAATTCGGCGTCGGTCAAGGCTCGCGTCGCACCACCCTGACCGGCATCCTCTGCCTGGTTGGTCTTCTCAGCCCCGGTCTCACCGGGCACCGCAGAATCTCCGAGCAATCGCTCCAGGAAACGCTCGTCCGACAGGGTGTCGAGTTCCCCGTGCAAAGCGAAAACGACCCGCGCCCGTCGCAACGAACTTGTCGCGGAACCGGGTGACTCGCGATCGATGTCGAGCAAATAGGGCGCGACCGCGCTGGGTCTCAACAACTCCTCGAGCCGGTACCGCGGTGCCGCCAGGCTCGTCAATTCTTGAACCTGATCCTCGGCCGACCGCAGCGAAGCGAACCGACTGGGCGATAAACGCAGTGGCGAATCTTCGGCAGGGTCCGTCAACTTCAAGTAGACCGGATTCGCTTCAGCCGGTGATTGCGCAACCTGGGCTGACACGAAGGGCGCCAACCACAGGCAGGCAAGAGCGAGACTTATCCCGGCAACGACCGGTCCCTGTCGCATGAAACCCCAGTTCATCGTTCGCTCCGTTCTCGCGTTTGGCCCTGACTGCGGCATCCGATCCGTTCACATACCGGATCATGGCCCGAGATACCGATGGCGTCAAACGACGCCCCGGCCGCCGGCCCTCTGACCGTCACAATCGCTACGATCGCTACGATCGTCACGACCGGCCGTCGCAACCGGCAATTCCCGCATGACTGACGCGATTCGATTTCGGCCCCTAGTCCGAACGACCCGAAGACGATCAGGAGCCGAAGGGCTCGCTTCGTCACGTTAGCAGTCCGTTCGATCGGAATCGGGAAACAGGGGCAATGAGGAAACCAACGGGCCAGGGAAGGGGGACGATGATACGGAAAACTGCCCTTCGGACGGTCCCGCTCGCGATCTTGGCAGGTTCGCTGGTCGGTTGCCAATTGCCTCAACCCATCGATGTTCGAACCCGGGTGATCGTCGAGCCCTCGCCGGTCAAAGACGTTTCGCCGATCGTCGAAATGCCGGTGGCGGGACGACCGGCTTGCGGCCCGCGGGTGGCGATCATCGATGTCGACGGGGTGTTGGCGAACGAGAATCGCACCGGCCTGATGTCTCAAGGGGCGAACCCGGTCGACCTGTTTCGGGCCAAGCTGGGGTATGCCGCCGGCCGACCGGAGATCGTCGCCGTCGTGGTGCGCATCCATTCTCCCGGCGGCGGGGTGACCGCCAGCGATATCATGCGCCGCGACCTGGAACGCTTTCGCGAAGCGACGGGCCGCCCCGTGGTCGCCTGCCTGATGGACGTCGCGGCGGGCGGTGCCTATTACCTCGCCACGGCAACCGACCTGATCGTGGCCCACCCGACGACCGTTACCGGCGGCTTGGGCGTGATCCTCAACCTCTACAACCTGGAAGACATGATGGCCCAGTTCAACCTGGTCGGTACGCCGATCAAGGCTGGGGACCAGATCGATTTGGGGACGCCGATCCGCCGCCTGCCGGAGGAGTCACGCGAACTGCTGCAATCGATGGCAGATGAGTTGCACGGGCGGTTCCGCGAAACGATCATCCGCGAACGTCGCCTGAACGAATCGGTCTCCTCCGGATCGGAGGAAGATCCGGACGTGCTGTTCGACGGTCGCGTGATGTTGGCCGCCGAGGCGCAGCGGCGTGGTTTGGTCGATTCGATCGGCTACCTTGACGACGCGATCGAGTTGGCGGCGTCCCAAGCGGGCCTTTCCCGGGCCGGGCCGGGCGGCGGCAGGGGATCGGCGGTCGAACGATTGCCGACGGTCATGCTGCACCCCCAGCGGGACCCGGTGCAGTCGCTGTACGGGATCTCTCCGAATCGCGGGATTCAGGGCGACCTGTTCCCGATCGACGTGCCCGGACTGAACCGCGAGCGTTTGCCGACTTTCCTGTTCATGTGGCAACCTGACCCGTCGCTGCGGTGAACCCCTTTGCGAACGAGGCCCCTGCCGTCATACACTTCGGGTCCCATTGACGTCGCGTCAGCCCCCCGCGGAACGGCCGCGGTCTGCGTCCGCAGCCGATGCGACCCTCCGACGTCCGAAGCTTGACGCCATGCCCGCTCCCAGCGCCCCGATTGCACCACGTGCCCTGATCCTGCGTGCCCCCGGCACGAATTGCGACCACGAAACGGCTCACGCTTTCGAAGCTGCCGGTGCGATCGCCGAGCGGGTCCACATCAACCGGCTGATCGAAAACCCGGCCTTGGCGGCGCGCTATCAAATCCTTTGTTTCCCGGGCGGATTCAGCTACGGAGACGACATCGCGGCCGGAAAAATCCTCGCCAATCGGCTGCAACACCACCTGGCCGACTTAGTCCAGGAGTTCGCCTTGGGCGGCCGCGATTCGCTGGTTCTCGGAATCTGCAACGGGATGCAGGTGATGATGCGGCTAGGCATTCTGACTCGTGGCGTGACCGCCGACGGCGACGAGACCGTCGACGACTCCGGTCCCATGGGCGACGATCCCCATGTCCCGGCCACCCTGACTTGGAACCAACACGGGCGCTACGAAGCCCGCTGGGTCCATCTGGCGGTTGACCCACGGACCCCCTGCGTCTTCTTGAAGGGGATTCGACGGATGTACTTGCCGATCGCCCATGCCGAAGGGAACTTCGTCGCGGCATCCGCAGACATGCTGGACACCCTCGCCGCCCGGGGCCGGCTCGCCGTTCGCTACTGTGGTGAGGATGATTCGGAGCCGCTGATCTCCGAGGAACCGCTCGAGTTTCCCCTCAATCCCAACGGGGCGATGGCGAACGTGGCGGGTGTCTGCGATCCGTCGGGACGCGTCTTCGGCATGATGCCC
Organism: Planctomycetaceae bacterium; assembly: GCA_007694185.1. GTDB lineage: Bacteria > Planctomycetota > Planctomycetia > Pirellulales > Pirellulaceae > UBA6163. The sequence goes on from RECD01000072.1 coordinate 19,808, forward strand.
CACCCGGAACGCTTCATCGATCCGACGCAGCACCCCTTCTGGACCCGCATGGAACAGCCCGCCGACGAGGGCGAGGGGATGGCGATCTTCCGCAATGCCGTCGGCTACTTCGCCTGATCGCCTGCCGGCACGTCGGTTGCCCGGTTCGCTGCCGACGGGCTCCCCAAATGAATCGAACAGGCACCGTCATCGCATGACTTGCCCGCGATGCGATAGCGTCGGGCCGCGACTTGACGGTAGGCCCAACGCCACAACCCTGCCGTCCCAGGCAGGTGCAGAATCGGCATCACCGGCCAGAGGGCCGGCAAACGGCGGCTCAGATACCGAACGGCCTCGCTGCCGCCATGTCGCACACCCTGGCCGTCGACGACGTACATCTGCGCCATCAACTCGTCGTACGACAGATCGGGATAACGCTCCGACACCCGCGGATCGTGCAGCGACAGGAAACTGAGCCGTCGGCCGCCGATATCCAATCGTCGCAAATTCCGCACCTGTCCCGTGCAAAACCGACACTCGCCGTCATAGATCACGACATCGGCCGCGGGTGATCGATCCGGATCGGGCAAGGTCAACATCGGGAATCAGACTCGGGCGGAATGCGAGGATCGGAAAGGCGGTGGCACTTATCATCGTATACAATTGGTTAACATCCGTCCGAGCCGTGACCTTCAACCTCCGATGCGTGGGTCGCCCCTGTGAACTCCATCCATTCCCAAATCCGTCGGGCCCGTCGTCGGCTGATCCTCGGGCGGTTTCTGGCCGCAGCCTGCCGGTCGCTAGGTCTCGTGTGGTCGTTGGCCGCGATCGGGATCCTGGCCCGCGCGCTCTGGGTAACACCTTGGGAATCGCAGGTTTGGGATGCCGCTTGGCTGATCGGTTCGACCGTGCTGGGCCTGGCATCCGCCGCCCTGATCGCGGCTTGGACAGCCCCATCGCTGCTCAAAGCCGCGACCGAAATCGACACCCGCTTCGGACTCCGTGAACGGCTCGGCAGCGCCTTGGCATTGCCCGCGGAAGTTCGCGACACGCCGATCGGACAAGCCTTGCTGGCGGACGCGGAATCTCGTGCCGAACCGCTCGACCTGCGTGATCGGTTCGCGATCGCCCCCACTCGACTCACCTGGCTGCCACTGTTGCCCGCCGCGATGATGGCCGTCGCCCTGTTCGTTCCGGCGGCCGAGCCCGTGAAGGAAGAACCGCAAACCTTGGAAGTGTCCGCGGAAGCGCATCAGATCACGACCGCTGCGAAGTCGCTCAAGCAAAAACTGAGTCAACAACGGGAACAGGCGGAAGCGACCGGACTGAAAGATGCCGAGGAACTGTTCCGCAAGCTCGAAGGCGAGTTGAACGATCTGACCAAACGCGAATCGCTCGATTCCAAAGATGCGATGGTCGCGCTCAACGACATCAAGAAACAGCTCGATCAACGCCGCGAACAGCTGGGAGCCCCCGAGCAACTTCGCCAAGCCCTCGCTAAATTACCGGAACTCCAGACCGGTCCGATGCGGGAATTGACCGACGCGATTCGGCAGGGAGACTTCGCCAAAGCCGAACAGCAACTCCGGTCGCTCGCCGAGAAACTCCGCGACGAAAGCTTGACCCAGGAACAGCGAGACGAACTCCGCAACCAGGTCGAATCGCTGCGGGACCGAATCACGCAGGAGAATGAGCGGACCGAGATCGCAAAACGTCAACTTCAGCAACAGATCGATCAAGCGCGTGCGGAAGGGCGGACCGAGGACGAAGCGAAACTACGTCAACAGCTCACCCAGTTGGAATCGCGTGAAAGCCAAAACCGGCCACTTCAGGAACTCGCGGACGCGATGGGGCAAGCGGCTCAAAGCCTGCAAGAAGGAAGAACGGGCGAAGCTGGAGACACGCTCGAAGCGCTGGCGGCGAGTCTGGGTGAAATGCAGTCTGACCTGGAAGAATGGGAAGGCCTGCAGGACACCCTGGAATCGCTCGCTCAAAGCAAGCAGACGATGCGATGCGAGTCCTGTGCGGGTGGCGGATGCACCTCTTGCCAGGGAGATCAGCCGGGCCAGTTTCCTGGGCAAACGGCAGGCCAAGGCGGCGGCCGAGGCTACGGCGAAGGGATCGGCAGGGATTCCGGCGATGGCAAAAATCCTGAAGAGGAAACCGAAACTGGCACCTACGAGACGCAGGTTCGAGGCCAACCCAAGGCAGGGCCGGGGATCGTCTCGGGATTCGCCGACGGGCCCAACCGCAAAGGGGTGTCCCGCGAGGAAGTCAAATCGGCGGTGCTCGGTGCCGTCCAGGACCAAAGTGATCCGTTGGAAAATCAGACGCTGCCCCGAGTCGAACGAGATCATGCGCGCGAGTATTTCGACCGTTTGCGACAAGGCAGTTCTCGCGACACCCCCTGAACCGCTGAAGTCGAATATGAATCGGCCCGATCGCATTCTCTTTTCTCGCCACGGCCTACGGGCCGTTTGTCGTTCCGCTGCTTGCTGCCTGGCCTTGATCTTGCTGGCGATGCCGATCGGCTGCGAACCGCCCCCACGACCGAATTTCGATGTCGGTGGATCCCGTCCGGTCGAAGACGAATTGGCCAGCATGCTGCGCGACGGACGCTCCGCCGAACCGACCGCGCCGTCAGCGCCGATCGAACCGCCGATTGGTCCTGCGGCTGGTCAGCCCAACCCAAGGCCCGCTGCTGTCGAAAACCTTCCCTCGGCGGGACTTTCGTCAACCGATCCGACCGGCGTTTCGGCTGCCGACGAATCGGTCCCGAGCGGCGAATCAGTCCTGCCCGAACGGGCGACCCCCAGCCCGCTGGTTGCGGCTGATCTGACAGCCCCCCGTCCGACCGCGACCAAGCCGACCGGCGAAAGTGCCTCCACGAAGGCCCCGAATGCCGATTCACCGCAGTCATCGTCGGTCGCTCCCCTGCTCGACGCTTTTCGGGATGGGAATCAAGCACCGTGGGAAGTCTGGCAGGCGCTCTATTTGGGCGGGCGGCATGTCGGCTTCAGCCACATGCGGGTCGAGCCCGACAAGGAATCGGCGGGGGGGAACTTGCGAGTGACCATGTCGGACCAAGTCAGCCTCCGTCGTGGCAGTTCCACCGTGCTGCAACGCTTCGACCAGACGACGATCGAAAGCCCGGACGGTGAATTGCGGTCCCTGCAAGCCGAACTGCGAGTCGGACCGGCCGTGACCCGCTATGTGGGTAAGGTGGAAGCAGAGAAGTTGGTCCTGGAACTGACCCGCGGCAGCAAAAGCTCCCAGATCGAACTTCGCTGGCGGGCCGATTACCGCGGACCGTTGGGGGTTCAACAATCTCTGCGGCAGCAGCCGCTGGGGCTAGGCCAGCGACGAGAACTCCGCGCCTTGATGCCGATCCGCTTTGTGCCAGCCAAAACCAGCTTGAATTGCCAACACCGCGCCGCGATCGCGATGCCGGACGGCAGCGTCGTCGATGCGTTGGAAATCGAAGTCGAGATGGCCCTGTCCGGAGATCAACCGCCGCTTCAATCGGTGATCTGGACGGATGACCGGGGGCGTCCGATCAAGACCTACAACTCCGCAATCGATCTGGTCGGGTTCACCACGTCACGGGAAGCGGCGATGGCGGATCTGGTCAGCAGCGCTGATATCCTTTCGGTCAGCTCGATCGACGTCGACGGCGAATTGGAAAACCCCGATCGGGTCGCTTGGGTGGTTTATCAACTCGACCCACGAGCCAAACCGAGCGACGCCGGCGAAGCGGTCGCGATCCGGCCACAACCGGGACAATGGGTCCGCAAAGCGAGCAGCGGCGCCTACCAGCTCTTCGTTGCCGATCGGCCCCCACCCGAAAATTACGGTCGCTTTGTCACGACTTCCTTGGAACCCATCCAAGCTGACATTCGTCCCAACGCGTTGATCGACAGCGATGATCCGATGATCATCCAGCTCGCTCGCTCGGCACTCATCCCCAACGCCAGCGTTAAAGACAAGGCGATCAGCCTGGCGTTCGCTGCCCATTCGATGATCGACCTCAAGGGATATGCCGAGGGGTTCCGCCCGGCCTCCCAGGTGGCCCGCAGCGAGACGGGGGATTGCACCGCCCACGCGGTGTTGCTCGCCGCCCTGCTCCGCTCACAGGGGATCCCCGCTCGGGTAGCGATCGGACTGGTCTTCGTACCCACGGAGGCTGGCGGGAGAATGGCATATCACATGTGGACCATCGCTCGAGTCGGCAACGATTGGCTGCATCTCGATGCCACCCGCCCCACGGGGCTAACGAGCCCCACACGGCTGACACTCGGGACGCATGACCTGAGCAGCGGGAACGAGTTCGAAACGCTGGCGGGGTTGATCGGGGTGATGGGCCAATTCGATGTCCGTGTCGTCCGTTCGGGGACACAACCGCTGGCACCCTAGCCATGATCGGCTCCCCGTGACCGCCCGATGTATCGCGTCGCCACCCCCGAGCACGTCGAGGCATGCTCATGATCGCCCCCCCCACACCGGAAGAAATCGAAGCGGCGGTCGACTTGGCCGAGCAGTGGCTGCGGCGAGCCGCGGAGCTGCAAACCCCGCAAGAACGCCGCCAGCAGGCCGAGCTGGAACGGATGGTCGCCAACCCGGGCGACAAGGCGACGATGGTCGAAATGACCGATCAAGCTTTTCGGACACGGACCCCGTGGCGGGCCGCGGATCAATTGGCCCACATCCTCGATGTTCAGGGGATTCCGCGGTTTTTCAGCCCCTTCGACCAAACCCTGCTCCGCGGTTTCCAGTCCTTCGGCGGCTACCTGCCCGGCGTCGCCGTCCCACTGGTCAAAGAAAAGATGCGTCGCGAAACGGCGAACGTGATCTTGCCGGCGGAGCCCGAACCGCTTGGCGAACACCTCCGCGCCCGGCGAGCCGAAGGGATCCGGATGAACATCAATTTCCTCGGGGAAGCGATCCTCGGGGAAGGTGAAGCGGCACGCCGCCTGCAGAAATACCGTGCCGCTCTCGCCAATCCCGACATCACCTGCATCAGCGTCAAAGCCTCGACGATCGATTCCCAGATCTTGCCGATCTCCTTCCGGCACTGCGTCGCTGTTTTGCGGGAACGGTTGGCCAGCCTATTTCGCGAAGCGATCCTTTGGCCGACACCGGCGGCCAACGGTCGCAAAGTCCCGAAGTTCGTCTACCTCGATATGGAGGAATACCGCGACATGCGGCTGACCGCCACGGCATTGACCCAGGCCCTCGACCAACCGGGGCTCGAAACTGCCCGTGCAGGGATCGCCCTCCAAGCCTACCTCCCCGACAGCTTCCTCGTGCTGAACGAACTGATCCAGTGGGCTCAAGGCCGCACGGCACGCGGCGGCATGCCGCTGACGATTCGCGTTGTCAAAGGGGCCAACCTGGAAATGGAACGGGTCGACGCGTCGATCGCCGGATTTCCCCAAGCCCCTTACGACAACAAACTCGACACCGACGCGAACTACAAGCGGATGCTCCGCCGCTTGATCGATCCCCAGGTCGCTTCCAGCGTTCGCGTCGGTGTCGCGTCGCACAACCTGTTCGATATCGCCCTCGCCACGGTATGGGCCAACCGAGCGGGGACGCTCGATGCGGTTCAGTTCGAAATGCTCGAAGGGATGGCGAATCACCAACGCCGGGCGTTGATGGAACAAACCGGCGACATGCTCCTGTATGCCCCCGTCTGCTCCCGTGAGGATTTCATCCACGCGATCGGTTACCTGATCCGCAGGCTCGACGAGAACACCGGCCCGGCGAATTTCTTGCGACATTCCTTTCGCCTGACCCCCGACAGCCCCGCGTGGCAGCATTTGGCTGATGACTTTCGGCAAGCTTGCCGCCGTATGTCGACCGTCCCCGCTCAACCTCGACGCACTCAGGATCGTCGGCAACCGCCTGACCAGCCGCCGGTGGCTGCCCACTGGAGCCGTTTCGTCAACGAACCCGATACCGATTGGACGTTGTCAGCCAATCTGGAGTGGGCCGCCCAAATCGTCGAGCAGTGGCAGCCCCGCCAGGGTGATGCCGCGACGATCATCGGCCGCGATGGCATCCCGGTCACCACCGATCGCGCGCGGCCCACGTTGCCAGCGGACTCCGACGCCGCGTCCCGGCCGGAACTGCCGACCGGACGCTCCGAAGATCCCTCTCGCCCCGGCGCCCTGGTCGCCCGGTTTTTCGAAGCCGGCCCCGGCGACGTCGACTCCGCCATCCGAACCGCGCGTGATGACCCCAGCGGTTGGCGAACCTTGGACTTCTCCGCCCGCCATGAGATCCTCCGCGGCGCCGCTCAGCGATTGCGCATCCGCCGTGGCGACCTGATCGGGGCGGCGATCGCGGAGGCGGGCAAAACGATCACGGAAGTCGATCCGGAGGTCAGCGAAGCGATCGACTTCACGGAGTTCTATCCGCTCGCCGTCGCCAGGTTTCACGATCCGGAATCGCCATGTCACGCGGGCATCCGAGCCCGAGGACGGGGCGTGGTTGTCGTCGTCAGCCCCTGGAACTTTCCGATCGCGATCCCCTGCGGAGGCATCGCCGCGGCCTTGGCCGCCGGAAACACGGTGATCCTCAAACCCTCGTCCGACACGCCGCTCGTCGCCGCCCTGATTTGCGAATGCTTTTGGGATGCCGGCGTTCCTCGCGACGCCCTCCGCTGGCTACCCTGCCGGGACGTCGAGACGGCCCAGCGGTTGGTCAGCCACCCTGCGGTCGATGTCGTGATCCTGACCGGCGGCACCGAGACGGCGCGATCGATCCTGCGGAGCCGTCTCGGCATCGAGCTGTTCGCCGAAACGGGTGGCAAGAATGCGACCGTGGTGACGGCGCTTGCCGATCGCGACCTAGCGATCAAGCATGTCGTCCAATCCGCCTTCGGCCATAGCGGGCAAAAGTGCAGCGCCACGTCGCTGCTGCTCCTGGAACAAGAACTCCACGACGACCCCACCTTTCGGGAAACACTCGCCGACGCCGTCCTCAGCCTCCGCGTCGGCTCGGCTTGGGACACGGCGACCCGCGTCGCGCCGCTGATCCGCCCTCCAAGCGGCCCGCTGGCTCGCGCGATCGGGCAGTTGGAACCGGGTGAATCCTGGTTGGTCCAGCCCGAAGTTTCCCCGACCAATCCCTCGCTCGTTTCACCGGGCGTCAAATGGGGCGTCACCCCGGGCAACTTCACCCACCGGACCGAACTGTTCGGCCCGATCCTCGCCGTGATCCCGTTTCGCCATCTCGATGAAGCGATCGCCATCGTGCACGCCACCGGATTCGGCTTGACCAGCGGCTTGCAGTCGCTCGACGACCGAGAACAGGAGCAATGGCGAGAATCGGTCCGCGCCGGAAACCTCTACATCAATCGCGGTACCACCGGCGCGATCGTGCTGCGTCAACCCTTCGGCGGAATGGGGGCCAGCGCCCTGGGCCCCGGGGTCAAAGCCGGCGGCCCCCACTACGTCGTGCCGTTACTGGATTTCACCGAAGTCCCGACGACCCGACCGGCTCAGCCGCCCAGTTTCGCTGAGTCCGAGTCCGAGCCCGAGACAGCGTCCACGGACTGGGACCCTGCCAAAACCCGATCCGGCCGCTCCGTCGACGAGCCGACTGCCGACCTGCTACCGGAATCGCTGACCGAACTGCTGCTCGCCGTTGATACCTCCGAGCCCGAGATCGCACTCGCACCGGCCGACCGGGATCGGTTGAAAGCGGCGATCGAATCGATCGCCCAAGCTGCTGCCGAAGAATTCAATCGGGAACACGACTGTGTCAGGCTACTCGGGCAAGACAACCTGCGGCGTTATCTGGCAGTCCCACGCCTCAGGATTCGGCTCGGCCCCGACAATTCCCTCCCCGATGTCTTGATCGCCGCCGCCGCGGCCGTCGCGGTCGACTGCCGAGCCGCCTTTTCTCACCGGGAAGGGGAATGCGACCGACAGATCGAAGTGCTCGCCCAAGCCATCGACGGCTGGGCGAGGCGGATGGAACTGGTTGAAGAATCGGACGAAGAGTTGGCCGCAGCGATCCGAGCGGGCCAAGTCGATCGACTTCGAATGCTCAGCCGCACGCCCGAGCCGCCGGTCGTCACTCATGCCTGCATCGATCGATTCGTGCCGGTCGTGCGGCAACCGGTCGTCGCCAACGGTTGGGTCGAACTGCTGTGGTGCCTGCAGGAACAGAGCATCTCGCACGATTACCACCGCTACGGCAATCTCGGTCGGCGCAATCAACCGCAATGACGAGCCACTCCCAAAGCCCACTCACATTTTGTCTTTCCAGGCTCGCGCCGCGGCCATCGGGTCCGCGGCCGAAAGGATCGCGTGGGCCACCGCGACCCCATGGATCCCGGTCGCCAACACCTCGTCGAGCCGATCGAGCGTGATGCCGCCGATCGCGTAGGCTGGCAGGGTCGTCTCCGCCGCCGCGGCCCGTAGAAACTCTGGCCCAGGATACTCGGCAAACCCCTTCGTTTGCCCTGGGAAGGTCGGCCCGCAGCCGATGTAGTCCGCCCCGTCGGTCAGGGCTTGGCGAACCTGAGCGACGTCATGCGTCGAAACGCCGATCAACAGCTCACTTCCGACGACCCGGCGAACCGCTTCGACCGGCAACTCGTCCTGCCCGACATGCACCCCTTGCGCGCCTGCCGCCCTCGCGATGTCGGCCCGATCGTTGACGATGAATAGCTTACCCAGCCCCCGAGCCACCTCGGCTCCCACCCGGCTTAGCCGGTACAACCGCCGGTCGTCCGCCGCTTTATCCCGGAGCTGAATGATGTCGACCCCGGCCGAAAACAGGCCCCGCAGCGTGGTCGCGAAGCGTTCCTCGGCCTGGTCGGCGGTAGCGGACAGTTCCGACGTTTCGCCGCTGATCAGCAGGTACAAACGGGCATCCGCCAGCCGTTCGCATCGCGACCGCATCAGCAGCAGGCTGGCGGCCAGCGAATAAGCGCGATAACGCAGCGACTCAGCTCGCACCGCCAACACCAGGTCGATCGGCTTGGCGTACTCTTCCAGGCAACGGAACGCTTGTTCAACGCGAGCCGCCGCGGCGGCGACGACGGCCTGCAACCCGTCGCGGTCGCCCTCTTGAGGCGTACTCACGGTGGTGCCGCAATCGCTCGCCACGGCCCTGGCGATCAGCCGCTCACGCCACGGGACGGCGGCCAACGCCTCGGTCAAGTCATGGCGCAACGCCTTGGCCAGTTCCGTCAAACCGCGATCTTCCAACACGAACCGCGCATACTCCTCGAGCGTCCGCAACCCCTCAGCGGCCCGATTCGCGGACGCATCCAAGATGCGGAAGATCGACAACTCATCAGGATGTGAATTCATCAGGAGCCAGATGCCGGAGGCGTGTTGGGAAGGGAAAAATGAGGCTAGGTCTGGCTCAGGCAGACGCCAACAGGGGCAAGCAGCCTGAGCGTGATGTAGCCGACATTGACGACTCGACAGCGATCGGCGACAGTAAGCGAACTCAGGCTATCCGTGCTGGCCGGGGTGGGGAAGCGGCCAGTCCATCACGGCCACGCCGCGATAAAAAGTCGCCCGCAGGGAACCATATCCTGTCCACCAGCGTGTCCGCGTCGATGGCGAGCGACACAGCCAAAATGACCAAGCGCCCTCGTAGCTCAGGGGATAGAGCATCGCTTTCCTAAAGCGGTGGTCGCAGGTTCGAATCCTGCCGGGGGTATT
>RECD01000156.1 GCA_007694185.1 Planctomycetaceae bacterium
GCCAGCCGAAACCGCCGTACCCCGCCGGGGTTCAAACAAAAGGCGGAACAGCGACTTTTTCATGCAAGCCGCGCAGGAAAACGGATCTGCCGCGCTTCGGATTCGAATGACATGACAGACTCAGCAGCCCGGGCGACACATTCGATCACAGCATGTCCCGTTTTTTGGCTAGATCCGGCGGTGAGTCCGTTGCTGCCCATAATCCGCGAATAAACCTGACGCTTGCCCTGGGCTGACAAAAATTCGGGGTTGACACGAGGAATTAGGAGTTACCGATCGCGATGTTTTTGTTCCGCCTTCAGCAACGTAATGGTCGCCCGTCTCTACTCCGGCTCCCCTCTCCTCCCGAACTTGTTCGGGGGGAGAGGGGTTGGGGTGAGGGGGGCGGCTTCATGCGACTCAGCAGTGCTCGATCGTATACGGTAGCAATAGGCGGTACGAACATCACGCCCCAATTTGCTGATGTTGGCAGGGCGAACGTACAAACGCATCAACTGGTTCGGACTCGTCGGCAGGTTCGACAGTGTTTGCAAGCGAGCAATCACAACCGCTCTGGCCCCCTCACCCCCGACCCCTCTCCCCCAGACGAGCTGGGGGCGAGGGGAGCCGGAACAAAGAGCGTCGCGCGGACTGAAAATTGCGCAAGCGGTTTGACCGCCGCAACCCCGAATTTTTGACGGCCCACGCCTCCCCCCCTTAACCCCTAACCTGCAACCTTCCCTAGCCGACCGACGTAGAACCTTCAAAGAGCGATCGACGTGCGAGAACCCAATGCGAGTCGCCGCCCCCAATCGCCACCTGATTTCCGGTTTTTCCGTTCCCAATCGGTCGCTGTCACAGCAGTCTCCCCCGAGCCAAAAGAATCCCTTCGGTTTTATTCGCCAATCGGGTATGATGGACGGGAGTCGCCAGCCGAGCGCCTGGACCCCGGCGACCCCCGCCGATCGTGGTCCACAGCAGAGCTTGCAGAGCCTCCCGCCCGCATCCCCGCCGCCATCCCTTGCCCGCACGTTCATTCAGCCCATTCGCGAAAGGTTGACTCCGTGCCCTACCCAATCAAAGTGATTGCCATGAATTCCCTCCATTCCCGCTGCCCAAGAACGGTTCCGGCGCGCCGCCGCGGCGGCGCCCTGGTCGGCGTGTTGATCGCCTTGACCGTCGTTGCCGGCTTGGGAATGGGCGGCTATTGGGCATGGCAACGTTCCCTCGCGCAGGCCAATCGCCCCGACCTGATCGTCGATCAAGTCGGCCGAGGCCCGTTCGATCACATCGTGCTCGAACAGGGTGAATTGGAAAGCAGCAGCAATGTCGATGTCGTCTGCCAGGTCCGCGCCCGAACCGGTAACTCCGGTACCCCGATCCTCTGGGTGGTCGACGAAGGGACCGCGGTCAAGGCGGGTGACAAGCTGGTGGAACTCGACGATTCCGCCTGGAAGCAGGCGCTGCGCGACAAGCGGATCGTCGTGATCGGGGCCGAAGCCCAAGTGGCGGCCGCCGAAGCCGCGGTCGAACAGGCCAAGATCTCGCGCCAAGAATACCTCGAAGGGCTCTTCGAGACGGAGGAGCGAGCGATCCAAAGCGAAATGGCGCTCGCGGAACAAGGGCTCCGTAAGGCCCAGTTGGAATTGCAAAGCACCGAACGACTGGTCGCCCGCGGGCTCGTCAAGTCGCTGCAATTGGAAGCCGACCAGTTCGCGGTCGCGAACAACCGCAACATGCTTCATTCGGCCGAAAACCGCCTCCGAGTACTGCAGACGCTGACCCGCCAAAAGATGCTGGTCGAATTCGATAGCGCGATCGATTCCGCCGAAGCCCAATTGGCCGCCGCCTTGGGGTCGCTCGAAGAAGAACAGACGGATCTCCGCGACATCCAAAAGCAGATCGAACTCTGCACGATCTATGCCCCCGCTGATGGCGTCGTCATCCACGCGAACGTCTACAGCAGTCGCGGCGGCAGCGCCGAAGTGGTGATCGAGCCCGGTGCGATCATCCGCGAACGCCAAACGCTGATCCGACTCCCCGACCCCCGCAAGATGCAGGTCCGAGCCAAGATCAACGAATCGAGGATCACCCTGATCAACCCCGGGATGCCGGCCAAAATCCGTATCGATGCCATCACCGACATGGAATTGCTCGGTCGCGTCGTCCGCGTCAATCGGTATGCCGAGCCGGGCAGTTGGTTCAGCACTTCGATCAAGGAATATGCCACGATCATCGAAATCATCGATCCCCCCGAATCGATCCGCACCGGGATGACCGCCGAAGTCCAGATCTTCGTGCAGCAATTGCAGGACGTCACCCAGGTGCCGATCCAGTCGATTTACCAACACGGCGGGTTGACCTACTGCTTGGTCAAGAAGGGGAATGGCCGGTACGAAACCCGCGTGGTCAAGATCGGTGCGACCAACGACCAACGCGCGACGATCCTCAACGGTGTCGAGGACAACGACACGATCGTGCTGAACCTCCGCCAGAACCTCTCCCTGCTCGACCTGCCGACGTTGGATACGAGCGTCGAAGATTTGTCAGCTCGGCTAGCTTCCGAAGGCGTCTCCGCCCTGCCCGGCCCTTCGGCAGCGGTCGAATCGGGTGACGGCGGTCGCCCCGAAGGTGCCGTGCGTCCCGAAGGTGGCCGTCCCGCAGGGGCCGGTCGCCCCGAGGGTGGCGGACGTCCCGGCGTCGGTGATCGGTCCGACTCGACGACCGGTACCCCACCAGCCGAGGCCACCGCCGTGAACGCTGACACCCAGCCCGCCGAGCCAACCGAATCGTCCGCGACCGAGACAACGGCCGAATTGACCGAACGGGCACCGCGGCAATCCTTTCTGGAAAGGATCACCGCCGCCCGCCAAGGCCAAGAAGAGGGGCAGTCGAGTGAGTGAGTCCCAGGTCGAGCCCTATCGGGTGTCACCCGCCAGCGTCTTGCCCCGTACCGCCGAACCGGGAAACCTGCCGGCTGGCGAAGGAGGTCGCGTTACCCTTGCCGACGGATCCGTGCCGGCGGTTTCGATCCGCGAACTGAAGAAGTCGTATGTCCTCAAGAGCGAAACCGTCCACGCGCTACGCGGCGTCTCGTTCGATATCCCCGAAGGCGACTACGTCGCGATCATGGGCCCGTCCGGTTCAGGCAAAAGCACCCTGCTGAACATGTTGGGCTGCCTCGATAAACCGACCAGCGGCAATTTCTTTCTCGGTCACGACGACGTCGCCTCGATGGATGACGATTCGCTGGCCGAAATCCGCAGCCGTCGGATCGGCTTCGTGTTCCAGTCCTACAACCTGATCCAACAATACACGGTCGTCGAAAACATCCAGGTCCCGCTCTATTACCAAGGCAAATTGGGTCCCGCCGAAAAGCAGCGGGCGATCGACTTGGCCACCTCCGTCGGATTGGCCGAACGACTCGACCACCGGCCGATGCAACTTTCCGGTGGCCAGCAGCAACGCGTGGCGATCGCTCGCAGCCTGATGAACGACCCCTACTTCATCCTCGCCGACGAAGCGACCGGGAATCTCGACTCGGTGACGACCGAGGAAATCCTCAACCTGTTCGACTCGCTGAACAACGAAGGCCGCACGATCATCATGGTGACCCACGAGGACGAAGTCGCCGCACGAGCCAAACGGATCGTCCGGTTGGCCGACGGGTTGCTTTCCAGCGACCGCACCAACAGCGAGGAAAGCCGAGCCGAAGCTCGCATACGCCAACACGAACACGTCCTCGCCCTCGCCCAACGAAAGCTGTGATCCCGCCATGCTCTGGATGCGAACTTGGAAACTCGGCGTCAAGAGCCTGCTCTTGCACCCGCTCCGCAGTGGGCTGACGATGCTCGGCATCCTGATCGGCGTCTGGGCTGTGATCGTGTTGACCGCGATCAGCCAAGGTGCCAGCGATGTGGTGCAAAAGCAGATCGAATCGCTCGGGGCGAACACGATCATCGTCCGCAGCATCAAGCCGCCGCCCGAAAAGATGTCGGGACGGGCCGCCCTGTATGGGCTGAAACGCTCCGACTTGGAACTGATCGTCGCCAACGTCCCGACGGTCGACAGCGCCCTGCCGATCCGCGAAATCCGCCGCCAATTCACCTACGGCGACAACCAGGTCGATGGCAGGTTGGTCGGCTGCACCCCGGACTATGCGGAGATCAACCGCCTGCGGGTCGCCAACGGACGCTTCCTGGCCGATGCCGATGACATCGGAGCCGACAACGTCTGCGTCCTCGCCGCCCAGGTCGCCTTGCGACTCTTCCCCTACGAAGAGCCCCTGGGCAAGCGGGTGTATGTCCCCGAGAGTACCCACTACTACCGGGTCGTCGGCGTCTTGGAACATCGCAACGCCTCCGCGGCGATCGGCGGCTCGCTCGATTCCCAAGACTACTCGGGCGACGTCTACATCCCGATCCGGACGCTCCGTCGCCGGATCGGCGACACGGTCGTCATCCGCCGTAGCGGCCAGTTCGAAACCGAGATCATGGAACTCAACCAGATCACATTGCAGGTCACCGGCGTCGACCAAGTCCGCACGACCGCCGCGATGGTCGAATCGCTCATCATGCCCCGCCACGCGGCGCTGCAAGATGTGGCGGTCGTCGTCCCGTTGGAACTGCTAGAGCAAGCCCGCAACCTGCGGATGATGTTCCTCGGCATCGGCGTCCTGATCGCCTGCATCTCGCTGGTCGTCGGCGGGATCGGGATCATGAACATCATGTTGGCGAGCGTCACTGAGCGAACTCGAGAAATCGGCATTCGCCGCGCCTTGGGTGCCAAACGGAAGGATATCGTCCAGCAGTTCTTGGTCGAAACGATCGTGCTCAGCTTCGCGGGTGCCTTCTTGGGAATCCTCCTCGGATTCCTCGGGCCGCCGATGTATCACGGCCTGCTCTACGCCGTGAAAACCGCCTCGCCGCAGAAGTTCGAATCGCTCCCCGAAGCGATCCGACAAGCCGAACCGTCGATCGTCCTGGCGACGATCCCCTTAGCCGTCGGCATCGCCGTAGCCGTCGGCTTGGTCAGCGGCCTCTACCCCGCAGTCCGAGCCGCCAAGATGAACCCCATCGACGCCCTCCGCCACGAATGACATCGAGGGCCGCCGCAGGTTTGGACCGGGGAGATGAGCGGATCTCGCGCGAAGCCGCGAAGAAAGAGGGCAGATGCTCCGGACAGCTAGGTTTTTCAACCACAGAGTCACAGAGTCACAGAGGGGGACAGATTCAGGGGTTGGATTCTATTAGAGAATTTTGTCCAACAGCCCGGCGCGCGATACATCCGATTCTTCCCTATCCCCGATCATTCCCTATCCCGAAGGGATTACAGCTATAAGCCTCGGGTCGCGCAGCGCACCCGGGGATTGGGAGAAAAACAAAGATTTCGACCCCGGATGGGGTGTAGATACCGACCGCCGACGGATTGCTGCGACCCCCGCGGGGTCGGGTGGATGCTGTGTGTTTCGTATCCCGGCGGTGTTCGCTCCGCTCGACCGCCGGCTTATATCTTTAATCCCTTTGGGATTCTTGATCTTGCCTGCCTTTTCTCTGTGGCCTCTGTGGCTAAAACCGCCCACTAATAGGTCGGGATTCTGGGACGCTGCATCGCCAGGAATGCCGCGGCCAAAATGCAGAATCCGAGCGCCCCGCCGCCGCCCCACAACGCGCCCCACAGGATCTGCTCGTTCATCGATTGCCCCTCCGCGACCCCGGGACCGGGGGTTCGCAGAATCGCTAACTGCGTTTGTACCTCCCCGTCCGCCTCGTCGGCTCCGGGGGGCCGGCGCAACCGCTGGACCGCTTCGTCGTAGTTCTGCCGCAATTGCACCAATTGCTGCTCCTGCTCCTGTTGCCGGACCGAACTGCGGATGCGCTCCCGCGCCAGTTCCGTCAGTTCGCTAATCCGCTGCTCCAGCCCCTGCATCTCGTCGGTTGTGCTGAGGATCTGCTGACGCAGTTCGATGATTCGCTGGCGGACCAGCGATAACAGTGCCGCCTCATCAGCCGGTGCGTCCGGTTCCGCCGAGTCGGCCCGATCACCTCGCAATCGGAAGAGGATCTCCGCGGTCGATTCACCCGCTTGTCGGGCGGCCGACGCGTCGTTCAATCGCCGCTGCAGGTCTGCCGCCCGAGTCGACAAACGGGCCTGCAAGTCCTTCATCTCCTGGACCTCCATCCTCAGCTCTTCGGGCGTCCGGCTGTCGCTGAGATAATCGGCGTTGTCGAGCAGCCAGCGGCTGTGTTCGGCTTCCGCCGCCTCCAACTCGGCCAACACCGCGTCGGCCTGTTTCCATTTCGTCCGTTGGTCGGCCAACGACGTGTCGATGTCAGTCGGGAAATGCAACTCTCGATAACTGTCGAGCAGCGCCTGCATCACCTGCTGGGCGGTCGACGGATCGAGCGCATCGAAGCTCGCCTGCACCATGATCTCGGTCAGCGAAAAGCCGAGTACCTCGACGTTGAGCGCATCCGAGTTCAAGATCTCGTCGACCGCATTGCCCGATTGGCCAGTCCCCAGCCCGCGCAGTCCGGCCAATCCGCCATCGGCGACCGCTTTGCTAACGACCTCACGCGAGCGGAACAATTCCCCGGCGCGGCCGAGTTTTCCGACACCCGAAGGGCCGGTGCTTTCGCCGCCGTTCAGCCCCGACGAGCTGGTCACACGGAAGGTGGCGGTCGAGCGGAATCGTTCCGGCATCCGGCTGGCCTGCAAATACCCGTAGCCCGCTCCGGCCACCAGCCCGAGCAGAATCAGCAGCGAGGGATAAAATTTAAACTGCATCACGTTTCTCGGTTCAGACGCGATTCCCACCTGGCGATCGCTCAGGCCGTAAACCCAAGCGACCGAAACGGGCCAACCGTCAGCCCGCCGCGACAAGCGGCGCGGCCGGCAACCAAACTACCATCCAAAATAACCCAACATCCGAAAAACGCACCGTTCCCCGCCAGATCAACCGCAGTATGCGGCGAAAAGTGTCAGGAATCCGTAGTTCCCATCCAAAGTAGCAGGCACTCTCCGAGTGCCGTCCGCAAACCCCAACCGAACCCGCGGCAAGCGCCTCGGCGCTCCGGGCTGTGTGGACTTTAGCTTTCAATTTCCCGGTGGCTAACGCACCCCGGCAGAGATGTACCGCCCGCCGGGCTCCGAACCAAACTCCCCGATAAACCCCCTCTCTGTGATCTCTGTGCCCTCTGTGGCCCAAAAAACGGTACCCCCCTTCTTCTTCGCGACTTCGCGGCTTCGCGCGAGACCCTCCCCGTCCCCCCGCCTGAATCCCCGCTCCGTGTCTCCGAGCCTCCGTGTGTAAAAATGTCCAGCGATTGCCATCGCAGATGTGTCGCCCGC
>RECD01000288.1 GCA_007694185.1 Planctomycetaceae bacterium
GGACAGCGGTTCCGGCGAGTCAGATGACAAAAAACCGGCAGCGGCGGGCGTGTCGCCTGCCGTCAAATCGTCCGCCACCAAGTCGTTCGTACCCAACTCGTTCGTACCCAAGTCATCGTGCGCGGGAAACGGGGGGCCGTCGGGTGAGTCGGCTACCGCCGAGAAATCTTCGAAATCCGGAACCTCCGCTACCGCTGAAGATTCGGCAGCCGCAGCTGGCAGAGATGCTGAGCCGCTCCAAACCGCCGTCAACGGTTGGCCGTCCGAATCGACCAATAGCGCCAGCGGCGGCAGGGCTTTCCGCAGTTCGGACGACGGCAGACGATTTCCGCACCAGGGACAGGCCGCCATCGCCTGATCAGGCAAGGGAACGTCGGGAATGCGAAACACGTCGCCGCAACTCGGACAGCGTACGTCGCTCATGGAAGTACCGCGAATGGATGGAATCGGCCGGTAAACGTCGGATGATTTTCGTTCTGTAGTCTACTCGCCTCGGCGGTCGAAACCTATCGTCGCGGCCGAGAATGCCACGACAAACGACGGCGCAGGGGCCGATGGAAACGGTTTCGTTGACCGATCGGCGGGTTGGCCACAGGGTCGGCCAGGACGGATGCAAGCGGCCGCCGCTTGGTCGCCACACGACCGCCGGCCGAATGGGGTCGGCGGTCAGGTGAGGTTTGGCTAAACCGGCTGCCCGTGAGGGGGCTCAACCGGCAAAATCGGTCGCGGCCGCGGCCAAGGCTTCGCGCGAAGGCGTGTCCCCTTCGGTCACACGGAACCGAAAGCGGAGTTCGCGAGTTTCGCCATCGGCGATCCGAATGACGGGAAACGGACCGAACCGGCCGTAATCGCGGTATGCCGACCAACGTGCGCCGGTCGGATTTTCCGGATGGTTGATGTGTTGGACGGTCCAGGATTGATCGCCGATGGTGAACGAGCAAGCGACCCAGGGCAGATCGAGCTGTTTGGTCGGGTCGACCCCTTCGCCGTGAAAGGTGTAGCTGGCCGATTTGTTTTTCGCGACTTCTTGGGCCGGACGGAACTGAATCCCGGCATGCTCGGGGTCACCATCCAGCACGACATCGCCAGCCACGGCCGTCAAACGGCTGGTCAGGTCGATCACCGCGTAGGCGTCCTTCGCGTCGACTACACGGTAGGTGCGAACCTCTTCGATCAGCGGCTTGCCGTCCTTGCCGATCCAGTGGATCGTGGCGGTTACGAACGCCGATTGGGCGTCGGAGCCGGTCTTCAGCGAGATGTGTTTTTGTTCGGTATCGCGGACGTGCCACAGGTCGTGTGACTTGCCGTCGTGCAGCAATTTGTTCCAACCGACAAAGATCCCGCGGTGGTGAGGAAAAACGGCTCCGCCGGCGCCGCTGGTCAGCGTCGCTTCGCCGTCCGGGGCCATCACGTGAGCGAACACCTTGGCGGTGTCGAACGTGCTTTCCTTGGTCGACGTGTCGCGGGCGTAGACGTAACGAACGAGCGGCTTGCCATTGGGGCCGAGGATGTCGGCATGCTGACCGGCGGTGTCGACCACCGTCAGGGTGCCCTCACCACCGGGAGCACTGTCGGATTGGGCGAACGCACCACCCACGGCCCAAGGGGAAATGAGGCAGGCGAATACCACGGGGAGGGTGCGGGTCAATGAGTTACAAGACATGGTGGCCATGGGGCTGAGGGGGGCGGATGAGAGGGAACCGATTTTCAGTCTGTAGGATAAACCGAGTCGCCCGTTGACGAAAGCGACGGCGCTCGGCGGTGCCGCCGCTATTCGTCACCGTCAGCGTGCGATGGTGGCATGGTGTGGCTATCCGTTTCTTTGTCGCAAATTGCCCGGCCAGTGGCTCTCGGGATTGAACGATCCGTCGTTGAATTGACGCAATCCTGTGTTTTCTGCTCCGGCGTGAGAGCCCGGAGGTGCGATAAGCCGCGCCAGTAAAAGATCGGCCGTTCCTTAGGCGAGGATGTCTTGAACGACTTGGCCGTGGACGTCGGTCAGCCGGAATTGGCGGCCTTGGAAGCGGTGGGTCAGGCGTTCGTGATCGATGCCGAGCAGGTGGAGCACGGTGGCTTGGAAGTCATGGACGTGAACGCGGTTTTCGATCGCGTTGAACCCGAATTCGTCGGTCGCCCCATAGCTGATGCCTGGCCGGATGCCGCCACCGGCCATCCAGATCGTGAAACCGTAGGGGTGATGATCGCGGCCCCAGGTTTCGGTCTCTTCCATTTTCCCTTGCAAGAACGGCGTCCGCCCGAATTCGCCTCCCCAGATCACGAGGGTGTCGTCCAGTAGCCCGCGTTCCTTCAGATCTTGGACCAGCGCGGCGCTGGGGGCGTCCGTATCGCGGCACTGGATTTGGAGCTGGGTATTCAGGTTGCGGTGTTGGTCCCAACCGGCGTGCATCAGTTGCACGAAGCGGACGTCGCGTTCGATCAGCCGGCGGGCGATCAGGCAGTTGTATGCGAAGCTGCCCTGCCGCTTCACATCAGGCCCGTAGCGATCGAGGATGTGTTGCGGTTCGTCGGACAGGTCGATCAGTTCCGGGACGCTGGCTTGCATCTGGTACGCCATTTCGTACTGCGAGATCCGCGTAGCGATCTCGGGGTCGCCGAGGAGATCGAGCCGCATCGAATTCAATTTGGCGAGGTCATCCAGGATCCCGCGTCGCATCGAGCGGCTGATCCCGTCCGGGTTGGCGATGTAGAGGACCGGGTCGCCGATTCCGCGGAACTGGACACCCTGGTAGCGGGTCGGCAGAAAGCCGCTGCCCCAGTAGAAGTCATAAAAAATCTGGCCGCAGCTCGCTTCTTGATCGCGAGAGGTCATCACGACGAATTCGGGCAGGTCTTTGGCGAGGTTCCCCAAGCCGTAGGTCAGCCACGATCCCATGCTGGGGCGCCCCGGCATTTCCGAACCGGTCAGGAAGAAGGTGATCGCGGGGGCGTGATTGACCGCTTCGGTGTGCATCGACTTGACGAAGCAGAGTTCATCCGCGATCTCGGCGATCCGCGGCAAGAAGCTCGATACCCAAGCGCCGCTGTCGCCATGTTGCTTGAATTCGGTCACTTCGCCGAGCGCCGGCTTATCCTGTTGGCCTCCCGTCATCGTGCTGAATCGCTTGTCGCCGAGCAATTCTGCGGGCAATTGCTTGCCTTGCCATTCCCGCAATTTCGGTTTGTAGTCGAACAGGTCGACGTGGGTCGGAGCGCCGTTTTGGAACAGATAGACGACTCGTTTGGCACTGGGCGGTGAGTGCGGCAAGCCTGGCTGCGGTTGGCCTGGGGCTGTCGGCTCGGGAAGCCCGTCGGCATGGGCTCGGTTGGGGCCGGCTGAATCACCTGCCAGCAAGCCGGACAAGGCGGCGATGCCCAACCCGGCGGCGCCTCGTCCGAACAGGGCGCGGCGGGTCAGTTCGGCGTCGATTCGCGAGCGATCGGGGGAGTGCATGCGGTTCATGGCTTGGTGACCGTTTCGTCGAGGTTCAGCAGCAGCGACGCGAGCGCAGTCCAAGCGGCGAGCTCGGCGCTGTCCCATCGCTGTGATTGAGGAGATTCGCCGATCGCCAGCAGTCGCTGGGCCGCCTCGGCGTCGGCAGTGAACTCGGTCCGGAGCGTCGCGAGCCGCTCGGTCAAGATCTCGACTTCGGCCGGTTCGGGTCGGCGGGAAGTGACTGAGCGGAATGCCCAAGCGATCGCCGCGGAATCGTCAGCCGGATTTTCGTCCGCGGCGGGTGGCGTGAGCGGATCGCGGTAGGCGAGGGCGCGCTGCGCCAGGCCTCGGGCGGCTTCGATGTAAGTCGTCTCGTTAAGCGTCGTCAGGGCGTGCAGCGGGGTGTTCGTTAGCAGCGGTGAGACGCTGCAGACCTGGCGGGGTGCGTTGTCGAACAGCATCGTGGGGGCGATGATCCGTCGCCAAAAGGTGTAGAGGGTGCGGCGATGGAGCGCCTCGCCACGATCTTGGACATAGCGTTTTTTCCCGAAAGTCGCTTCCTCCCAAATCCCCGGGGGTTGATAGCCGTTGACCGGTTTGCCGCCGACTCGGGGGGCGAGCAACCCGCCGATCGCGAGCGCTTGGTCACGGAGCATCCACGCGGGGAGTCGGCGTCGGGGGCCGCGGGCCAACAGCCGATTTTCGGGGTCCCGTTCGAACTCGTCCGGCGTCACTCGGGAAGACTGTTGGTACGCGTCGCTGGTCACGATTTGGCGGACGAGCCGTTTGACGTCCCAGCCGTTGTCGCGGAAGTCGGCGGCGAGCCAATCGAGCAACTCCCGATGACGTGGAATTTCTCCTTGCACGCCGAAGTCTTCCGGCGTCTTTACCAAGCCG
This sequence comes from Planctomycetaceae bacterium, assembly GCA_007694185.1. GTDB lineage: Bacteria > Planctomycetota > Planctomycetia > Pirellulales > Pirellulaceae > UBA6163. Next base: position 4,331 of record RECD01000288.1, read on the forward strand.
ATGCCGAAGAACGATTGCCAGAACCGATTGACGACGACGCGGGCGGTCAGCGGGTTCGCGTCGTCGATCAACCAGCGGGCCAATCCGAGGCGGTTCGCGGGTGCATCTTCAGCGGGGCGGGGAAGAAACCCGGGGACGTCGGCGGAGACTTTTTCGAGCGGCTGGTTGTAGAGGCCGACTCGCAACACGAACGTTTCGCGTCGTTGCGGTTGGTCGCCCATGATCATCACTCGGGGAATCGCCCCGCGAGCGGCTGCTAGCTGTTTTTCGGTCGCTTCGATTTGGCTGACCCATTTCTGGTGCTGCGGGTCGGCGGCAAGTTTTGCCGCGAGTTTGGCGGCAGCCTCCGCGGCGGGGTCGGCGGCGGCTGGTGCTTCGACGGCTGCTTCGTTGGCGGCTGCGGCTTCAGGTTCGTCCTCGGGTTGGGGCTCGGTCTCGGGTTCGGTTTCGGCCGTGGACTTCAATTCCTGTTCGCGGTCGGCGAGGTTTCGGCGGAGCTCCGCCAGGTGCCGGCTCAGATTTTCGATTTCCTGTTGTTGGTCGTCGCTGGGAACCTCCAGCACGGGTGGGGTTTGCGGGTTGCCGCCACCACCGTTGACGGGGGTTTGGTTGAAGTAGTCGAAGAGTTGGTAGTAATCGGCTTGGGTCAGCGGGTCGAACTTGTGGTCGTGGCAGCGACAGCAATTCAGGGTCAGTCCCAACCAGACGGTTCCCAGCGTTTCGGTCATGTCGAAGACGTATTCGATGCGGTTTTCTTCCGCGATTCGGCCTCCTTCGCCGTTGATCATGTGGTTGCGAAAGAAGCCGCTGGCCAACCGCTGTTCCTGCGTCGCGTCGGGTAGCAGATCGCCGGCGACCTGCCACAAGGTGAAACGGTCGAAGGGGAGATTGCGGTTGAAGGCGTCGACGACCCAGTCGCGCCAGGGCCACATCGTCCGTTCCCCGTCTCCTTGGTAGCCGTTGGAATCGGCGTAGCGGGCGGCGTCCAACCAATCCCAAGCCATCCGCTCACCGAAGGCGGGTGATTGCAACAACCGGTCGACCGCGCGGGCGTAAGCTTCGGGCGACGGGTCGAGCAAGAAGGCGTCGAGTTCGTGCAACGTCGGCGGCAGTCCGGTCAGGTCGAGCGTCACGCGGCGGAGGCGAGTCTCAGGTGGGGCAGGCGGCGAACCGGCCACCTGTTCCTCGGCCCAGACATGCCGGACGAAGCGGTCGATCGGGTTGACTTCACGTGACAGGTTTTTTGCAGTCGTAGCCTCGCCCGCGGCCGCGGCCGTGGCAGGCTCGATCGCTTCGCGAGCTTCGGGAGAGGGCAGGTCGGGCAGCGGGGGCGCGACGAGTGGGGCGAAGGACCAGTGTTCGCCCCAGGCGGCCCCTTGGTCGATCCAGCGACCAAGTGTTTCGATTTGCTCCGCGGTCAGCCGGCGATTCGAATCGGGGGGCGGCATCACCTCGTCGGCGTCGTCGCTGAGCAGTCGTCGAAACAATTCGCTCGAATCCCGGTCGCCGGCGGTCAGCAGCCCCGCGGCGCCGTCAGCCGTATCGAGCCGCAGGTCGGCTTGGCGTTGGTTGGCATCCGGGCCGTGGCATTGGAAGCAGTTTTCCGAAAGCAGCGGGCGGACGTCGCGAGCGAAGTCGATGGGAGCGTCGGCTAACGCTGGCGAGGCCAATAACGCGACCAGCAGCAGCGACGTAAAGTGGGAAATGCGGCGGGACACGGCGCGGGTATGGCGAGCGAGCACGTGAACCGTGTGGCAGGCGGGCGGGGCGAGCATGCGGACCTTGTGGGTGCCGAGGTGGGCGAATCGACCCCATTAGGTTAACCCAAATCGGGTATTCTTTCACCTCCGGCCCGATCATCATCGGCTGGCATCAACGGTCGGTGTCATGACTCGCTCCTTTTTACACACGACGGTCGATGATCGTTCCAGACCATTGGGCTGAAGCGCGCAAGCAACACCGCACCGCAGGTCGTCAGACGACCGTGCGCCGCTTCGGGTGGTCCATGCTCAGCGCTGACGACGCCCTTGCCATGGCGGAGCGTCGCGCCGAGGAAGCTCTTGCTCGGATCGTTGCCGGGGAAACTTTGCGTCGCCACGAGCCCAAGGTTCCCTACAACGGTGCTGACGGCGTTCCCATTCGAGAGGAGGTCTTGGGGCGTCACGGCGACGAGGTCATCACGCGAAACGCTTATGGAGCCCGGTGTTTAAACTCACCCAACGCGTTGTTCGCCGATGTTGACTTCGAACCCGCCACGGGATGCCAGCCGATCCTGAAGACCTTGGCGGTCCTGATATTGGTCTCTGTTTCGGCCGGCATCCTTCAAGAAAGTTGGCGTCTTGGCATCGGGTTGCTGATCGCTTCCTTGATCCTGAGCGCACCCATTGCGGGGACGCTCCAGAGACTGAGCGTGGCGGCACGGGGCGGCGTTGAATCGCTCGCCCGCCATCGCCTAACGAACTTCTTGGCCGCCCACGGTGACTGGAACGTTCGCGTGTACCGAACGCCGCGAGGATTACGCCTTCTGGCAACGCATCGCCCCTACGATCCCAGGGAAGCTGAGGTGGGTGAGTTCTTCCGGAGTGTGGCGGTCGATCCGATCTACGCAAGAATGTGCCTCCACCAGAACTGCTTTCGCGCTCGGCTTACCGCCAAGCCTTGGCGCATTGGCATTGCATCGCACATGCGGCCACGTCCAGGAGTCTGGCCCGTAGCGCCGGAACGGCTCGCCCTCAGAAACTCCTGGGTTGCGGAATACGAGAGCCGCGCTTCGCAGTTTGCCTCCTGTCGGTTCGTAGAATCGCTGGGGTCGGGTGTCGTCCACCCGAGGATTCGGCCCGTGATCGATCTGCATGACCGCGAATCTCGATCTACCGATACCCATGCCGCGATCGCGTGAAGACAACACGAGCTAACCAGAGACTGGTGCCCGTCAGTTGATAACGTTCGTTCCATCCATCGTCGCTACTCGCTCGACTCCAAATCCATCGGCGTTTC
>RECD01000145.1 GCA_007694185.1 Planctomycetaceae bacterium
GCAGTAAGCGGGTCGACATGAGTCTTTGCTGATATCACTATCAGCCGGCACGCGCTAGCGTCCGGTTTCCGGTAACCGGACGCTAGCGCGTGCCGGCTGATTTTGCCGAATGATTCATGCGGAGGTGCTTAGGGAGCGGCGAAAAAAAGGTTTCTGGAGCGAATGGCATTGGCGACCGACCGGAATCGGCTCGTTGCACGGACCACGGACCGGATAACGAATGATCGATGCCTCACCCACCCATTCCGGTGTCGTTAACGATCGCCTACCAGCGGTCCAGCGCGGGTATCCATTGACGACAACCCCGATTCAGATCAGCTCAGATAAATCTGCTGGATCGTGATGTAGATACCGACTGCCAAAATGCTGCCGCCGGTGATCCGGCGGAGCCAGGTTTCTGCGCTGGTGACTTTCTTGAAGAACGCGGAAAACGATTGCTTGCCAAAAACAAGCAACATCGCGCAGACCAAAACGGGCACGCCGGTGCCGATACCGTAAATCGCCGGAAGCAACAGGCTCGAATCGTTCTTCACCGCCAGCGGGATCAAACTCCCGAAGAACAGCGCGGCCGATACGGGACAAAAACTCAGAGCGAACAACAACCCCAGCAAGCCGGAGCCGACGAGACCCAGATTTTCAAACCGCTCTCGCAGTTTTTGCATTCCCTGGCCGGAACTCATCGGCAACTCGATCAGCCCGAGCAAAATCATGCCGACGAGGACCAGCAGCGGGCCGAGGAACAGATTGAGATACTTCTGCAGCCAAACCGCCAGTCCGGGCGCGGACAAAAGACTCGCGACGACCAGCGCCCCGAGCACGCTGTAGGCGAGCACGCGCCCCAGGGTGTAGAGCAAGCTGGATGCGACCGTTCTCCATGACTGCCCTAAACTGCGACTGACGTACGAGATGGCGGCGATGTTCGTCGCCAGAGGGCACGGGCTGATCGACGTGAGCACACCCAGCCAGAGTGCCGAACCCACCGCTATCCAATAGCCATTCATGGCTGATTCTCTCCGATTACAAGACCTGGAAGTCGGCCCAGGCTTGATGGATGAAAGCGGTGAAACCGGACTGTTCGCCGGTGTGGTCCCAGACCTCTTCGAGGTTTTTCCAGCGGACGACGTTGCCATCTCGCGTTTCGACCAAGACGACGGTCGAGGTGAAAACCTTGAATTGGTCGACCAGCGACGCGTTCACGTCGGAGGTGTAGTCGGCGGTCTGCCAGGCGAGCTTGCCGGCGTCGACTTCCGAGCTCAACGCGTCGTGAGAGAAGCTCTCGATTTTGCGGCAGGTCGGGCAGCGGTGCGGCGAGTGGAAGTAGACGGCGGAGAACTGCGTCGCCGCCAACTTCGTCGTCAACGCCTCGGGCCCGACGCTGGAGGTTTGCACCGCTGCGGTTGCCTCCGAGCCGGATTCCGTTTTGGGAGCGACTTTTCGGACTGCCAGCGCGAGGCTGACCGCTATGAAGCCGAGCAACAGAATGCTCAATGCAGATTTGGTTTTCATGATCGGTTCTCCGTTTCTTGGGACTGTTCCATGAGTTGTTTGATTTCGGCGGGCGAGGGCAACGTGCCGGCAGAAACGACCTTGCCATCGATCGCTAACGCGGGCAGGGCTGACGGGTTGAACTCCAAAACTTGCATGATGTCGTCGACCTTCTCGACCGTATCACCCGCTTGACGTTGGCTAGCCGCGTCTTGCGCGTTCTTGAGCAGGTACGCGCACTTCGTGCATCCGGTACCGAGGACTTGGACCTTGGCCATCGGGAGTTCTCCTTATCGTTATCGTTATCGTTTCGAGGTGGCCAGATCTTGCTGTAGCAACCGTCGCAGGCCGTCGAGTCCGGTCGGCGGCTCGATCTGCCACGGGATCGTTATCACTCGGTTGGCGTGCGAATCTTTGACTTCTCGCAGGTACCGCTGCTCGTGAGCTTGCCGCAATTTCATCAGTGGGTCGACGAGCGGCAGCGGGCTGAGCACCTGGTTGAGGACCCATGCGAAGGGTTCGATTTCCGCGCGTCGCAGATCGTTTTGGAGCGCGGCGGCCTCGTGCACCGGGGTCGCCTCGGGCAACGTGACGACCAAAACGCGAGTGAACTCGGGGTCGCGCAGCCGGGGCAGCAGGTTTTCGACCGCCTCGGGCATTTCGCTCGACTGTCGCGTGACTTCGCGGTGATAGGCGAGTGCGGAATCGAGCAGCAGAATCGTGTGCCCCGTGGGGGCGGTATCGAGCACGACAAACTTGTTGGTACCGGCGGCGACCGCATCGGCGAACGCGCGGAAGACGGCGATTTCTTCCGTGCAAGGCGATCGCAGGTCCTCTTCGAGCAGGGCCTTGCCTTGGGGATCGAGGCCGGCGCCCGCCCGTCCCAAGACCTCGGCCGAGTACTTCGCGGTTTCCGCTTCCGGATCGATGCGATTGACAGACAGGTTGGGCAGGTGCCCGTCATCCAGTGCCGCGGCCAAGTGGGCAGCGGGATCGGTGGTCGACAGGTGGACTTCATAGCCCCGTTCGGCGATCGCCACCGCCACGGCCGCGGCGACGGTCGTCTTGCCCACGCCCCCCTTGCCCATCGCCAAGATGACGCCGTGACCCGGCGCGACCAGATCGTCGATCAGATCGGCCAGCGGGGGCAGGTCGTCGAGTCGGTCGAATGACTCCGATGGCGAAGTGTGGGCGGACGCAAAATCTTGGGTACCGAGTTGCCGGAGTGAGTCGATGCCGAGAATTCCGGTGGGGCTGAGCGGAACCACGGTCTGCGGAAACGCTCGGAGTCCTGCCGGCATCGCGGCGAGCGCCGCCTCTCCGCGTTGCTGGAGCGCTGCGGCATAGGGATCGCTCGAGTCCGAGGCGCGAAAGACGCCGTTGATGACCAGGTGTTGATTGTTGACACCCAGTTCTGCCAGTTCGACGCTGGTGCGGCTCGCTTCCTGCAATGCGCTCGCCTCGGCCCGCGCGACCAAAATCAGCGTCGTCACCGCGGAATCGCTGAGCGCCTTGACCGATTCCTGATAGAGTTTCTGCTGGGCTTGCAAACCGGCTAGCGGCCCGAGGCAACTGGTGCCGGTCGTGTTCTGCTGCATGAAGCCATCCCAAGCGGAGGGCAGCGTCAACAGGCGAAGCGTGTGGCCCGTCGGTGCCGTGTCGAAGATGACAAAATCGAACTCCGACGTAGCGGCCCGATCGCCCAGCAAGCGTGAAAACTCGTCAAAGGCGGCAATTTCCAACGTGCAGGAGCCGGAGAATTGCTCCTCCATGCTCTGCACGGCGGCCTCGGGCAGCAGGCCTCGATAGGGCGAAACCATCCGTTCACGGTACTCGGCCGCCGACTTCTCGGGATCGATGTTCATCGCGAACAACCCAGGCACCGCCGGGACTGCGGTCGGCCGATTCTCGAGTGCGACGCCCAGCACTTCGTCGAGATTGGATGCGGGGTCCGTAGAAACGAGCAATACCCGTTGGCCTGCATCGGCCAGCCGGACGGCGGAAGCACATGCCACCGACGTTTTTCCGACGCCACCTTTACCTGTGAAGAACAGGTTGCGCGTCGGCGAGTTGAGGAATTCCATGACCGCGGTTCCTTGTCATCTTTCGTTGTTTTGACGGGTAGGGAGCGATCAGCAGCAACCGGTCGTGCCGGAGCATCCGCCGCCTGATTGCACGACGGCAAGCACGGGCTTCGGTTGGGACGTCCCCGCCCAACCCGCGAGATCCTGCCGCGACGGATAGACCTTTTGGCTGACGATCTGGCCGTCGACGACGACCACCGGCAAGCAATCGACACCGTCCGTACCGAGTAATTGACGGATCGTCTGGTTCTCGACGAATGCCTGGGGCTGCTGAGCCAAGTTGTACCGCTCGACCTGGCAACCTTGGCCCTTCAGCCAATCGAGGTCGGCGGCAAATCGCGGCAGCACAGGATCGACGTCGGGACCGCAGATTCCGGTCGAGCAGCACATCGGCTTGTCATAGATTTGTACGGTTTTCATGGCTTGCTCCTTCGAGACTGGGGAAACGTTGAAAACGGGGGATGAGTGAACGGCCTGGGTGGACGACGGTTTGAGTGCGTGAACCCGCACGCTGGCCGCGAAGGCGTTCACATCGAATGACCGCATGACCGAGGCGATGCCGTCGTGCAACGACCACTGCTCGGCGTTTGCATCCGGCCCGCAGGAGTCACCACCACAGCATCCGGCGTCGCTCGCGATCGAGTAAGCATTGAGATCAGCCGCGGTGTCCGTCACAACAACCGCGACGAACCCCGCATCCGCGAGCAGGCGGCGATACTCTGCGATCAGGATCGCACCGGAGATGCATCCGACATAGGCTTCGACGCTCTGCTTCACTGCGGCTGGCAAAGGTTGCTTCAACGCGATATCGCTTAGAGCCACTCGACCACCTGGCTTCAGTACTCGCAGGATCTCACGGAACACGGCCAACTTGTCAGGCACCAGGTTGATCACGCAATTGCTGATCACGCAGTCGACGGACTGATCGGGGAGCGGCAAACGGTCGACCGTCGCCTGGCGGAACTCGACGTTGGTCAGCCCCAACTTCTGCTGGCCGGCACGGGCCCGCCGCAGCATCTCGTCGGTCATGTCGACGCCGATCACTCGGCCTGATGAACCGACTTTGCGGGCGGCCAGGAACACATCCATACCGCCTCCGCAACCCAGATCGACGACGACCTCCCCCTCGCGGACGTCGGCCAGCGCGAGAGGGTTGCCACAAGACAGCCCCATGTTCGCTTCGGCGGGGAGTTGATCCAGTTCGGCTGCCGAATACCCGAACGCGGAGGCGACGGCTCTCACGGAAGAGGATTCATTGGAAAGCTCACCTCGAGCGACGCCCGCATATTGGTCTCGCACGTCATCGATCCGATTGTTCTCGCCCATCGCGTGCTCCTCTGAGTCGCTATCGCCCATCGCCGAACGACGATATGGGTTGCAAAAAAAATTTCTAATCAGTTGTCGCTCGCCGCCGTGTGCGGCGAGTGGCCTACAGGTCGGCGACCAACGCTTGGAGTTTGGCCAGCGCGGCTTGGTTGATGCAGTAGCAAACCCGCGGCCCGTCGATCTCACCCTGCACCAGCCCGGTCTCCTTCAAAATTTTGAGGTGTTGCGAAACGGTGGACTGGGCCAACGGCATTTCTTCCACGATTTCGCCGCACATGCAGGAAGTTCGGCTGAGCAGTAGACGAACGATCCGCACCCTTGCCGGGTGTGCCAACGCCCAACTCAGCTTGGCCAAGTCCTCAGCCCAAGCGACATCCGGCAGCGTCAGCTTCTCGCTTGCGGTGCAGCACTTTTGGGTCCCTGACTTTGCCTTGACCATCGTCTTCCGCTTTCCCAAATTCAAGCCGCTGACCTCAACGAAAATGTCTATCGTCGATATACGATACGGTTCTTGAGACATTCTGTCAAGGTGATTTCTGAGGGCCTGACGGCGACCATGACTCGTGAACCCGCGTCACCATGGAAATTGAACTCGGTCTCAGCGGGGTCCGGGGCCACCCGCTCAACAACGCCTCCTCCGAGCCAAAAACCTGGCCCCGCCGAGGCGATGGCACTCGCAGACGACTTCGTTCGCAGGCCTTGATTGACTCCTGAGTCCCCATAGTCCATGCTCGTTCCTGGCAGGACGACACGAGGCGTCCCGAGGTCCCGCAACTGGTTCTACCCTTGCATCGCTCGTTCGTAGAACCGTCATGCCGGTGCTCGTTGGCCCCACGCTCGTCGGCCAATGGGGCTCGGCGAGGGGGTGCCATATCCGTTTCGGTGATGTCGCCCAGCTAGGCTGTCCTTTGTTGAACCCGAGCCGACTCCTAGCCCGTGGAGAATCGACCATGATTCCCGGTCCGATCGTTGATCGTCAGATGCTCGTCGCTTCCGGCCTGTTCATCTGCATGGGTCTACTGGCAACCGTGGCTATCGATACCGTGGCTGAAGAAATCTCCCAACCACCGCGGGGAGTCTGCCCTCCGTATCACCTCCGTAGCGAGGACGGCGAGGTCATCGATCCCAAACAGTCACCTGCGAAGCCCTACTCACCCAAGCAAACCTGTGGCGTTTGCCACAATTACGAAAAGATCACATCCGCCTACCACTTCACGCAGGGTTTCGGGGAGCAGCCGACGCGGAAGCAGTCGGAACGGATCGGCTGGGCCACTTCCCCAGGCAATCATGGCGGCAACTGGTGCTCGCCGGCAGCTCTCTATCCGTACCTCTCCGCCGAGCAGAATGACGACCGGGCCGAGATCGACATGACGTCGTATACCTTTCTGGCCTCGTGCGGGGTATGCCATCCGGGAGGCGGTTCGGCCGAGTTTGATCGGCAAGGCAGGCGGTACGATCGCTGGGCGGCGGACCCCGCCAGCGGTATCACCGACGGAGGGGACAACGACCTGCACGGCGATTACTTCCAAGCCCGTTGGGTGGCGAGCGGAGTCTTAGAAGCGGACTGCCTGATATGCCACCTGCCCGACTACGACATGGCTGCCAGGAACGGCCAGGTACGAAGCCTGAATTATCGCTGGGCGGCGACGGTCGGCTCTGGATTGGGGGAGGTTTCCGGTACGGTCAAGGACGGGGACGAACCGGTCACTTCTTATAGGGAGACCATGTTTCGCCCTGATGGCACGCTCGAATTGCCGGTCGTTCGCTCGCCCCCGAATGAATCCTGTTTGGCCTGTCACCAGCAACCCGGTTGGAAAAAACGGGGAGCCAACTTCCGCGCCCGGACAGATGTGCATCTGAAGGCGGGCATGCGGTGTGTCGATTGCCACCCGTCAGGTTCCTCGGCGAGCGACCCGCGGATTTCCGACTATCTCAATCACGGGATCGCCAAGGGGGATGATCCGGGCGGGTTGGTCCATGATCACCTCGACAACACCGTTCGATCCTGCAAAGACTGTCACGACACCGGTGCCCGCGGCGGGCCGATCGCCAAACACGCCGGGCTGCCGCCGTTGCATTTGGAAAGGATGGAATGCCAGACCTGCCACGTCCCCGAACGGCTGGTCAAACCGATCTCGATTCAGGCGAGCGCGTTATTGAATGACGCCCCCAGGATTCCCCAAGACGGCAAGCAGCTTTGGACCTTTTACGGTCCTGATGGTGAATGGCGTAACCACTACGGTTTTTTGAACATGATGGGGTACGATCACAAGCCCACCGAGCCGTTTCGTCCGACGTTGATTCGGTACCAGGGGACGATACGCCCGGCGAATCGCGTACACAGCGCATGGCCAGGGATCGAGGTGGAAAATCGCTCAGCGCTCTTGCAACCGCGAATGCGAGATCTGCGGACGATGTGGCTGGAGCATCGGGAGGATCCGACACGGTATCCCTCGCTGGCGATGATTCGGGATGATGACGGAGACGGGGTCCCTGAGGTCGATCGCCCCGAAGAAATCGACGCGCTGATTCATGCGGTCACCCAACGCCTTGAGGACGTCGAGTTCCCCATGACAGGCCGTAGGGTCGTGTGGGTACTCAATGAGCGTGTCTACCGTTCGGGAACCGAATACCGGGAGATGGACAAAGAGACGTGGGAAGCCTCACCGTTCGCCAACGTTCACACCTACAACCATGACATCTATCCGGCCCGCGCGGCGCTGGGGGCCAATGGCTGTACCGACTGTCATTCGCCCGGTTCCGACTTTTTCTATGCTCCCGTATTGAATCGGCCCTTTGACCCGGACGGCGGCCCCGCAATGACTCCCCAATGGAGCTTGCTCGATCCAACCCCGTTTTGGGCGGATTTGGGAGCGTACCGAGAATACTACGGGAAGCCGGTCCTCTACGCATTGCTCGCTGGGATCGGCCTCTCAGGACTGGTGCTGGCGACCGTGATCCTAATCGGTCGGTTCCGAAGCGACGGACCAGCCTGGCACTTGGCGCTCCCCTGGGGGATCGCTGGCGGCGGCGGCTTGGTGTTGTTCGCGATCAGCCTTCACCCCGAAGTGGCGGGCTACGTCTTTCCGTCCCGCGCATGGCTGGACAGTCAGCACGTCTTGGTGGCAGGGATCATCTACGCGATCGGCGGGGTGTTGGTTTTGCTGTACTTACGCGACCCACGCTCGAGATCGAGAGCAAGTTGGATCTTGGGAGCCTGGTGTCTTTTCGGCCTGCTGCTTGCAGGGTTTGGGGGCACTGTGATGCTCTTTGGCTTCACCACCTTTGGTTCATTGAGCCGGTTGAGCTACACGCTGTTCGATATCGGATTGATGGTCGCTGCGTTAGGAATCTGTGGAGTGCTGCTCGCGGAGGCTACGGCATGTTGCCGTGCCGCGCTCCAAGCAACGGGCGCGAAATCGGTCGGGGGGATTTGCAACTGAGCACCGCGTGCGAGGCGCCGAGGCGGGTTCAGCGGATCGAGGGAATGCGAAGGTTGACGAGTTGGGAGTTCGAGACGTTGTTGCCGAAGTCGTCGTGGCGGTCGAGCGTCCAGACCACCCGCTTCGTCTTCGGGTCCAACTCGATCAGCAGCGGTTGTCCCGGACCGGCGTGACAATTGCCGATCACGTAATGACCGTTTTTCAATACCTCGATCGTCGTCACCCAGGCCAAGCGGATCGGGGGTAAGTCGTCTTGCGACAGTTGCCAGACGATCCGCTTGTCAGGCGTGACTTCCAGAACCCCGTGGCCGTTGCCGGTCGTCACCAGGGTGTTGCCGCTGGGCAATCGCACGGCCGCGAAGGCCTGATTCCCAAAGGCATCAGGGCCATGCCCAGAGGCTCGTTCCTTGCCGAACAGTGGCACTTCGTAGTCCCACACCACCTCGGCCGTTTTGCCGTCGTATTCGCGGATCACGCCGTCCCGTTCGTGGGCGACGAGGTAGTTGCCGTTGGCCAACTTGCGGACCAGACGGGTGTCGGAGTGGGGATCGGGATGATCGACCGTCAGCGGGGTCGCCTTGAGCAGTTTGCCGTCGCGATCGACTTCGATGATCCGCCGCACCCCCGTCTCGGCGATCATCACCCTGCCTTCCCCGAGCGGTTGGAACCCGTGGACTTCGACTCGCCGTCCTTCGTTGCCGTTGGCCCGCGACGAGTCGTAACTCCACACGATTTGCTTCGTCCGCGGATCGATCTCGACGACCTCCGCAGGCCCCCGCTGGACCATCAGGTTGCCGTTGGGCAAGACGTGCAGGTCATGAATCGCTGGCCAGTCCATTTCCCAAGTCACTTCGCCGCTGGGCGCAAGACGCACGAGTTTGCCGTCGCCGTGCAGCACGACCGCATGATCGGCAATCGCGGTACCGGCAAATGAGCAACCGAGAAGCCCGATTACGAGCCGCCATGAAAGGGGAGACAGGCCGAGCGACATGATCGTTCCGAGAAGTGAGGAGGGATGAAGCGAGATTCGCTGATGATGGCACTCGCGGTCGAGGCCGAGCAACGAATACCGATGCGAAGCTTACAACATGCCGCCCCAAAACGCATCGCAGCCCGCTCGCGACCGCGTCGCCACCGAATCTCCGTCAGGCAAGGTCGCGGGTCTGCGTGGCCGCCACCGACGTTGGATGGCTGTGCGACAGGCCGGTACTCGTGAGGCGGCACGGTTCGCGTCGTTTTTTGGTGTGAGCGGATGGGGGCGGGGCAACCGGTGCGGGATTCAGACGATTCGTGGAATCGGGTATCGTGACGTGATGTGCAACTGGGTTGTGAACATGAGTTGCCGAGTCGCATCGTCACTTCGCCGGGATCGCGGCGAGCGTCTCCTCGGTGCTGCGGTACAACCCGCTGGTTTGTAGGCCGGCCCATCGAACCGCTTGCGGGTGGTGGCCAGCGGGCTCATCTGAAGTCCCCGCGCCTGCTGGCGACTGCTTTGCAACCTGACCCGCTTCCTTCCGTCAACCTTCCCACTCTTCCTTTAGGATTCGGCCATGGCCCAAGCACTCCTCGTGATCGACGTTCAGAACGATTACTTCTCGGGCGGCAACTACCCGCAGTGGAACGGCGATGCGGTGCTACAAAACATCGAAGCGGCCATCGAACGCGCGAAGGCGAAGGGCATCGCCGTGATCCTGGTGCGGCATGTCGTCGACACCGTAAACGGACCGGCACCGTTCTTCGGCAAAGGGACTGCCGGGGCGGAGATCCATTCGCGGATCCTGGCGGCGGCGCCGGGGGCGCCGGTCATCGTGAAGGAACATGCGGACAGCTTTGAGCAGACGACGCTCGAAGCGACATTGGCCGAACTCGGCGTGACCGAGTTGCTGATCTGCGGGATGATGACTCACAACTGCATCACCCACACGGCGATCTCCAAAGCGGCCGAAAAATACGACGTCACGGTCCTGGCGGACTGCTGCACGACGGTCGACGAGATGATCCATCAGCTCGCCCTGCACGCGTTGTCGATCCGCGTGAAGCTGGCGCCGCTGGGCGAAGCGATCTGATCGTTGCGGGTCGATCGGACCGCGGCTCACCGCAGCTTGATCGCTTGCTGATTCGTGGCAATGTCGTGATCGCGGATCGACAAGCGGACGGTTCCGCGATAACCGGGCTCGAAATAACCTCCCGCATCGAGCCGTCGCGATTTTCCATCGGCACCGGTGAATTCGATTTCCAGGTGGCTTTCCCCGGTCGGCTTCACCCGTTTCGCGACAACGGCTCCGGGGGGCACATCGCCCAAGGGATAGGACGCTCCCGTGACATGGAGGACCAACGATTTCAGTGGCGTGGGATCGCGGTTCTCGACAATGACTTCGATCCCGGACGGCCGGAGCTGACCGAGGACGGCGATCCCGACGATCCCGCTGAGCAGCACCGTTAGGGCATAGAAACGGAAGCGGGTCATCGACACCTACCTTGGTTTCCGGTTTCGAAACCGTGCCGCCCGGATGTCCGCAGGAACCTGGGTGGCGGATTGAACCGATGCGAAGTGGCGGAAGTTCCCGAGCATCGTCACAGACCAGCGAGACGTAAAAAATTTGTACCGGGAGCAACTCATGACTTGCCGTGCCGTTATCGCCGGACGGTTGCCGCCGCACGGATCGCGATCGCCCTGGGCTCCCCTTTCTTGAATGGCAACCGCACGGCGTGTCGGACGATCCAACGTCGATTATTCGCTCGGGGAGCGTCCTCGGCGTCACCGACCTGTGCCAACCATTCCTCACAGAGATCGAACACCAGCTTGGGGTGGTCTTTGGCGATATCGCCCAAGTGATTGGCCACCGAGCGGCGGACGTAGAGGTCAGGATCGTCTTTGAGCCGTTCCAACAGCGGCAGGGCGAGTTGTGGATTCTGTTGGAACTCCGGCAACCGCTTGGCCCAGGGGAGACGTGGCCGGGTCCCCTCGCTGACGAGTCGCCGGACATGCGGGCTGGGGTCTTTGGCCCAACGTTTCATCAGACGCAGGGCCTGCGAACGGTAACGCACCAGTAGCGGACGGATGCTGTATTCGGCGGTGAACCGCTGCGTCAGTTCGTAGTTGGCCACCATGGCGGATTCGAAGTCGGCAACCCCTCGGGTCGCGATCAATTGCGAGTGGGGCAGGTAGAAGAAGGGGGCCAAGCCGTTGCCCGCAGTCGCCCGCAGTGGCGGCCCGAACGACCGGATCAGCAGTGGGGCGAGTTCAGCGAAATCGGCAGGCAGTTGCTCGGACATCGCCTGTGCGATCCGCATCGCCCGTTCGTTCAATTCCAGCGTCGCCAAACCCTTCGCCGCGGTGGTTTGAAAGCGGCGTGGGTCGAAATCGGGGACAACCGACGCCAGCGATTGGCCGATCAGCCGGATCAACGGACGATCCATCAAATCCTTCAGCGGCGATTCGTAGCGAATCCGAGATGGTGCCGAAAAACGCTCGGCGGGGTGAGGTGGTGGACGGTTCATGTCGAACGGGTCGGGTTCGGACGCTGCGCTGGTTCGGGGCCCCGGTCGTTCAGCGTATCCGCCCGACCGCCAGGGCACGATTGCCGATACCAATCATGGCAGATCGGGCGGGTTGCCAGTCGATCGAAGATCGGTGGCGGTGGTACGATGTCGACCGAGAGGGCGGGGTCGGCATCCGATCAGTGGCGGCAGGTTGCAACCACCTCGAATCAGCACTGCCCTGCCCTACTACCCTGCCCTGCCCTGCTCCGAAAAGGCGTGTCGATGAGTTGGATGGAATGGTACGACTCCCTAGCGAAGCCGTCCTGGACGCCGGAGCCGTCGACGATCGGGCTAATCTGGCAGATCCTCTACCCGATCATTTTGGTCACCTTTGGGTTCGTCTTCTACCAGGCGTTGCGTCGGCAGTTGCCTTGGCAGGTGGCGGTGCCGTTCGCTATCAATTTGGTCGCCAATTTGCTCTTCACGCCGATCCAATTTGGGTTGCGTAACCTGCCGCTCGCGGCGGTCGATATCCTGATCGTCTGGGGGACGATCCTGTGGATGATCGCGGCGGTTTGGAAGCATCACCGCTGGGTCGCCGTGGCCCAGTTTCCCTACTTGGTGTGGGTCTCGATCGCGACCGTCCTGCAGTGGACGATCACTTGGTGGAACCGCTGAATCGTCATGAAAATCGCGAACCGGCCTGGCTGTGGCGGGTCAGGCGGGCGGTAAAATCGGAGCAGGTTCCGGCAAGCGGGCTAGCACAGCCGACTCGCGACGCGGTGGCGTCTGGTCACTCGGTTCCCCGCGAAGTCACCTTTTGACGTAGAAGCCGCACGGCGTAGGCCGGAGAAAACCATGAAAAAGAAGTCGTCAAAACGACCGGGCGAGACCGCTCGTCCGGCTCGCAAGACCTCCTCGGGGCAGGCGTCGATCCCCGTCTCCAAGCGGGTCTATCATTTCAAAATCACGCTGATCAACTCGAAGCCTGCGATTTGGCGACGGATTCAGATCAAGAACTGCACTCTCGACGAACTGCACGAACACATCCAGACCGCGATGGGTTGGACGAATTCTCACCTTTACCGGTTCGACATCGACGGCGAGCAATATGGCGATCCGGATTTGCTCCAGGACGGATTCTTGGACCTCGAGTACCACGATTCGGCGGCGGTCAATATCAGCCGACTGATCCCGGCCGCCGGCCGACGCTTCAAATTCCTATACGAATACGACTTTGGCGACGACTGGCGGCACGAAGTGCTGTTCGAAGGCTGCTCAGAGGCAGAAACGGGGCTTCAGTACCCGATCTGCATCGACGGCGACCGAGCTTGTCCGCCGGAGGACATCGGCGGCGTCTGGGGCTTCGCAGAGTACTTGGAAGCGCTCGCGGATCCGGAGCACGAGATGCACGAAGACATGTTGGAGTGGCACGGCCAGTTCGAGCCCGAAAAATTCGCTGCAGCCGAAGCGACTCGAAACATGCGTCTGGGATTGTAGAGCGATCGATGAGTAATCGGAGGCCGCAAGAAGGAGAACGGCTGGCGAACGGAGGCTGACTCGGCCGAAAAAGGGATATCACCAAGTCGCCGCGATCGAGCTTTTCATGAGTTTCACGTCTACCCGAACCGAGGTCATGCCGAAACCTGTTCGAGCCACCCAGTCGACGGCCGCGGGCCAGCTCGTTTCGGGCGATCCGACGGGGTGCACCCCGACCGATTGGGTGCTGTTGCCCCCCGGTGACGCGGCGCTGACGCGACGTGTGAAGTTGGCGGGCGACCACCGGGTGGAGCAGGAGAAACGGGGCCGAAGGACTTTTTCAAAGGGAGTCTGGGCACCGGCGGCGACGATCGATCGGATCCGGGCGGAACTGGAAGCCGAGCGATCCACCGAGAGTTTTGCGAAGCGGAAGGTGGCAGACGCCCAACGTCGTGAAAAGGTTCAGACGGCCTACGTCGAGGACTTCTTGGGTGCCGTGGTGGCGTTCCTCGATTTCCACCCCAAGCACGCGGAGCTTGCCGATCGGTTGGCTCGCGCCGTCACCGACCACGCCACTCCGGTCGGCAGCGGCACCGTCGCGCGGACGAAGCGAATCCCCGTGGAACAAAGGGCGGAAGCGGCCGTGATCGCCTGGATGCGTCATCAGACGACCGGTTACGACGACATGGTGATTCCTCGCGTCCGAGGGAAGCGTCGGGAGGTGCGTCGGATGCTGGCCCAGCGATCGAAGGACTTGTTGGTGAGGTACCGGCGAGGTGAAACGGGCGGGACCGTTTGCCCGCTGGCCGCGGCGTTCCGAGATGAAGCGTCGTGAAGCCAAACGGCTGGAGTCGGGCTGCCAGCCGATGGGTATGACCGACATCTGCGGCGAGTACCGATCGATTTTGTTAATCTGCATATCGGATGCTGAACGCACCGGGTCTGACTCGACGGGGCTGGCCCGGCCCCAACCGGATCGCTGCCGCGTGACGCCCCCCTGCCCTGCTTGCTCGGGCGTCCTCAGCTGTCACCGTTTGACACTGAAGTCAGGCCTGCGGGTTGGACGGCGCTTCGCCGCAATGGCAACGCAAAAGCGATCGATTCGCACCAACTAAACCATTCTTGGCTTTGACAGAGCACTAGCCGAGAGAATCCGCCTTCAACACGAGATCATCCGATGCGATTCCGAATCCTGTCGCTGCTGCTGTTGTTCGCAGCGATTGGCGGTGCCGGCGGCGTGCTCGCCGGCGATTGGCCGCAGATTCTTGGCCCCAACAGGGATGGGCAGGCGACCGGAGAAACGATTTCGGCTTGGACCGAAACGCCGCCGATCCGTTGGCGTGTGCCCTGTGGGGCCGGATACGCCGGGGTTGCGGTCGCGTCGGGCAAGGTGCTGCTGTGGCACCGTTTGAAGGATCAAGAGGTGCTCGATTGCTTGGCGACCGACGACGGTCGGCGGCTATGGCGAGCCGAGTTCCCGGCGATCTACCGTGGCGGGGTCGACGCCGATCGTGGACCTCGATCGGTTCCGGTCGTCGCGGGGGATCGCGTGTTCGTCTACGGCGCCGCCGGCGACCTGCACGCCGTGGCGTTGGCGAATGGCGAACGGCTGTGGAGCCGAGAACTTCGCACCGACTACGAGGCAGAAGATGGCTATTTCGGGGCCGGTGCCACGCCGATCGTCGTCGGGCCGTTGTTGATCGTGCCGGTCGGCGGGCGGCAGGGAGCGGGGTTGGTCGCGGTCCAGACCGTTGACGGGGCGACCCGCTGGAAGGCCACCGACGAAGAGGCGTCGTACGCATCCCCGGTGACAATGCGACTGGATGGCGAAACCGCCCTCGTCGCCGTGATGAGCCTGAACACGGTGGTGGTTGCCCCGCAGACGGGTGAGCTGTTGCGGAAATTCGACTTCGGTCGACGCGGCCCGGTCGTCAACGCCGCCACGCCGTTGGTCGATGACACGCGATTGCTAGTCACGGCATCGTACGGGATCGGCTGTCGGATGGTCGATTTGGCGACCGTCCCGCCGCGGGACCTGTGGAAATCGCGAGAGGTGATCAGCAGCCAATACGCGACGCCGGTTCGCGGTGGCGATTGGCTGTATGCGATCACGGGTCGCGAGGACGTCGGGGATGCGGAGTTGCTGTCTGTCCGCTGGACCGATGGCGAGGTCGCTTGGCGGCGCCCCGGTTACGGCACCGCGCACCTGATCGCGGCCGGCGATCGGATCTTGGCACAACTCACCGCCGGGCGACTGGAACTGTTCGCCGCCGACCCTGAACAATTTCGATCGCTGGCGACAGCCGATTTGCCCGAAGGGAGTTATCGCTCGCTACCGGCTTTGTCCGACGGCGTGCTTTACTGCCGCCGCAGCGTGTCGCCGACGCAAGGCGAACTGTTGGCGATCGAGTTTTGACGATCGCCTCAGTCACAGAGAATTACGTGGCATAAGCGGGCGGACAGCGTGCCTCGCTGTGTTCGCGGCCAGCGCCGCCACGTCATGAATCACGGACGTTTCTCGAGGTCGAGAAAGATCACGCAGGATGGGTTACCCACCGGCTCGTAATGACCGGTGAACCGCAGTCCCCCGGTCTCGTGGTTCACCTCGAAGACGGTGACGTTGTCGGCCCGTTGGTTGCAGCAATACAAGAACCGTCCCGTGGGATCGAAGTTGAAACTTCGGGGGTAGTTGCCGCGAGTCCATTCATCCCCGACGTGGCTCAACGTCCCGTCGGGACCGACGGCAAAGATCCCGATGCTATCGTGCAACCGGTTGCCGGCGTAAACGAATCGGCCATCGTCCGAAACGAGGATTTCGGAGCAGAAGTTGCTGCCCGCGAACCCGGCGGGCAGTGTCGAAATCGTCTGACGCGGCGTCAATCGCCCGCTTTGGCCGTCGTAATCGAACAGCACGATCGTCGAACCTTCCTCTTGGATCGAATAGAACCAGCGGCCATTGGGATGGAAGTGGAAATGCCGGGGCCCGTCGCCCGGTGGCAGCGCCACGCTCGGTTGAGCGGCCGGGGTCAGCAGTCCTGTTTCGTCGTCGAACTTCCAGACGAAAATGCGGTCCAACCCCAGGTCGACATGCAACACGAACCGCCCGGACGGATCGGCTTGGATCATGTGGGCGTGCGTCCGGTCGTGACCGCTGAAGGCAAAGCTGCCCGGCGGGGCGTTCACGGCTCGGGTCGGGCCGATTTCGCCAGCGTCCTGATGGACGGCAGTCGGCTCGCCCAACTTGCCGTCGGGCAGGATCGGCAACACGGCGATCGATCCGCCGAAGTAATTGGCCACAAGCAAGAACCGTCCCGAAGGATGGATGCTGACGTAGGTCGGACCGGCGCCACCCGACGGGACCGTGTTGAGTAGTTTTAGATTGCCGTCGTTATCAACGGCGAAGGAACTGACCGTGCCCTGTTGACCGTCCTCCCCTGCCCGATCGGTTTCGTTGGCCGAATACATCCGCGTTCCGGCCGCGTTGAGCACCAAGCTGCTGGGGCTGGTCCCCAGCTCGAACACCCCCGCCGGCGACAACGCACCAGTAACCCGATCGACATGGAACAGGTGAATGCCGCGACCGTTGCCCGGCGGCAAATCGACCTGGGTCGGGAGGACGTCGGTCAGCGGTGAGCTGAAAGTCCCGACGTATGCCACGAGCGGCCGTTTCGCGGGACCGTCCGCGGCACGGAGAGACGCGGGGTTGGTCCAAGCGCTCACCAGGCAGGCGATCGCGACGATCAGGAACCGGTCGGGGGAAAAACAAGGCTGCGTCATGGGGGCACGTCATCGGTGAGGTGAAGGGGGCGGGATTCGCCGGGCAGAAGGACCAGTTTAACCCGTGGGGAGGGAGGGAGAAGCGAGTGGTGACAACGAGAAACGCAGGGTCCATGGCGGGTTTTCATGGCTGGGCCTGTGGCACCGCGCGAATCCCGATAGCGCATACTGTTACGGATCGACTGCCGTCGGCTTCGGCTCGCTGCTTGCGAACCCACTCACGTCACCGCCCCGCCACCTCAACCCCACCCGTTTCGACATGTCGCAACCCTTCGTGAAATCGGTTTTTTTGTCGCTGCTGGGCTGGCTTGCGTCTGGCGGCATGGTCTTAGGTCAAGCGATCGAACCGCTCGTGCGAGTCGTCGACTTGGACATCGATGAATCGGCAGCGATCACGCTGCACGACGGGGCGGTCGCCAACGTGCGTTTGTTGGCGTTGGACGAGGATCGCGACCGGGTGCGTCAGGCGGTTCGCAGCGCTCGGGTTCGGCTCGACGTCAACGGCACGATCGTCGAGCTGGAATCGGGGATGTACAACCTGCCGGTAACGGTCGCTGGGGTCCAGGTCGATTGTTCGGTCACCTCGGGATACAACTCCAACGGGACCCCGGAGTTCTGGGGTTTGAAGAAACAGGCTAGGCTTCGGTTGTGGCCAGCCGGTTCGCCGCTGACCCGTCCGGGGACGTTCCGGTACCCCGTCGATCAACGCTGGTTCGCGTCGGCGACCTGGTTTGACAACGAGCCGGTCGATGGCGGCGCCCGAATCCTGCCGAAGATCTACTACCACTCGGGGCTCGATATCGGCGGGGCGGAAGGGATGGTCAACGTCACCGCGGCCACCGACGCCCTCGTCGTCAGTGTGGGGCTGGAAGTCCACCCGGACCATCGCGAAGGGACACCGGTCAAGCCCCGTTACGACGTTGTCTATCTGCTTGACGGGCGGGGGTGGTACTACCGTTACAGCCACCTGCAGAGGATCGACGAGTCGCTGGCGGTGGGGCGGGTGATTCCGATCGGGCATCCGATCGGGGTGCTCGGCAAGGAAGGCGCCAGTGGCGGTTGGTCACATCTGCATTTCGAAATCGTCGCGCGACAACCGTCAGGCGAATGGGGGACGCAGGCCGGCTACGCGTTGATCCGCGAGGCCTACTTGCGCGAGCACCGACCGCGGCTGATCGCCTGCTCCCGACCACGACATTTCCTCGTCGCCGGGGAGTCGGCCGAACTGGACGGCAGCCGCAGTTGGAGTGCCACAGGCGAGGAATTGCGATACGAATGGCGATTCACCGACGGAGGATCGGCGGTGGGGGAAAAGGTCCGCCGCAGTTACCCGCGGCCGGGGCGATACAGCGAAATCTTGAAGGTCACCGACGCTGCGGGCAACATCGATTACGACTTTGCCATCGTTCAAGTCCTCAACCCCGAGACGCCCGACCTTTATTCGCCATCCTTGCATGCCGCTTACGCACCCACGCTCGGTTTGACCGCCGGGCAAGAAGTCACTTTCAAAGTGCGTGCCTTCAACGTTCAGGGGGGTGAAGAACGTTGGGATTTTGGCGACGGCAGCCCGGCCGTCACGACCCGTTCGGATGGCAACGTTGTGGCTTTGAATCCGGACGGCTATGCGATCACGACTCATCGCTATGCAACCCCGGGCGATTATCTGGTGCGGATCGAACGGACCGGCGCCAACGGGTTGACTGCCACCGAACACTTGCACGTCATCGTCGAGTGAGTGGCCGGCGCACGCGGGCGATCCGTCGGCAAGGGCTGTCCCGATGTGGTCGTGTCGTCGGTGCCGGCAAGTCGCCTCGCCGATTTCCGGTGAACGCAGCCCCCCTTCGAGCCCCCCGCTTGGCAATTGAGTCCATCACTCGCTTCGAATGCCCATCCGATCTTGGGGCACTCGACCGCGATTCACCTGATGGCTGCCTTCATACAGGTGCTCGAATGACCGACCTCACTGAGCGGTCGATTTGGAGCCTTGAGGCCCTCCGGAGATCGGTTGGCCCATCGGCAGGGGGCGGGCGGCGGTGGCGTAACCGCGCTGATACAGGTGTTCCTTCAGCCGCCGAAACTCGGCGAAACTGTCCGGGTAAACCCAGACGGTGACCGTCGTTTTGTCGGGGTTGCGACCGGCCAGTTCGATGTCGAGCGGGCCGGCGTTGTCGGCGAGCACTTTTTCGAGCGGCTGGCCGTGCGGTTCGCTCAGCGGTTCCACGACCATCGCCACCAATTGAACGCGGGTGGCGGTGCCGATCCGCCCGCCCTGGTTGATCGTTTCCTTCGACTTGTCCATCTCGTAGCGGGCGACGAAACCTTGGATCGGACCGACGGCGGAATCCATGCGGCCGTCGCGAGAACCGCCGGCCGAGCGCTGAAAGTCGTTGCGGATCGCGTCGACGAGGCGATCGATCGGCACGACGGCGAGGCGGCCGGCTTTGAGGCGAAAATGCAGCTCCTCACCGAAGACGGTCTTGGCCATGGGGGTCGGCAGATGAGAAACGGCGACGACCGGGCGATCGTTCTTGGCCGCCTGCTCACGGGTCGCCCGCAAGGTCTCCAGTTCCGACTTGGCTGACACCAGTTGGGCTTCGACCTTACCCCGCTGAACAATCTGTTCGTCGAGTTCGAGTTGTTTTTCTTCCCAAGCCTCCTTGGCGGCTGCCAGCAGATCGAGCCATTGATCGCGGCGTTCGCGAGCCGCTTCCAGTTCCATATCGCTGGTACGGATCATCGCTTCGAGCCGCTGGGATGCGGCCAGCGCCTGAGCGGCGCGGCTGGTTTCGCGATCGAGGTCGAGCAATTGTTCTTCGAGCGCATCGATCGTTAGAGAATCCTTCAACGGCTCGAAAGGGGCGTCAGAATCGGGTTCGACCGTATGACGGGCAGAACGAATCAGTTCGGCAACCTCTTCAGTACGGCTCCCCAGCACGACGACCAAAATGATCAGAATTCCGACCAGGTTGGCGACGATGTCTAGGAAAGCGTCGTGGCCCAAGGCGGGCGAACCGTTGCGGCGTCGGCGTGCGGCCATCAGCGGTTCTCCCGAGTCTGGATCAACAACCCGCTGCCTTCATACAGCCGCTGAAGCTGCGAATACCGAAGTTGAGCCCCGTCGCCAACGGCCACCTCCAACACCGGCTGCCAGCGGGAGTTCGGCACGGACGCCCCCCAGTGGCGAACACGTTCACGGATGTCTGTAGCCATTGCGATCGCCGCCCGCTGGACGTCGCCATCGGGGAACGGATAAGACCTGGGTTCGCCCCGTCCGCCCTCTGGCAGCAGCACGAACCGATCGGCATGACACTCGACCCGGATCATTCTCAGCACTTCGTTGCGGGGCCCCGAGTTGGTTTGGGGTGGCAAGGCCCAGTCTCTCCCGACACGGGTCACCGGCGGGGGTGATGCCGACTGAAAGTCGACGCTCGGGGAACCCGACATCGACTGCGCTTCTTCGGCGTCCATGTTGGCGGCACCGGAAGCCTGCGGGCCACCGGGACCGCCCGACGCGGAAGCCGACGCGGCACTGCCTCCCTGCGCCGTGCCGGACGCGCTGCCCGTAGCGGAGCCGCCTGCCGTGGCGTCGGCGAGGGCCCAACCTTCCTGTGGACCGTCTTGCTGCGAACCGGCTGAACCGGGCGAAGAACCGGCTGGGGAGGCGCGCGACGCGTCGCGTGATCCGTCCATCGATCCGGCAGGGTCGCCCCCAGCGGCAGAGAAGCCGGGTTCGCCGACGCCGACCGACCGATTCGCGGCGACCGCCCCGATCTCTCCCGTCCCCGGTGTGCCCAAGTCAGGGCTGCCGGAATCCCTTTGTCCGTCCCCCGTCTGCCCTATGCCCGTCTGCCCTATGCCCGTCTGCCCCATGTCGGCAAGGCCTTCGGTTGCGCCGGTACCAACTCCACGGTCCGTTGAGGACGACATCCCAGCCCCTTCGCGGGAACCGTCGCCGAGCCCATTGCCGGAGGCACCGGCGTCGCCGGTGGGGCGTCCCCCGCCGGCGACAACCCCGAGGTCATCCCCAGCATTTTCCGAACCGATTGGCGCGGACCGTGCGGCATCGCCCGTCGCCTCGGCGCCGTTGAACGCAGATCCGGAATCACTCGGCGAGGTCCCCAAGCCGTGGTGAGGCCGTGTTGCTCCGCCATTGGCTTCGTCGACCAAACTTCCATAGGGAAAGGCCGTCGCACGCCCTCCGCCTGCGCTGCCAGCGCCACCACGACCGCTCCCGCCTCTGCCGCCGAGCCGGGCGAACATGGCGTTGCGGCGATCGATCGATTGCCGGATCGTCGCTGCCACTTTCGAATCGAGAGCTGAGTCGGAGGGGGGGAACGCCAATTCGACATCGCCGGGTAACAATTCGTAGCCAAATTGATCATCCCAGCCCTGCATCGCAGAACGGGCGGCTGCATAAGTCGCAATGCCGTCGGGGCGGACGACCAGCAGCGGATAGGGGGCAACGGCATCCTGGTAGTCGTGCAGGGCATGATGCCGGATCGTCCGCAGGGCAGCTTCGAGCGGATTAGGGAAACCGGGTTGGCTATCCAAGTGCGCACTTGGGATCCGCAGGTTACCGGGTTGGAGGTAAACCCCGTCGTGGCGACATTCGATGTAGATCGGTCGGCGGTCTGTCCCGTTGGGTCCTTTGTGGGGGACGATCACGATCCGCGGGGTCTGGGTCTGGAGCTCTTCCTGTAACTCGGCGATCGCTCCCTTTTCCTGTTCGATCTCGATCAACAGTCGGTCCAGCGTTTGTTGAGCCTGACCGACATCACCGGAGGCCTCCGAATCTTGCGACCGATCGACCTCGACCGACAGCGATTCGAGTTCTTCACGGAGCCGGCGGATGTGATCCTCGAGATGAGCCAATCGGTCGCGGCGTTGTTCGAGATCGGCGGTCTGTTCTTCACGCATCTTGACCGTCTGCTCCCGATGCCAACGGGCTTCACGGAGTTGGCGATCGATCTGTTCGGCGGCAGCGGCTAGTTCTGCGGGATCGGGGAGATCGGGATCCGGTCCTGCTGGTTCGGCCTGGGTGGTCGAAGCGATCGCCTCGCCGGCATTCTCGGCGACCAGTGCCAGGAGCAGGATCAGTGTCCCCAAGGTGCAGACGAGCACGGCCAGGAACGGAAAGAGGTTAGGCGAGATTCCCTCGCGGCGACGGCCGCTCATGCGGCTCGCCTGCTGTTAGCAGCCGGATTCGGATCCTGCTCCCGGTCATCGGCGAAGGGATCGCGTGGGTCGGATTCCGGGTGGTCGGTCGGGACGCCGGTTGACCCTGCTGTCGCTGCGGAACTGACGTTCAGGGGACCGGTCGTATCCCATTGTTCGGCGAGCGCTTCCCGGCCGGCAGGTGGCAGGTGTTGGCTCAGCACGTCGACCGCCCGCGCCAGCGTCAGCATGGCATCTGCCAAGCCATCTCCCACCCTTCCGGTGGCGCGAGATTCCTGTTGCCATTGTTGATGGCGGTGCTCGACCGCCGCGTTCCAATGGTTCCACCGCTGCGTGATTTCGTCACCCCATTGTTGTTCGATCTGAGCGAGAGCTTGGGAATGCTCCCGCAGCGCGTCGGCATGGTCGTCGAAGGCACGGGAATGAATCTGAAGGACGGGCGACAGGGTTTCCAACATCGATTGGCTGATTCGCTGACCGCCATCATCCGCGACCCGCCGCCAATGTTCCTGAGCTTCATCGATCGTGTTTCGCCAGAGTTCGGCTTGGGACGCCAGCGACTGGCTAACCGCGACCCGAATCCCGTCACACAACAGGGCGATTTGGGCGGAAGGGTTGTCGGCACGGTCATCCGAAGGCAAACGATCGGCGAGCAGCTTGCCGACCCGTCGATCGATCTCCGCTAGCAGCAATTGTTCCGATCTCTCGACCGGAAACTGCAAGAAAATCGCGACGACCGACAACACCAGGCCCAGCGCGGTCGTATCGAACGCCACATACAACCCGATCTTCAACCGATCGACCGCGGCAGATCCGTCGGTGAAGTCGAGTCCGCCAAGGGTCTGGGTGATCCCGATCACGGTCCCCAAGAACCCGAGCATCGGGATGGCCCAGATGATGATCCGAACCAGTTGCAGCGAGTCGTAAGCGGTATCCAGTTCTCGGGCGGAGACTTCGCGAAGGTCATCCGAAAGGTGACGGGTTGATGCCCGATTGGACTGGCGTCCTAGCAATTCGGCGAGCCTGTTCACCAGCGGACTGCGGCGGGTCGTCGGCGTCAGTTGATCGAGCGAATCGAGCCACCAGCTTGCGACTCGGCCGGCATCGTTCTGGGCGAGCCAGCGGTCGGCATCGCCGGCACCGGGCGGCAGTCCCGGCATCAGATCTTCGTCACGTAACCCGTCGGTCAATCGAGCTTGCCGGCGGACCCGCAGGATTTTCGCCGTTAGGATCGCCAAGGCGATCGCGAACAGATAGGTCGCGGCGACCGCGACGGGGTGCCCGAGGAAGTAACGTTCGATCGGCGCGAGCGGGACCGCCCACGCAAAGAGGTAGAATAGCGACGCGCCGATCAACCCGAACAAGATCCCCAACGGGCCCTCCGCGACTCCGGCGCCCGAGCTGTTTTCCGGGCCGCTGTTCGAGTGATCTGGCGAGTTGACGGGGGCGGGGGCGAGATTCGCCCTCGCTGTGGCGGTGGATTCCGACTGTTTCGCCATGGTTCCGATCGTCCTGACGTTCGACTGGAAATCGAGCCCACGCGGCGAAAGCCCGATCGCCACGTGAAATAAGGGGTTGTTCTCAGATCGTTCCATCGGCCTTCCCGGCCCGCCAACTTGACGCAATCACTACAGGCGGCAAGCTCGGTCATCCGACAGCAGCGACCATGAACGGCTCTTGTTCCATGAAACACGGTTCGGATACAAGGCGAATTCGGTAACGGTCATGAGAAGTTCTTGGCCGATCGACCTGCCACGACGGCGAACCGCCGCCCGACCACCCTGTTTGCACCTGGCCCGCCAGAAGGAGTTCGAGATGAATGGAACGAGCCGATCCGCCTTGAGTCTGGTCGCTGCCATCAGTATCGGGATGGTCGTCGTGGCAACGGCAGCCGATGGGACCGGGCCGGTCGGAGGTGCCGGTTTGGCCAAAGAGCCCGGCGGGATCGCCGGACCGGCCGGAAATGGCGGCACCGAGCAGACGAATGGGCCGTTGCCGCAGCCGATCCTGTTGCAGGGGGCTTCCAACTCCGGCCTGCCACCGCAACTGACGACAGCGGGCGATATGATCGGATTTTCCCGCGAGCTTGGCGACGGACTTCAGGCAATTACACTGATTAACGCGTCGCGCCGTTGGATGGCCGTGTATCATATCAATGCCGAGGGCCAGATCCGTTTGGCCAGCAGTCGTCCGCTGGACGCCGACTTTTCCATTCAATTCAATGCCACGTCGCCGCTTCCCGACGAGATCCGTCGGTTGCAAGGGAAATAGCGGGCGATTTTCGAACCCTGGCTGGTTCGGGCGTTGGCCAGATTGGGATTCAGGTCGGTCATTCCTGCGGAGACCGAATCGGCAAGGTCGATCGTTCGCGCGTGCGCGTCGTCCTCATCCGCTCGCGTTAACGATCCGAAGATCGGTTGCTGGCGGCGTGAGGCGTGATCCGCGTCGTACGCCCGCAGTTGCCCCATGCCCCTTTTTACGCCGTCAGCCCTCTGAGCGGAGTGTTTCTGAACATGTCTAGCCAGTTTATATCATTAGAAGAAGCCGCTAAGTTGCTCGGCGTCAGCTCGGAAGAGTTGGTTTCGATGCGCAGCGACGGCAAGATCCGGGGTTTTCGCGACGGCACCAGCTGGAAGTTTTCGGTCGATGATGTGAAGCGGACCGCGGACGAATTGAAGGACGAGAACGAAGCCTACGATCCCTACAAGCTCGTCGGTGACGACGGCGGCGACGACGACGAATACCGATTGGCCGCGGAAGACGACGACTCCGCGGAATCTTCCGAGTCCCCCGCAGCGGCAGCCGGACCCGCGACCTTCGGTTCGGATGACATCGAGCTGAAGTTGGACGAACCGGTGCTGACACACGATTCCGAAGAGCTGGATCTGACGATCGAGCCGAGTTCCGCTAGCAGCGGATCGCTGCCGCTGGAGGAGGTCTCCGGCAACCAGGGCGGCGACAGCGAATTGCGACTGCAGGCCGACGATCAGGACAGCGACGACGAAGTGTTGGGCTTGAGCGAAGACGTGCTGGGAACCGAACCGGTCGCCAGTGGCGGTACGGCTGGCAGCGGTTTGGAGTTGATGGAAGACGCGGACGATTTGGTCGGCGGTGCGAGCGGCGTGCTCAGCGACATCGATGTGCTCGGCAACCGCGGGTCGGGCAGCAGCCTGATTTCGCGCGGTAGCGGAAGCAGCGGTGTGAACGCGGGAGACGACGATGACGACCTGTTGATCACCGACAATGAAGACGAATTGGTATTGGGCGGCGGCAGCGACCTGTCGATCAGCGGCGACAGCGGCATCAACCTGATGAGCCCCTCGGACAGCGGGATTTCGCTGGAAAGCGAACCGCTCGACCTGGCCGGCAGCAGCATCTCGTCGATCGACCTTTCGGGCGAACTCGGGAGCGACATCGGCAGCGGCGGGTCGGGCAGCGGTTCGGTCCCGGGTGCCGAGGACTTTCAATTGTCGCCGTCAGGTTTGGCGCTCGACGCGGACAACGACAGCAGCTCGCAAGTGATCGAAGTCGAGGACAGCGCCGCGTTCGCGGAGGTGGATCCCGACGGCCTGGACGCCGCCGCGTTCGGCGAAGCCTTGGACGGAGACGACGCCTTCGGAGAGGAACCTGGCGAAGGGGGCTTTGACGAGGAAGCGAGCGGTTTGGATGAGGGTTTTGGCGAAGAAGCCGCCCCGGTCCGTGCCGGCGGCGCGGCCACCTACGAATTGCCCTATTCGGTATTCGAAGTGGTCGGCCTGGTCTGCGTCGTGACCGTGATGAGCCTCGGCGGGATGCTGATGTCGGATTTGGTTCGCAACCTGTGGACCTACAGCGAACCGGCCGCCCCTGTGAGCGGTTTGACCGACTGGCTGATCGACATCTCACCGTTCGGCAGTTGATCCCTTCTCCTATCCGTTTCTTTGCCAGCCGATCTTGGGGCCCCAATGACCACGCAGAAACCGGTCGTGATCTCGACGCTGTTCATGGCCATGGCACTCGCGGTTTCGGTGGTGTCGGCGGCCGAGGTTGCGACCTTGGCGGGCACGGGAGAATCGGCCTGGACCGGGGATGGCGGACCGGCGATCGCCGCGGCCGTCGGCGAACCGTACGGCGTCGAGATCGGTCCGGACGGTGCCCTGTACGTCTGTGAAATCGCCAGTCATGTGATCCGGCGGATCGACATGAAAACGGGGATCATCTCGACGGTCGCCGGATGTGGCGTGCAGGGCTATTCCGGCGACGGGGGCGATGCGAAGCAGGCTCAGCTCAACGAGCCCTACGAAATCCGCTTCGACCGCGGCGGGAATTTGATTTTCGTCGAAATGAAAAACGCGATCGTCCGCCGGGTCGATGCGACGACGGGGATCATCACGACGATCGTCGGCACCGGACAAGAAGGGTTCGCGGGGGACGGCGGTCCTGCCACGCTTGCCCAGATGAAGCAACCGCACTCGATCGCCTTGGATGCCGCCGGCCACCTCTACATCTGCGACATCGGCAACCACCGGATTCGTCGTGTTGACGCCGAGACGGGCATCATCAGCACCTTCGCGGGCACGGGTTCGCGAGAGCCGACGCCGGACGGCGCGGGTATCGCCGGCACGCCACTGAACGGCCCCCGGGCGCTTCACTACGATGGTCGCGGGACGATGGCACTCGCGTTGCGAGAAGGAAATTCGCTGTATCGAATCGAATTGGCCACCGGGGTGTTGCGGCACGTCGGTGGGACGGGCCGTAAAGGCTATACCGGCGACGGGGGAGATGCCAAATTGGCGACCCTTTCGGGCCCCAAGGGAGTAGCGGTATCGCCCGCGGGAGACATCTATTTCGCCGATACGGAAAGCCACACGGTGCGGGTCGTCCGATCCGCTACCGGGATCATCGAAACCGTCGTCGGCGATGGCCAGCGGGGCGACGGCCCGGATGGGGACCCGTTGAAATGCCGTTTGGCCCGCCCGCACGGCGTCTGCGTCGATGCCAGCGGAAACGTCTACATCGGCGACAGCGAGGCTTTTCGCGTGCGAGTGTTGAAGGTCGACTGACCGGGGAAATCGCAGCCGCCCGAGTCCGACCACTTCGAAGCCTGACGCCCCATGCAGCGGGCATCTCGCGGCGGGACGCCAGGTCAACGCGGGACAAGTCCCTACAGCTTGCTGGGCAGAACATCCCCAAAAAATCGCATCCAATTTCCGTGCAGGATCATCGAGATGTCCTCCGCCGAATAGCCCCGCTTTTCTAAGAGGGGCGGCAAAATGCGACTGAGGTCGGTGTAGCGATTCAGGTCCGTCGGGGTCTGTTCGTTACCGTAACCGCCGTCCAGATCGGTCCCGATCCCGACATGCTTGGTGTTGCCGGCGAGTTGGCAGACCAAATCGATGTTTTCGACGGCTCGCTCGATCGTCATTTGGGGTGGCGTTAAGCCCCGGACATAACCGTGCTGGAGCATGATCACGTCGAAGGCGATCCCGATGACGCCCCCACGGTCGATCACGGCTTGGTACTGTTCGTCGCTGAATTGCCGCTGCCAACTGCTGAGCCGACGTGAATTCTGGTGGCTGGCGTGAATCGGGCCTCCGAAATGGTCGAGCAGTTGCCAGAAGGCGACATCGGAGAGGTGAGTGACGTCGACCGTCATCCCTAATCGCTCGATATTCTTCAGCAGCGGGATGGCGTCCAACGCCAAGCCGACCTCGCAACGGGTCCCGCCGCCGTAGCGGTTGGCGCCGTAATGGGTCAAACCGATCGCCCTTAATCCGTGCTGATAGAACTCCTCGATCGTGTCCGGAGTCAACACGGGGTCGGCCCCCTCCATCGTCAGGATGAAGCCCAACGGCGTTTTCTCGGGATCCGCGCGGTAGGCTACAAAATGATCCGCCAGGTCCTCGCGGGTGGTTAGCATCCTCATCCAGCCCTCCCGCTCCATGGCTCGGTAATACGCCAGGTGGGCGTGAGCCATCGCGTAGCAGGTTTGGGGCGTTAGCCAGCCCATCTCATGGTTGATCTCTTTTTCCTGGCGAGCCAACAGGGTAGTCAAGCAGATCCCCATGCCGGCTTCGCGCAGCTCCGGCAAGGACAACGTCCCCCGGCCACGCCCCTTTTGGGTCATCTCCAGTGACAATTCCTGGGCGCGAATGTCGTCAACGGACGACCTCAAGTCCCGGTTCCAATCGACGGCATTGAGAGCCAAATCAAGGTGAGCGTCGAACATCAGCATCGGTGGGAAACCTTAAGCGGTGGGAGGGGCGGGGCGAGAATCGGTCAGCGGTTTGTCGTACAGGCGGTGCGTTTTGGTCTTGCGTCCTCCGGCACGCTCGATCGTGTTGCGGCTCAGGGCGTTGCTTTCCAGCACCCAGGAAAACTCGCCAACCTCGATCCCCCAGCGGATCGCGTCGGGCAGAATCCGGGCGAGGGTTACCAAGCCGAGGCCCCATTTCTGATACTCCGGCAGGACGTTGGAGCTGATCAGACGCAACCGTTTCAACTTTTTCCGCTGGAAGAACAAGCGAAACCAACCGAACGGGAAAATCTTGCCGTTGATCTTTTTGATCAGCGGATTGTAATCGAGCAATCCCAAGCCGGCACCGACGGGCCGCCCGTCGATCTCCGCGATGCTGGTCATCTCGGGCACGATCAAGTGCTTCAGGCCCTTGGCCTGGTGCGCGACCTCCTCGGGACTCATCGGCACCGCCCCCCAAGTCCCCCGCAGCGACTCGTTGTAGATCTCGAGAAACGTCTGCACGTCGCGGTAAAAATTCTTCGTGTCCATCGGGCGGCAGACCACTTTGAATCGCCTGGTCGCCTCCTCGATCACGAACTTCAGTTTCGGATCGAGCGTTTCGAGCATGTCGATGCTGGCGTAGTAGCTGTACATGTCCTGGACTTTGGCACAGCCACCCGCCAGCAACAACGCCTCGTAGTACTCCGGGTTGTAGGTGATCAGGAAGGTCGGTGGGGTATCGAACCCATCGACCAA
This sequence comes from Planctomycetaceae bacterium, assembly GCA_007694185.1. Classification (GTDB taxonomy): domain Bacteria; phylum Planctomycetota; class Planctomycetia; order Pirellulales; family Pirellulaceae; genus UBA6163. Next base: position 29,226 of record RECD01000145.1, read on the forward strand.
CAGCCCGCATTCGTAATTGAGACTCGGGTTGACGGGACCTCGCATCACCGTCAGCCCCTGTTCCCGCAACCAATCCGCAGCCCCTTCGAGCAGCACCCGAGCCGCTTCGGTGTCATCCCGGCATTCGAAGAAACCGAAAAAACCGACCTGATCCTGAAACCGTTCGTTGTGTCCGACGTTGACGATCGCCACCACCCGGCCGACCACCTCGCCGCCCCGCTCGACCAAAAAAGCTTGGCTGCGATTCCGTTCGTAGAAGGGGTGGTGACGGAAGCCGACCAGTTCATCTTGAACGCTCCACAACGGCGGCACCCAATTCGGATCCCCCTCGTAGACTTGGCGTTGAATGCGGACAAATTGGCGACGGTCCGCAGCGGATTTTACCGGTCGGCAGATCGGATTTTCGGGCATCAAGCGTCCGGACAAACGTTTATGGATCGGTCAAATTCTGGCACAATGCGGCCATCAGAATAACACCCCGCCCGCCGGAAAGCAGACGCCTTGACGCCACCCCCCATCATTTCCAGCCCACAGAATCCGCTGATCCGACGGATACTGAAGCTGCGCGACAACCGCTATCGCCAACGGGAAGGGGCAGTTCTCGTCGACGGGACTCGCGAGATTTCGCGGGCGTTGGCCGCCGGCTTCCGACTGCAATCGCTGTTAACACCCGCCACACGGGAAAAGAAATCGCCACTGGACGACGAACATGGCAAAACAAGCCTCCATAACCTGGTCGACAACGGTGACAAATCGGTCGTCTTGGTCAGTGACGAATTGCTTGCCAAGGTCGCATATGGGGGCAATCCTCGCGGTGCGGTGGCGGTGTTCGACCGCCCGGAACCGATGACGCTGGAACGGGTCCGCTTACCTGAAAATCCGTTGGTGTTGGTGCTGGTCGGGATAGAAAAACCGGGAAATGCCGGGGCAATTTTCCGATCGGCGGACGCGGTCGGGGCGGATGCCGTCATTCTCTGCGGGAGCGGGTGCGATCTGTTCAACCCGAATCTGATTCGAGGCAGTTTGGGAACGGTCTTCTCCTTGCCGGCCGTTCAGGCATTGGAATCGGACGCTTTCGCCTGGATCCGCGGGCGAGGCCTGCACTGCGTGACCACGATCGTCGGGGCGTCACAGAGCTTTTGGGATGCCGACTACCGTGGCCCGACGGCGATCGTGGTCGGGTCCGAAGCCGAAGGCTTGGCGGGCTGCTGGCGCCCCGAATCGGGCGCCCAGTGTCCCGCAAAAACGGCTTCGGATAGCGACTCGCTGACGATGGTCAGCATCCCGATGGCGGGCATCGCAGATAGCCTGAACGTCTCGGTGGCAGCCGCGGTGTTGCTTTTCGAAGCTCGTCGCCAGCGGCTTTCTCTCGAAGCCACGCCGTCACCCCTTCCGGCGCTTTGAAACCGCGTGGCCACCGCGGACCCTGTATCCGAGCCCAACAATCGGGCGACCCGCCACATCCAGACCAATCGGAAGAATCGTTAATGTCGTCGGCTTCGGCATTCCGATAACGAGCATCGGGTGGGAAGTGCGTCACGATCATTAGGCACCGCTCTCACCCGACAGCAAAACCGCCCCGGGGGAACCCGCTGGCGGATTCAGCTCAACCGACAGGTCCGGGGAATGAAAATGCGCGGCCGACAGCAACGACGATCGACAGCAGCGGGACGGCATGGGCGCTTATGGCTCGTCGGCATGATCGCCTTCTCCTCACCGGCTTGGCCGATGAGCTCGCTGATGTCCCAGGAGCCAATCTTGCTGGCCCCGCTGCCGCTGCAACCGCAACCGGTGGCCGGCGTCCCGCACGTCAAGGTCACCCCGTTCTGTCTGCCCACCGACAAAATCGTCACGGGCACCGGCGCGTCACGATCAACAGACTTCGGGGCTTGGCCACATCCGGTACTCAATCGTAACGCGAATTTTTCTGAGACAGATGCGGGGACAGGCCCCGGTACGACGGATCGGGCCGCAGCGACGATTCAAACGGTAGCGGAACAGCACGACACGACCCAGGATGGAAAAACGGCCGTCGCCTTCGCACTCAGTGACAGCTCCGACTCGACCGCGACGAATGGGTTGCCACCGGCCTCCATCCTGGGCAGGAAAGTTCGGGTGACGAGCGTGCCCGCCGGTCCTGAAAATGGCGAGGTCGAGCGACTGACCGACACAGATCCGGCAGTGGAGCCTCCGATAGGATCGCAACTGGCGGCGGAGGCTGCCGCTGATTCGTCAACGCGAGTTAGCCTTGTTTTCGAAGACAAAAGCGCTCGGGGCGTCGACCTGAGCCTCACCGATCGCCCCGCAGTCAAAACGCCTCGACCGACGGCAGCGGGGGCGCTGATCGAATCGGCCACAGCACCGAATTTGGAAAGCCCTGAACCGGCCGGACGCCCCGCCTGGCGAGGTGAGCCGGAGGTCAAGACGACGACGGTAGCGCCGCCGACGCTAACCAAAATCCCGATATCCGGACGAATTTTGCCGGTCCCCGCCTTGGGCGATCCGAGTCACGCCAACGAGAGCCTAACGGATCGGGAGTCTGTGCCGAACCAAAACGTAGCCGACCGACAGCGGCGAATCATTCACGGCGCACGGCCCATGGTCGACGTCAGCGTGCCGCCGTTGGCGATCGAGCGAGGCCACCGCTCGGGGGCGAACCTGTTGGAGGTCGCGGCAGACCGGAAAACCGACAGCCAGGCCTCGGAAACGTCTGCCACCGTCCCGACTGGCGGTGTCGTCGCGGCTGCTGAGGCGATCCTGAGCGGTTCAGGTAAACCTGCCGGCGAAGCGCAACCATCGAACAATACCGCCGACCTATCGACATCCCCCACGGCCGTGGAACGGTCCGTGTTGGCGGCGTCGGCCACGGCGTCATCGTCGGCTGGAATCCCCAAACAAGCGGCCGCGGCCCCCCCGGAAATTGCATCGGGGGTCCACCTAAGGTTGACGTCGGAGCCGGCGGCGGAAGTCGTCGGCCGACTGAGCCTCCAACCGACCGAAGTCAGATCGATCACGGTCGCGGAGCCGATCCGTCGGTTCCACAGTGAGGCACCCCATGTGTGCACGGCACTGACAAGCCAGGCGGGAAAACTTCAGTTGATCGCCACCGGAGAAGGCGTGACCCGATTGACCTTGGAACTGGGTCACGGGGAGGGCGAGACCAAACGGGTGGCGTACGAGGTAACGGTCGGCGGCAACCGATCGGCAGGATTCCAGTCATCCGAAAACTTGGCTCAGAAATTGAACGAAACCGTCTCGCTGGCCTTCCCGCGTCTCAATGTCCGGGTGCTGGCCCTTGAGGACCGGCTCGAGATCGTCGGCACCGTGCCCGACGAAGCTACCGCCAAACGGATCTTGCGGATGGTCCGCTCCGCTTGTCCGGTGGCGGTGAATGATCGTTTGAATGTCCGCTGATTCCCTGAAGGTCGCGGGAAGTCGCTTCCCCGACCGGCATCCGATCCCGTCATCCGCAACATCACCTTAGCAATCGCGATGATCACTCACGGTGGTCAAGACGAACGCCGTTCGCAGGTTAAAGGTATCCCGATGGAACTTTCCAAGATGTTCAGCCGAACTGTCCGAAGCGGCTTCCTGTTGACGGCCACCTCCCTGCTCGGGATTCCCATGACGGGCGGGGAGGCGTTCGGGCAATTCGATCGTCCGACGACGCCGCCACTGTTGCAAACACCGACCTTCAACCTGAACGATCTCCCGCTCGAGGAGGGCGAACAGATCATCAGTTCGACGATCGACGGCGAGACGATCGAGTTCGAGGGGAAACCTTACCGGACCTTCGATCCGAACCAGGCGTCGACGATGGACAGCCTGGGATTGTCGCACGGCGATCCGAGCTATTCGCCGCAGGGCGTCATGGCGAGAGGCTGCTCGACCGGTCGTTGCGGGACCTGCCGCAGTTGCGGAACAGGCCGGGGAATTGGCGGCGGCGTCCTGTCCGCAGTTGATTTGGGGGGCAGGCCCCGCGTCGGGATGGGCGGTGACGTTTGCGGGCCGGTCTGCAACCCCTACCGCTATTGGGCCGCAGACGCGTTGTACATGAAGAACGGCAACGTCAACAATTCGCGACTGCCCGGCTACTTCGGGCTGAGTGACCCAGACTTTGAACTGGGTGCACGGATCACATACGGGGCCGTCCCCAACTGCCGCGAGGGATTTGAATTTTCTTTTGTCGGGCTGCTCGAGTGGGAGACCCAGGCTCTACGAACGGACCCAGCTGCCGGGATCATCTCGAACTTGCTACCAGGCGACCCGTTGTTGCTGCCGAGTGAGCTGACCAGCTTCTTCGGCGCGGACGCTCAATTTCAGTCACTCGAGTCGAGCTTCTGGAGCTTCGAGGCCAACCGCACCCTGATCGGTTGGGACGTCGTCAAAATCCTCTACGGTGCCCGCTACATCGACTACCAGGAGGACTTCTTGTTCGTCTCCAGTCGTCCAGCGGCCGATGGGGTCGCTCCAGGAGTTCTTCGGTCATCGACCGACAACCGAATGCTGGGCGCTCAAATCGGCATCGACATGACCTATCCGCTGACCTGCCGACTCTGGAGTGACGCCCGGGCCCGGGCGGGTGCCTACATCAACTTTGCCGAAAACAACTTCCAGTTCATCAACGACGCCGACACGCGAATCTTCAACTCGGACGATCGGGCCCGATTGGCCGGCGTGCTCGAATTGGGTGGCGGGCTACGGTACTACCTGACGAACAACCTGTTCCTTCGCGGTGGTGGCGAGTTGTGGTACATGACTCAGGTGGCCTCCGCCTTGGACCAATTCGGTGTGACCATGAGCCCCAGCACGGGCAGCAGGGTAGACGTCCGAGACGACCTGTTCCTGTTCGGGGTCTATGTCGGTGCGGAATGGCGGTTCTGATCACATCGTCTGAATGTGAACGCTGCGGCGTTTGCGTTCTCGGCGGCGAACGTCATCGATCTGGCCCGCGACCACCCGAACGTTGGCGATCCCCGGCATGGTCAGGTGGGGGTGACTTCGATCGGTGCTGGTGATCTCGATCGTACCGATCCCCATGATTCGCTCAACCGGCCCTTGTACGAAGCTGACGTCTTCGATGTCGATCACCTCGATCCGGTCGGTCCGTCGGCGGATCAATCCCGACTGGTGGATGAACCGCTGGCAGGTCAACTCGTACTGGATGCTGGCTCGGCGAACCAGGTAGGTCCCGACGACTCCGACCCAGAGCAGAACGATCACGCCCGCAGAAATCGGCCAGCCGGGAATTTCGTAGATCAGGGTGGCGACGATCATTCCCACGGAGATCAAGGTGGCGAGGGACGCGGGCCCTGCCAACGCTTGAGGGCAGTAATTTCCCTGCCAAAGCAACTTTTCGCTGTCGCCATCCGACCCCGAGGACTGCCGACTGCCGAGTTGATCGCGGAATCGGTCAGTAGCGGTTGGGGGCGAAGACGAGGCGGAGTCGGAGGACAAATCAGGGTTTTTTTTCACGGCCAGGCGTCCAAGAGTGGTGTTGGCGGATACCTTTTTGATCAAGGCATCCTATCATTTCCCCATCTCGGTGTGACCGCAACGGGCGGGTGCCATGGGGACCGCTCGCCGCCCTGATCAGCCGACCCGAACGACGGTTCGTTGCCGGGGTCATCCGAGCGGTCGGTCGCAGGCCGTGAGTTAGCCGTTCCGAACCGCCGGGTTTGCGGCCCCAGCGAACTGTGCGCCCCCGGAGCGATGCGGCAACGGGGGATCGAAACATTTTCTATCCGTTGGCATGCGCTGTCCCTTCTGTCACGCCGATAACGACCGCGTCGTGGACACCCGCGCGACCGAGGACGGGTACGTGATCCGCCGGAAACGGATCTGCGGTTCTTGCCTGCGGCGATTCATCACGCTCGAAAGGCTGCAGGAAGCGAGCATTCGGGTGGTCAAGCGAGACCAAAGCCGCCAACCGCTTGACCGCGAGAAGATCCGGCGCGGCATCGAGCGGGCCTGTAGCAAACGGCCGGTCGGCAGTCAGCAAGTCGAGCAATTGGTTCAGGAGATCGAGTCGGAGATCTATCAGATCTACGTGTTGGAAGTCTCGACCGAGCAGATCGGAGAAATCGTGATGCGTCATCTGGCCAAGACGGACGACGTCGCCTACATCCGCTTCGCCAGCGTTTATCGGGAGTTCGGCAGCGTCGGCGATTTCATCAACGTGATCGAACCGCTACGTCCCAAAGACGACTAACCGAAGCCAGCCCCGCGTTCCCCGTCAGCCCACCATCCGCTCACGAGCTTCGGATTCGCATAGTCAACCGAGCACCTGACCGATCGCCTCGCAGAGTCGCTCGACGTTGTCGGGGGTCACCCCCGCGACGTTGATGCGGCCACTGCCAACGATATAGATGCCGTAGCGGTTCCGCAGCAAATCGCATTGCATGGGAGTCAAACCGGTGTAACTGAACATGCCTTTTTGAGCGAGCAGAAACGAGAAGTCACGGTCGGCACCGCCGCCACGCAGTGCCTCCACCAAGCGCTGTCGGGTTTGGGCGATCCGCTCCCGCATCTGTTCGAGTTCTTGATGCCACAGGTTGGTCAGTTCGAGATCGGTCAAAACCGTCGCGACGATCGCCGCGCCGTGCCGAGGCGGATTGCTGTAATTCGCCCTCACCGCCCGTTTCAATTGGCTCACCGCTGCCGCCGCGCTTCCCGCGTCGCGAGTCACCACCGCCGCCGTCCCGACCCGTTCGCTGTACAGACCGAAATTCTTAGAAAAGGAGCTGGCCAGGACCAATTCGTCACAAACCGTCAAGAGCGTTCGCAGCCCCTCGGCATCCTTGTCCAAGCCGTCGCCGAAACCCTGGTATGCGAAATCGACCATCGGCAGCAAGCCTCGGGCGCTGAGCACCTCAGCGACCTGGCGCCACTGGTCCGGCAGCAAGTCGACCCCGGTCGGGTTGTGGCAACAAGCGTGCAACAAAACCACGTCGCCTGGCCGGGACTTGGTTTCCAAGTCCTCCAGCATCGCGGGAAAATCGAGCCCCGTCTTGGAGGCGTCGAGGTAGCGGTAGGCATGGGTCGCCAAACCGGCGGCCGAGAAAACGTTGATGTGATTTTCCCAGGTCGGGTTGGAAACCCAGACGGTAGTGGCGGGCATGTGCGAGGCAAGAAAATCGGCAGCCACGCGGACGCCACCCGTACCGCCGGGGGTCTGAACCATCGCGACCCGGTCGGCCTCGACCGCGTCACCGAAAACCAGTTGCCGGGCCAGATCGCGGTAATCCGCCAAACCGTCGATCCCCAGGTACGTCTTGGTCGTTTCATGATCGAGCAGGTAGCGTTCGGCCCGTTTGACGCACTCGAGCACCGGCGTCCGCCCCGCGGCATCCTTGTAGACCCCGACAGCAAGATTGATTTTCTCGGGGTTCGGATCGGCCTGAAAAGCCTCGGACAGGCCCAAAATCGCGTCGGGGGGTGCGGCCCTGAGGGTCTCAAACATGCTTGCCATCGAATGCGTTCGTGATAAAACCGCGACGGTGCGGCAGTCGAAATCGTAATGTTCCCCGCCGGCTTCCGCGAGACCTTCCGATGCCCGACCCTTTTGACTTCCTGATCGTCGGCGGCGGCTCGGCGGGTTGCGTCGTCGCGCGGGTCTTGGCCGACCGCGGTTGGCGGATCGGGCTAATCGAGCCCGGTCCGGATCAACCCGCTAGCAAGGTCCCCGCCGATTACTTACGGGCATTTCGTTCCGCAGAGGACTGGGACTTCGAAACCGAACCGCAGCCCGCCTTAGCCGGTCGTCGCATCCGCCAGCCGAGAGGCAGGGGGCTGGGCGGGTCGACCCGCATCAACGCGATGATTTGGTACCCGCCCCGAGATGTCGACCTGCGCCGACTGGCCCGTCACGGCGGAACGCATTGGTCCGCTGCGGATTTGCGAGCCAGCCTCACCGAAGTAACGACCTGGGTGTCCCCTGAGTCACCTCGGTGGTTGTCCGAAGCGAGCTCCCGATTTCTGAAAGTTGCCCGACCGGCGATCGAGCCGCCGCACGCTTACCATCGGATGTCCGATCGGTCAGGCCGCCGGACGGCCGCCGAGTTGCTGACCGGCTGCGACCGGATCCGCAGGATCACCGGGTCGGTCGACCGTGTCCTGTTCGCGGAAGGCACGGAAAGCCCCGGCCTGGCGCCGGCCGGCGCGGAGCGATCGACGCGGGCAACCGGCGTGTGGCTCCGTCCCGACGCCCTCGACTCGCCCCATGTCGTGTCGGCAAATCGCGGGGTGATTTTGTGTTCCGGTTCGCTCGGTTCCCCCTGTATCCTGATCCGCAGCGGCATCGGCCCACGGGACGTGCTGCAAACCTGCGGGATTCGGCCGAGGCTTCTGCTCGAAGCGGTCGGTCGCAACCTGATCGACCACTTGATCATGCCCTGCATTTTCGAGTTGCCGGAGTCCGCCCGCTTCGCCCCACGGCCAACGCCGCGGGACTTGGCGCGGTGGCAGGTCTCCGGTAGCGGTCCACTCTCCAGCAACCTGGCAGAAGTCGGAGCGATCTACCCGCTGGTCGTGGACGACAATCCGAAAATCCGTCGCCCCCGTCAAACCGACACCGTGGGACAGACAGCGGAAACCGCCATCCAGGTCCACGTGACTCCGACCCATTATTTGCTGCATCCTGACTCGCGAGCCCCCGCAGCGATGACGATCGGTGTCAACCTGTGTCAGCCCCGCTCGCGAGGTCGGGTATGGCCCGTTTCCGTCGATTCGACTGCCGCACCGTCGATCGATCCGGGATACCTGACCAGCCCCGAGGACCTGACAGAATTGGTCGCCGCGGTCGGCGTCGCGCGCGAATTGGCGAGCTCACCCCCGCTAGCAAGCTGGGTCTGCGGCGAAAGCCTGCCGGGCGTTCGGCGTGATTCGACCGCGGCGACAGAACGCGCGATTCGCAGGTACGCTCAAACGCTGTACCATCCGGTCGGGACCTGCCGGATGTCGGCACTCGGTGACGGGGTTGTCGATCCTGACTGCCGCGTAAAAGGTACTCACAACCTGTGGGTGATCGACGCGGCGGTGCTGGGCGACATCCCGTCCGTGAATCCCAACGCCACGATCATGATGCTGGCGCACTTGGCGGCAACGCGGCTGGCCGTTTGAGCATTTTCAACGCGCAATTTCCTCCCCACCCTTCGCGAACCGCCAGGTGGATGTAGAGCATCGCGGTCGCCTCAAGGTAGCGGGCGTTGCGAAGCGGCCCCGCGTCCACCGGTTCCATGCCGAGTTGCCGGATGAGATCGGCGACGATCCGCTTGGCTTCGTCCTCGTCACCACAGTAGAACTGGGTCGCGCGGTGGTCCCCGTAGACCGGGTCGGCCAACGTCGCGACGCTGCTGGTGTTGAAGGCCTTGACCACCCGAGCCGTGGGGGCCCACATCGCCATCCGCTCACCCGCCGAATCGTTATGACCGACTTGCAAGCCGTCGAACGTGGCGTTCAACGGGTTGGTGCAATCGACCAACACGGCCTGATGAAAGTCGACGACCGAGCTCAAAATGGCAGACGCCTGGTCATAGGGAGCCGCGTAAATCACCACCTCAGCGCCCGAAACCGCCGCCAGCAATCCGGCCACCTTGCATCTGGCAGGGGACTCGGCGAGCACGCGGCGGGCCTTGGCGCCGGCGGGGTCACGACTGGCAAAAGAGACGTCGTGCCCGGCCGCCACGAGACGTCGGCCGAGGACCGAACCGAGGTTGCCGGTTCCGATGATCGCAATGTTCATGGCTCGATTGGCTCGATCAGGACGGCCTGATCAGGAGGAAAGACTTCTGAGTTGGGAATACGGTGCCACGCGGTGAAACATGTCCCCCCCCGGCCCCGGCGGTTTTCCGAGCGGCCGGTGTCGCAACCACCGTCAGCAACGCCGAACCCGATCCAGCAGCGTGATGCCGATCGTGATCAGCACCAAATTACCCAGCCAGACCGCGTACGGCGGCCACGCACCCGATTTGGCCTGATCGAAGCCGAGGATGAATAATGCGTAATACAGCACCATCGTCGGCAGGAAGCATATACCGAAATTCGTCCAGTAGTCAGCGGTCCGGGTGATGATTGCGAGTGGCGCCCCGACCAACACGAAGCACAAGCAACTGAACCCTTGAGACCAGCGGCGCCAGGGCTCCGTATGCAATTTCGCCATCCGATACTTGCTGCCCTTGATTTTCTCCTCGAGCGCCACACCGCCCGAACCGGCGATTTCTTCCCACCGCGCCCCGAGCAAGGCAAAACCGGTGTGAGCAGCCAGTTCGCCGATCGCTTGGCGCGTTCGCCGCTCTTGAGCGATCGTTTCGGGACCGATTTCCAACAACGACAAGGCACTGGGGGAAGCACTGCTGACATCACGTTTCCGCAACGCTTTACCGAGGGAGATCCGAAACTCGGTCTCGCCTGGCCAGATCCCCTCGAAGCCTCCCCCGCCCTCGACCTGACTGTCGGTCACATGCAGCACCAGAGTCTCGGCATCCGAATCGAGACGCAGACTCCCTTCGCGGGCGGTCAATTCGATCAAGCTTCCATTTCGCGAACGGATCTTCACCGTGGGATGGATCAGCCGACGACCGTCAACGTCCTGGACGTGAATCGTGAATCCGTGGCTGGAGCTGTAGGTGTGCTGAGACTGCAAGAACCGATAGGCGATGTCCTCCAACGATTGCAACACGACCCGCGAAACGCCGGGCTTGCCCCAAGACACGGTCAAGTCGCTTAACACGACAACGCAGGGGCTGAGCACGACCGCAAACACCAACGCCGGTTTGATCACTTGCAGCGGCGACACGCCAATCGCCTTGATCGTCGAGACCTCCCCATCGGCAGACATCCGGCCGTAGACGCAACAGACCGAAAAGAGGGCGGTCGCCGGTACGGAATGCTGAAGACTCAGCGGCAGGACATACGGCAGCAGTTGCAGCACGGACAACGGCCCCAAGCCCTCGCGCAACAACTCCCGCCCGACGCCGATCAATAAAATCAACAGCGTGAGCGTGAACAGCGCGACGACGAAAATCTTGACGATTTCGCCGACAATGTAGCGGGTAATGCGGCTGGTCATGAAAGTTTCCACCGGGGCGAACTTCCAGCTCTACCAAAACCCACGTCCGGAATACAGGTCAACTCGGCCGATTCAAGACCCCGACCCGGCGTCTTCAGACCCAGCAGCCATACCGGGAAGACGCCCGGCCCCAGACCCCGCTGGATCGCCGCGCTCGGCTTCCAGGGTGCCTGGCTGCGGAGTGCCAAGCCGCTCCGTTGCAGCAGGTTCCTTGGTCGCAGGATCGGTGCCCGGCTCCGTGAGCCGGGTCTGAGCCGCCCGATAGAGCTTTGCCAACCGAACCAGAGTCGGCAAGACAGCGGCCTCGTAGTCAGCCTCGCCGAGGTCGGCGCGTCGGTCATGCAGACGCTCCAACTCCGCTTCGAGTTCGTTGCGTTGGACCACTTCCTCCGGCGTGAAAGGGATGCGTTCGCTGTCCGGTGCGAGCGTGATTTTGGCGGCCAAGCCGCCGTCGAGAGAACGGGTAGGATCTCCCGTTTTGGCGACCGCACGCGTGCCTCGAAATGCCGTCGCCGGCGTTCCTAAGCCGTCTGCGTTGTCGTCCAGCAAAGCATTTTCGGTCAACAGTCGGCCGGAGGTTTGGTAGAACCGCCGAACCCCGGCAGCGCCCGCAAGAAACGCCTCCAGCACCGAGACCTCTCCATCGTGATCGAGGTCCGAATGAGGATCGAGGATCGCGGCAGAGACATACTCGCCAAACCGGGCATAGTTCTGCTCGATGCCGCTTTGGGTCGCAGTCACGATGACACGATTTTCACCCGAAAGCGCATTGATGAACGGACCGCTGGCTGAAAAGGCGGCGATCACGACCAACGGCCGACGAATGTCTCGAACCCACCCCGCCAAGTCGTCCCCAGAAACATCCGGCCCGCGAAGGTTGAACTTCGCTATATTTTGCCCGAACGTGCCATGGCCGAGCAGGATCAGCCAAACCGGCTCGGAGCGATCCGGATCGAGCGCCGTCAACGCCATCTGCAACCGCTCGCGGTCGGTCAGGCCCGCCGCGGCGTCGCCCGCAACCGACTTTTCATCGCCGATTCGCGTGAAGCCGGCGCCGGATCGCCGGGCGGCTTCTTCCCAGGAATCGGCCCACCCCGTGAAGGCCTCGCCAAACTCCGGTTCACCCCCGGCACCGACAACCACGATCATGTCGGGCGCCGCATCGGGCCGCTGGGCGGCGGCCGGTCGCGCGGACGCCATGGCACCCCAGCCGATTAGCAGCGGGACCAGCCAAAGCCGGAGCCCAAGGGACAGGTAGCCGGCGTCTCCGAACCTGTCCCCACAGGAACGGGATGGGGAGCTGGCCGCGGTCGAATGACGGGAGCGAAGTTTCATGGCAAGCCCTTCCAACGCCGTATTCCCCATTCGCCACACAGACAAAGGATTGCCAACATCATGACCCAGGGACGATGCCAAATCGGATAGACCCAAGCTTGAGTCACCGGAACCTTGCGGGACGGGAGACTGGCGACAAAGGCGTCCAATCGGTCGGCGTCGACGAGTTCGCCTCCGGTGGCGTCAGCCAAACGCTCCAGCCCCGACCGGTTGACGGTCAATTGTCGGAACTCGGCCGCACTCGGATCGGCCGTCCAACCCGTCTGGGCTTCCCCCACCTCACTAGCGTCCTCGGCGACCACCCGTGCGGTGACCCGGTATCCTCCTGGTTCACGAGCCCAATAACGTGCGACGTAGCGTCCGGGCAGGTCCCAATCGGCCTCGGCCGTGAGCGTGAACGGTTCACCGGCGGGACCGTCGTCCCCCGAACTTGCGGGCGGGGTGATCTCCAACCGAACCGTCGCGTTCTCGACCGGCCCGAAGGTCTCATCCCAAACCGTGGTAACCAAACGCACCGGTTCGCCAGGGTCGTCACTGGCGATCACACGACACTCGACACGTCGCGGGGACTCGTTGACCAACCAGCGGGTGATCTGGCGCCAAGCCTGCGCGGGATCGTCTCGGGCGGGGAATGTCTCGGCTGAACTTGGGCCGCCCCTCGTCGGGTCACCCTCCTGCTCGCCCACCGCCAGCGGCGAGCCGACCAAACCGGCGGACGACCCGGAGAATCGTCGCGTGGAGAGCGGGCGGCGCATCGACCAACGCCACAAGTCACCCAGCGGAATGGCCACGGTTCGCCCTTTACCGAATCGCTGGGCCGCGATCGCCGGGGTGACATCTCCCTCGGGATCGCGAACCATCGCCAAGACCGACGCGCCCGGCTTGGCAAGACCGGTCGGCGAGCGGGTTTGGAAAGCCGGCATCCCCGCGATCCGGTCTGCCTCGGCCCGCTCCGTTTCACGCAGCCGTACCCACGGTTGCAACATGCCTTCGCGGGTGAGTTCCAGCCGGTAACCTCGACCGATCCCGTTGGGGCCGCCCGCTGGCAAACCGGTCTCCACGCCGTCACGATCCCGGGGCGGATAGAGCGGCGAAAGCTCTCCCAACGTGCCCTGGGCGAAGCGTTTTCCGGCGAAAGCCTCCGGACCACCCAACAGCATCAATCCGCCTCCCCGCTGGGCGACGAACCGGCGGAGCAGGCGAAGCTGATCCTGAGAAAAGAACTCGGGTTCGATGTCGTCAAGGATCACGGCATCGAACGGAAACAGCTCCTCCGCCGTCCTCGGAAAGCCACGCGCCAATTCGTCCGCGTCACGAACCCCCAATCGGATCAACACCGCCTCGTCGTAACGCTCGGCCGTTTCGCCGTCGGTTTCTTCCAACCCGACGAAGAGCGGATTCGAGGTGCTGACGTCACGATCTCGAAAGGTGAATTTGGCTTCTTTGTCCGCGATCCGTAGCAACCCGACCAAATCGATTTCGGCGTCTTCCTGGAGCGCTCGGCGGAGGAACTTGAACTCCCAATTCGGCCGTCCGGCCAGGTACAGAATCCGGTGCGGACCACGAGAGCCCTCGACGGTCAACCAACGGGAATTATTCCGAAACGTGACTTCACCCGCGGCGGCGGGTGAATCCCACGTCGCACGGTCGGAAGGACGAAATACGGCAACCCGATAAAATCCGACTCCCTGACGGATCGGTCGAAAACGAAAGGTGACCTGCGTCCCACCCTGCGGCGCCGCTCGCCCCCCTGCCCCCCCCGCCGCCACAACGTCAGTCGAATCACCAACATCGGCCTGGTCGACTTGGTCGCCCGGATCGGCTAGTTCTTCCCCACGATCAGATTCGGCCAACACGATGGCCTGCTCCTGAACCACAACCCCGGTCTGGCCATCGGTCAATTGGACGATCGCCGGCTGGCCCGCCAGCCCGTCGGCCTCGACACGCACTCGCACGGTTACCGGGGCCGTTTCGAAATCGGAGCGACTGACGCTGACATCGGCGATCCGAGCGTCGACGATTCGCTCCTCGGCACGATGGACGACGGGATAAACCGGGAAACCGAGTTGAGACCAATTGGGGGATCGCTCGGTGGGGACGTCGGTCGCATTCCCGTCGCTGAACAACAACACCCCAGCGACCGGTCGATCGCGCAGTCGGGTCGCCAAGCCTTCCAGACCGGTGGTCAGGGACGAAGCCCAGCCGTCCATCGGAAGCGTGTGCAAATCGGTGACGTTGTCCAAGCGGGAATCGAATGCATACGACCGGACATCGAAGTCCTGCGCCAAACGGACCCGCCAAGCCTCCTCGGGCCGAACGAGCTGTCTCACCTGATCGGCGCGACTCGGCGATTCGGGGGTCGATTGCAACGCCATGCTGGCGCTGTTGTCGACCATCAGCACGACCAAGTTCGACTGAGGCTTGGGCCGCGTGCCGCTCCGCATCGGTTGGAGCAAACAGATTGCCAACAAACCGATGGCCGAAAGCTTCAACACAGCAGCAAGGGCAGCGAAGCCGGTTTTGGGTCCAGGCGAGAAGGCATAATTCCAGAGCACCACGATCGCCAGGATGGCAGCGACGGCCAATGCCCAGCCCGCCCAGTGAGGCGCGCCCCAGACCCAATCTGCAAACGGGTTCACTGACCGCTCCCGAGGCTTTCGTAGTAGCGGCGGACCGCCTCCGAGTACTTCTCGGGGACCGGGTCGCGATCGATCGGCACCACGGCTTGCCGATCGGCGGACCGGCGAAGCAATTCGGCCGCGACTTCGCGAGTCAATTCTCGCAACGGCTTGGCGATCTGCTCTTCGACCCCATCCCATTCGGGCTGGTTCGAATGCCGACGCAACTCGGCCCGGGTCTGACGTGCCCGCTCCCGAATCCGGGTCACCTCGGAACGCATCTGCGGGTCCTCGATCATCTGCTCGACGTCACGCAGCCGATCCGACCACTCGCGATAGCCCTCGCCGCTCAGCGGTGCCGAAAAACCTCCTCCGCCGCGGGCTTGGCTCCCCCCTTCCGCCAAACGTTCCGCGATCTGGTCGGTCATGCGTTGGCCCCGCCCGCCCCCGGCCTGTCCTGCATCCGACGGCTGATTCCCCTGCTGGCTTGTCGGTCGGTCCGTCGGCTCTGTCTGACCGGGCAGCAGTAGGTCAGGTGGCTGACCTGATTGACTTGGTTGACCTGATTGACCTGAATCTCCCGGTTGACCGGAGGCCGAACCGGGCGTTTCGGAACCGGGTTGCCCCGGTTGCGGTTCCCCTTCGGATGGGGCGTTCGGACGTCCTGAGGATTCTTCCGCCGACGGCTCACCCGAATCGGTCGCCCGCCCTCGTCCGGTGGCAGTTTCGATCTCGCGATCGAGCTGTTCTTGGAGTTCTTCTAACTCTCCCAATGCCCGTTGCAACGCTCGGGTTTGGTCGCCTAGCACCGCATCGGCCGCCTTGTCCAATCGTTCGCGGAGTTCCGTGATCTCGCGATCGGCTTCCTCCCGCAGGCTGTCAGCCTGCGGTTGCAGCCCCCGACGGAGCAATTCGGCGGTATCGCCGAGCTTACGCTCGACCTTCTGTTGCTGGGCGGTGCGGAAAGCGTCGTACAGTGTCTGGGCTAGCAAAGGCTCGGAAGACTCGGCTTGCTGAACCGTCTCCTGGACCTGATCCATCAGCCCGCTCAAACGCTCTTGCTGCTCCCGAAGTTCCGCCGGCAAGTCGGATTGTGGAACCTCCGGTCTCAGCCCCGGTCCGGCCGCCGCCGGAGTCTCGGGAGCCGCTTGCTCGGACATCTTGCGCGCGATCTCCTGTTGCCGTTCGTCGAGCTCGCGGGCATCGGACCGAATCTGCCGCATCGCTTCATTAAAGTTACCCGCGGCCTGTTCCCGAAGCTCCTCACGCATCTCATCCAGTTCACGCTCGGCCCTGGTCCCCGCGGCCAGCGCCTCGGCCGCGTCCTGCCGGGCCAACGCCTCGCCGGCGCGACGGATATTTTCTCGGGTCTCTTCCAGACGCTCACCGGCATCCCGCATCGCCTGGGAAGGCTCCTGGGCGCTTTCGCCCTGCTCACCCGCCTGCTGTGGGGGCTGCCCAGCGGGTTGCCCAGATGGCTGTGTCGCGGAAGCCTGCTGAGCCTGTTGCATCCGATCGGCCAACTCGTCGGCGTCACGCAGAAGGTCCTGCTCCTGGTCGCGGAGCCGCTTCAATTGCCGCTGGGCCTCCTCTCGTTCCGCTTCCGTCTGAGCCAACTCCAGTGCCGATTGCAATTGCGCGATCTGCTTGTTGATGTCCTCTTGCCGCTGCGCGAGTTCCCGCAAGCGATCGATCACCTCGCGCTGCTCGCCCCCTTCACGCAAGGTTTCTTCGACCGACGCCCGCGATTCGGTTTCGTAGCGGTTCTCGTCGTTCTTCAGTTCCAACTGATCCAACTGCTGTTGCCGTCGCTGTTGCGAGGAACTTCGCGACGCCGATGCGGACTGAGATTCCTGCGAGCGGCTGACCTGGAACTCGCGAGCCCGCAGCCCGAGCAAGGCCTGGTAGGCTACCTGTTGATTCCGCAGCGCCCCAGGCAGAGAGGCGGTCGAGAGTTCGTCTCCCGCAAGACTCAAGGCCGCGGCCGAATCCGTCATCGCGGTTGTGGCGGTTTCAACAAAGCCGACGGACTGTTCGTCATTGACCCGCTCTGCCAATTCGTTCAACTGGCTCAACGCGTCCTGCTGGGCAGCAGCGACCGCCGCCAGATCACCCGGAAACTCGGCCGAAGGTGAGGAGGACGATTCGCGCCGGATCAGCTTCCAGGTGGCGTGGATGATCTGCTTCTGCAGTTCGGCCAACTCCTCTGCCTCCTGCCCGTTCCCTTCGCCCCCGGGCTGCTGGTTCTGACGGTCCGCGAGCCCGGCTTCGGGAGATTGGTCCTCGCGGTAGATTTCCTCGAGCGGCCGGACTTCGGCGAACCGCAAATCCCCTTGCGTCAATCGCGTCGAGCCATCGGGTGCGAAATCTTCGGCCCAAAAGTGATAGGTCAACAATTGGTCAGCCCGGGCGTCCAAGCTTTCGAAGTCGAGCAGGTAGTCGCCGCGCGCCGTCTGCCCACGGGGAATCGATTCACCCAGGACGACCTCGACGGGTTCCGCATCGGCCAGTTGATAGGTGATCCCGAAACGGCGGATGCCGAAGTCATCCCGCACCGAAACCGCGACCGGATACTCCTCCAACGGCGAAACGTCGGCATCGCCGCCCAGCACCAATTTCAAATCCGGCGGCTGATTCGGCAGGGCTCGAGCGACCAATTCCGGAGGGAACTTGTTTTCCCGACCGGCCAGATCGACGAGTTCCAGCCGCCAACGCTTGGTCGTTGTCAATTCGAATTCGGCAAAGTAGCGGGATGCCGCCTCCGGATCGACCCGCAAGGCGACGCGCTCACCCGACTCGTCGACCAATACGGCCGACTCAACGGGGTGATTCAGATTCAGCTCCCACCCGACTCGGGTCCCTTCGACAGCGGTGACCCGCACCGTGTCGTCCACCCGCTTGTTCTCAAGGCCGGTATAGGACGGGTACTCCAACTTGGCGTCCGCACGGACCAGTTCTGGATAGTCAAAAACGTCGACCCGATAGGGCTGACTTTCGTAACGGCCCGAAACCACCTGATAGCGCAGCGGTTGATCGACCGACGGCAGGAAGGCGCTGAGCACCGGATCGGCCAAGGTCGGTTGCATCGGCAACCGTCGTTCCGAGCCGTCCTCCGCGATGCAGACCAACTGTACATCCTCCCCGAGTGTAGCCCGAGGATCGAAACGCAAGCTGACGATCAGACTCTCCCCCCGCTCCACTTCAGTGTCGCCTGGTTCGATCGTGACCTCGCCGATCGGCAATGGCGACAGCTTGGCAGCCGAAGCCCGGCTCGACGGCCTCGTCGTGGCGAGAGTCACCAAAGACCCGAACATCAAAGCGATCGCGATCAGCCCCATCAATCGGCTTAACCAAACCTGCGTCCCCGGCACGGCGTCGGTCCAACGATGAGTCAGGGAATGATCATGAGCCTCATCGAAAACGCGCCGCCGCAGGTATCCGCCACGAGACTCGGCCGGTTCGTTCGCCAACTCGACCGCGGTCAACAGCCGTTGTTGCAGCGTTGGGAAATGGCGTTCGATCAGCGACGCGACCTCACGCTCGCAACGAAACGAACGCCGCACGATCTGGATAACGATCAACCAACCGACAGCCACCCCCGCCAGGATGAGGGAGGCGGCGGCACCGCCGGCCCAACTGCCCGATCGGACCGGTTCGATCGCCAGCCAGGCGATCAACGCGGCGGACGACGCCAACGGTACCGAATACCACCAGAATCGGACCCCTCGGAGGCCGCGGGTCACCGGACGGAGACGCTCGTAAATTTGGTCGCTCAGATCGAACATCAGGACGACTCGCTCGACGTTTCGAGGAAGGGCCGAGAGGCATCGGAATGCCACCGGACCGAATGACTAACGCTCTGAATTCTAACGCTTCTTCAACCCGCCAGGCCGAGAAACGGATCGCACGTCGACAGGATTCGTCATCAAACCGGTGCTTCCTCGGTCAAGTGGGGCTGAGTCCACTCGACGTAACTCGTGATCGAGCGATCCAGCCGCCGACGAACGTTTCCGCAGCCAGCAAGCCGAGCACGCCGATCAAGAACCAACGCCAGAGCGTCTGTTGGCTTTCCAGTTCGACATCCCGGAGTTGCCGCTCGCTCTGCTCTTCCGCCGCCCGCTTCGCCGCCCCACCGATGACGATGCCGAGCCTCTCCAACTCATCCGTTTCCAACGGTTCGGTTCGGCTTTCCGACTCGTCCAAGTTCACCGCGACCGAGGTCTCCGCGCCGTCCCAACCAAGCCGATAGACGCCGGGACGATCAACCCGTTCAATATCAGCCAATCGTCCCAATGACGCCGTCGGCAAGGTCACCCGATCGATCTGAATCTCCGCAGGTTCCGCCGGCAGGTTGGCGGTCGACAACCGCTCGCCGACAACCCGTCGATCAGCAACGCCATCCTCGGGCCGATCCGCGTCGAGCAACCCGAACATCAAAGGAACGAACTTGGTCGACAGCCCGAGTTGGCTCTCCAGCGGTTGCCAACCGGCCGCGAACGCCCACACACGCCCCTGCCCATCGGTCCGCTCGACCAACGCCGGCGAACCGTCGTCAAATGCGACCAAGACCCGACTGCCGTCGGGCAGCCCGGTGATCGTGCGATGGGCCCAAAATCGAATCCGCGAGAAATCGTTGTACTCCGGACCTGCCAACGGCGAGAACAAAGGGTGAGCGAAGTCGATGCGTGTCCAAATCGCGTAGTCACGCACGGGGGCCTCGGTTACGCTCAAGCTGTCGTCGTCGAACAATGCCCGTAGCGCCCGCTCGCCGGAGTCGTCCCCATTGATCGCTGGCGCGGGCAGATACGCCAGCCTCCCGCCCGCTCGAACGTATGCCTGCAAGCTCCCGAGCGTGTCCGCATCGAGGTCGCCTGAAGCGACGATCAGCGGCACCGACCTCGGATCGACCGCTCCCAGGGGCCCGGCAGAAACCGGCAGCGTTGCCGCCCCGGAAGCGCCGGGAGAATCGGAAGTTTCGGCATCCCCATCGGCCGTCGAGCCCAGGCCGGTCCGGTGGTGGGCAAAGGTGACACGGCGGGTCGCCGTATCGAGCGTCAGTTGACGTAGGTAATGAAGCGGACTGTCCCTCGGTTCGGGCAATTTCGGACCGAGATACAAAACCGTTTGGGGACTTGGTGACCGATTGGCGAAGTACCGTACGTTGTCAAAGTCCTGGTCGTCTCCGGTCAAGCGGATCGCGACCGCGTCGGCGGGCGGAGGGGGCAGCCGAACCGCCAGTGACTGACCCGGTGGCACCTGCACCTCACGCGGTGGGTCGGCCACGGGACTGTCGTCGGCCCGCAACCAGGTAAGACGAAACTGAGCCTTGTCGGAATCCTCTGAATTGGTGACCCGTATTCGAAACACGGACTGAGACCCCTCGGGCCCCTGGTCCCCCTCGATCGCGCCGGTCGTGGGATCGGTCGCCGCGATCCGCGGCAGACTGATCCACGCGTTGGACTGCCCGCGGGCGGTAACCCGACGAACCTCGACCGGCACTTCGCGCGGCCAAGCAAAACCCTGCAACGTTTCCCGTTTGGCACCCGACTGCAGATCGCTGATCAGCACGACTTGGGTGCTGCCGACGACCGCGTTTGACTCGGAGTCGGCAGCGTCTTCCATAGCGGATGTCGGAGACCCATCGTTCTCGACAGCCAATTCGGCCGCTGCCCGCAAGGCAGCCCCCAAATCGGTTCCGTTCCAACTCGGCAGTTGGTCGGCAAACAAAGAATCACCGACGGCCCGGAGGGTTTCGATCGGAAGCGTCTTTGCCGTTTCGAAATCGAGCCGCAGGTCGGGCCGGGCGTCGAACGCGATCACCGCCAGCGAGTCACCCGGATTCAGCCCCGTGGTGACGGACCGGAGTTCGGCGATCGCTTGGGTCCAAAGGTCACCACGCCGCATGCTGGCGCTGGTATCAACCAGGACGATGGTCCGCCGCGACAGCCCCTCGGACGACTCGGAGGCCGCGCTTCTCAAAAAGGGCCTTGAAAAGGCGAACGCGAGCAGCAACAAGGCGAGCGCCCGCAGCAACAAGAGCGGCAAGTTCTCGACCCGACTGCGGTTTCGCAGCGGCGGCCGCATTTCCGGCAAGAACATCGTCGAGCTGATCGGAGTCCGCTTTTTGACCTGGCGTCGAATCAGGTGAAACAGGATCGGCAGGGCGATCGCCAACGCCCCCAGGGCATACAGCGGAGCGAGCAAGCTCATGAAGCACCTCCGGCAGTCCCGCTGCGCAACATGCCGCGGCGAGAGGTTCGGCCGCCACGACGCTGCTGCGTTGAAACCACGTGCGCCAGGGCGTCAGCCAGCGGTTGGTCCGTCATCATTTCGTACAAATCGACGCCCAGGGACTCACAGATCACCCGGACCTGCTCGCGGTGGGCGGCAAAGTTCCGCTCGTATTCCGGTCCGACCGTGGCCGGATCGAGCGGCACTTCTCGGCCCGTTTCCAGATCGACGACCGTGGTCGGTTCGGGAATCACCAACCGCAACTCACCCGGGTCGAGCGTTCGCAGGACGATCACCTCGTGTCCGCGACTGCGGAGCAGCCCTAAGTTCATCCGCAACTGATCGATGGGCGCGAGCAGATCGGAAATCAGGATCGCCAATCCGCGTTTGGTGATCCGCTGGGCGAGTTGGCGGAGCGGCGAATCGAGATCGGTCCCACTACCGGCCAAGGGACGTGACAGCGCGATCATCAGTTGGCGAAAATGCCCGGGACGCTGCCGCGCCGGGATCCAGTCACCAATCGAATCATCGAAGGTCAGCAGCCCCACGCTATCCCGTTGCAGGGTCATGTAGTAAGCCAGCGTGGCAGCCAGGGTGACCGCGTACTCCCCCTTGGTGTAGGCCAAGGTCCGGTAGCCCATCGATCGGCTCCGATCGAAAATCAGGTAGACGCGACGATCCGTTTCGTCCTCGAACCGCTTGATGAAGTAGCGGTCGCTGCGTGCGTAGAGTTTCCAATCGAGCCCCCGCGGGTCGTCACCGGGGACGTAGGGACGGTACTCGCTAAACTCGACGGAAAACCCATGAAACGGGCTACGGTGCAGTCCGGTGTAGAATCCCTCGACAACCCCTCGGGCGCGAAGCGTCAGATTCTTGATCCGCATCAACGCCTGCGGATCGTGTTCCCCCGGGCCGCTCGACAGAAGCCTTGGAGAGGCCGACGCCTTCGTGTCCGGTCGATCGGCCATCATCCGTTCCGCTGTTCGAAGACATGGGTGATCAGCCGATCGATCACGTCATCCACGCCGATCCCTTCGGCCTCCGCCTTGTAACTCAGCAGCACGCGGTGCCGCAGGGTCGGCCTGGCCAGCGCCCGGATATCGTCAAAGGTCACGTGAGCCCGGCCGGACAGCAGCGCCCGCGCCTTGCCGCCCAAGGCCATCGTCTGCGCCGCCCGCAGCCCGGCCCCCCAAGAAACCCACTGGTTGATGAAGTCGGGCGCCTCCGGTCGGTGCGGACGGCTGGCGGCGGCCAAAGCGACCGCTTTGGCCGCGACCTCCTCCGCGATCGGGACCCGACGGACCGCGGCGTGGAAGCGTCGCACGTCGTCGCCGGAAAAGAGCGAGCGGATCGGTTCGGGCCGGCCGGCCGTCGTCCGCATCACCACCGCCAATTCCTGTTCCGCCGGCAGGTAATCGATCAACACGTTGAACATGAACCGATCGAGCTGCGCTTCGGGCAGCGGATAGGTCCCTTCCATCTCGATCGGGTTTTGGGTCGCCAACACGAAGAACGGCGGCTCCAACGCGAATCTCTTGCCGCCGGCTGTCACCTGGTGTTCCTGCATCGCCTCCAACAAGGCGGCTTGCGTCTTGGGCGGCGTGCGGTTGATCTCGTCAGCCAAAATCACGTTGGCGAAGATCGGCCCCTTCACGAACTGCATTTGCCGGCGTCCGTCCGGGGTCTCTTCCAGGATGTCGGTCCCGGTGATGTCCGAAGGCATCAAGTCCGGGGTGAACTGGATCCGCTGGAAGTGCAGGTCGAAAACTTCCGAGACGCTGCGGACCAGCAACGTCTTGGCCAGCCCAGGGGCCCCGGTGATCAAACAGTGCCCGCCGGCGATCAGACAGATCAGAAGTTGCTCGATCACGTCATGCTGACCGACGATCACCTTGGCCAGTTCCGCTTCGATCGCGGCGCGTCCCTGGCGGATCTGCTCGACGGCGCGAGCCTCTTCTTCGATCGACATCACGTCGGTGCTCATGACGGGCGGTTCCGGAATGGCGGTTGTTTAGGAACCGACTCAGTCTAACGGAGCGGCGCAAGCCTGTTGGTAATCATCGCCTGATTTCCGGGGCACGCGGCTGACATTAAATTGCGTCCTGCCGCTTCGATTTTCCGCCGCAGTCCGAGAGGAAAGCCATGACTCATCAACGGAAGCAACGGCTGCAAGCCCTGCTGGGGGCGATCGTTCCGCTGCCGGAGTTTTCGTCCGAGGATGCGAAACAGTTGTGCGCCGAGATGACCCCGCAATTCATCACCCAAACGCTGACCCAATTGGTCCGTGAAGGGATGCTGCACCGTCATCAGGACTCCAAGCAGACCCGATTCCGCTGGGCGGTGCCCCAACACCAGTTCGTCCCGCAACAGTGGATCGACCGTCAGGTCCACTCCGAACAGGTGACCGAAACGCCGCTGGAAGAACGGCCACGTGAAAAGTTACTCAGCCAGGGAGCCGAATCGCTGAGCACTGCCGAGTTGCTGGCGATCCTGATCCGCGTCGGGATCCGCGGCGAATCGGCGATCACGGCCGGCCGTAAGCTCGCAAACCGATTCCACGACCAACTGCACCAGCTACGTGGCTCGAGCGCCCCGGAATTGAAGGGAGTCAGCAGCGCGGTCACCAGTGCGAGCTACGCACAAATCATGGCCGGTGTCGAACTCGGACGGCGGATCGCGAAAGCCGAAGCGAGTCAACGCCGCGACAAGCTGAGGATCACCAGCAGCGCGGTGGCGATCGAGTTCTGCGCAGAACGCTTCGCGGCCCTCGCCGCAGATGCCGTCCAAGAAGAGTTTCACATCGTCACCCTAGACACCAAACACCAGCCGCTCGCGACACATCGGATCACGGTCGGGACGCTCGACGCCAGCCTCGTTCATCCTCGCGAAGTCTTTCGGCCGGCAATCCGGGATGCGGCCGCCGCGGTGCTGCTGGTCCACAACCACCCCAGTGGGGATCCGACCCCCAGCCGAGAAGATCACCAGGTGACCGATCGGCTCACCGAAGCCGGCAAGCTGATCGGCATTCAGGTGCTGGACCACATCGTCGTGGCTCGCACCCGCTCGCTGAGCATCCGCGACTCGACCTGAGCCAGACCGGCCCGCAAGCGCGGGCCGCCGATCCGGTCAGCGAAAATTAGCGGTAAAACGACCCCGCCCCGACGGACTGTCCGGTCTGACCGGCCGGGTAGCTGGTCGCCCCCATCGTGCTTCCCGGGGTGTACCCGGTCGCCTGCTGGACCTCACCCTGAGGTTGGGCGGATGCCGTGTAAGCCTCCGGCTGCTGCTCAGTCGCCGGAGCACTCGTGGCAGGAACCATACCGGGCATCGTGAACCCGCCCCCCGTCGTCGGTCCGCTGGTCGATGCGGTCGACTCGTTCGGCAAGCCCGGCATCGCGAAACCTCCCGGCGGCAATGCCGGAGCGGCGGCGTCAGCAGCAATGGTCGGCGTCGTCTCGGCGAAGCCCTTGGGCGGCATGCCCGCGACCGTCTGGCCCGACTGGGCACCGGTACCGGAACCATTGGATTCGGGGCCGGCACCGGGCAGCGGGTAGCCGACCGCGGCATAGTTGGAAGCCGATGGCAAAGGCCCCATCGAACCGATCGAAGCGGCTGCACCACCGGCCGGATTCGGGGACGAGATGCCGTAAGCGGGCAGTGGGTTATCGGACGTGGCAGCGACGGACGTCGGCGGCTGTCCAAACAGCGAGCCGCCAGGGCCGGTGGGACTTGCGCCCGAGGTCGCAGCAGGCGGGCTAGTGACGTAGGAAGGGGTGGGGCCGGAGTATCCGTTGGCGATCGCCGCCGCCGAATTTGGAGCTGCGGTGCTCGTGCCGCCGGCCTGACCGACCTGGTTGCCGGGCATCGCGGCGGACTGGCCGGCAGGGCCACCCGCAACCGATCCGGCCGCAGCGACTTGGCCGGTCTGCGGCTTGACGCCCGCCGGTGACGCGGCCACCGATTCGATCGGGTTGGGAACCGCCGACGCCGACGGCGACACGGGATAGGTTTGAGTCGGCCCGATGCCGGCGAGCGTATCGGCAGACGGCTCTTTCTTCGAGCCAAAACTCGGCCAACTCGGCTTAGCCCATGTCGGCATGGACGGCGCCGAAGTCCGACAACCGCTACCCAACATGACCGTCGGCAAGCAGATCGCTACAAGCACGCCCAACCGCAGCTGACGTGAACAAGGCTTCGTGATTTCGTACATCCCTTTCAATCCTCGTTTCGGGTGAACGATCGACAGCGCGAGCGGTTCACGACCGGCGGGCCTCCTGCCCGTACCGATCTGCCGCCGGGGTGCCGCTGGCGACCATCCGGTCACCGGGGAGACGCCGCGCACTCACACCATTTCATTTCGATTTTCGTCCCGATCGACCCACCCAATCCACAAAAACTTCTCAGCCGCCAAAAACAGCCCAGCAGAAAATGCGTGCGAACCGTCGCAGCCCATCGGAACGCTGGTGGGGTTAAACCGACGGTCTGCCTGGCGTCAATGGCAATCCGGAGTCAAAACGCCGAAGCCGATGCTGGCACCGATCTGCCCATGCCCTGTTACTTGGCACCGGTTCCCATGATGGGCATTGCTCGCCGGCAGCGGACGCGAGTGTGAAGGAACTCGCATGCCCCTTTGGGGGTTAAAAGCGGATTTTCAGCGGGCGTAGATCAACCTCACGATGCCGGACAACTCGTATCCCTCGGTGGCCGTTCCCAAGCCAAGGCCGGCCTGCAACTCCCAGCGATCCGTCAATTCGATGTGGGATTGTGGCACGAGAATGAAGTTACTCGTCCCGTCCAAGGCGACCGCCAAGTTGGATTCCAACCCCAGCGTCAACCAGTCGTTGACTTCCGCGAACAGCGTCCCGTTTACTAACCGCTCGAACGATTCGAAGTTGTCGCTCCCCTCCAGATCCATCCTGCCACCGAACATGAACAGGACACTCCAGGTTTCGTCGAGCCGCACCCCGCCCAGGTAAAGCAATGTCGAATTCCAGGTTTCGAATTGGGGCGTCGGCTCGATCAGCACCTGGACCCCATGGATGTAGTGGTCGTCGAAGGCGGTCCCGAAGGTCCACTGGATCCCCAGTTTCAGCTCCTCCAGCGTACCGCCCTCGAAAGGCAGTTCGAACTCAATCGCCAGCCGATCGCTCAGGGCGATTTCCACCTCCGGCGCCCACTCGACCTGTTGCCGGTCAGGAGTCGAGGGACCAGGCCCAAACGGGTCGTCCCCCAACTGTCGGTTTTTCGCTCTCCAAGGAAAAATCGCGAGCGTGTTGAACTCGATGTCGCCTCGCGTCGGCCCCAACGGTCGCACCAAGTCGAACAGCAGCGGTTCGGGGACTTTCACCCCCCACCCCTGTCGGCCTCGTTCGGGCGCCGAACTCCAGATTTGTTCCCGGACAACGCCGCCTGGCCATTCCGAGTCCTCCAACGGCGAGAACGGGTGCTGGTAGGATTCGTCCGTCCATCCGTCCAGAGTAAGCGACTGTGGGTCGTCCGCCATAGCCGAACCGGCCGCCGGCCAGGCGAGGAAGAGCAGAACCAGCGGAACAACGGGCCAACGCTTCATGGATGTCAACGACCTAACCATAAATGGACAATGGGAGAACCCCTCCATGCGGGGCCCCGGTGAGCACCTTCGTCGAGCCCCTTCTGATTCGTCTTCGGCAAGCAGAACCCGCCGACTTGAACACTTGCGCAGACTTTAACGCTTGCCGAAACGTTGCAACCTGGTGGAGAATCAGGAAATTTGTCCCTGTCGGGTTCTTGGTCGGCACCTACAATGTCGGCAATCGCCGTGCGCTGGGGTGTCTTCGTAGGACGTGATCGCTCTGGGTGCCGGATCGATGGCGACGATCCATGTCCCTTCCGTAGCGACACGGTTCTGATCTCGAATCGGAGACGTTCCCGACCGCTGCGATCCGCGGGCCGCGCATCGCCCTCGGCGGCCGGACTGGTCGCTCTGTCCGCACGGCTATCCACCCCAGACTGGGAAGTTCACTCATGCAGTTGCCGGTTATCTCTGATCCTCGCCTGACGCCCAAACCGGCTTTGCGGTCGGCCGATACCGATTTTTTGTCTCGGCTGGGAGAGGCCTCGGCGGGCATGAATCAGCCCATTCGCCAACCCGCGGGGCCGATCGCGACCAGGGCGCTGCCGATGAGCATGGAGGAAGCTCGGCTGCGCGGCTGGGACGAGCTGGACATCGTGTTTGTCACCGGTGATGCCTACATCGATCACCCCAGTTTCGCGATGGCGATTCTCGGGCGGGTGTTGGAAGCGGCCGGGTATCGCGTCGGCATCGTCAGCCAGCCCGATTGGCACCGTTGCGACGATTGGCGTCGGTTCGGCCGACCGCGGCTCTTCTTCGCGATCAGCGCGGGGAATATGGACTCGATGATCAACCACTACACCGCCAACAAGAAGGTTCGCAACGACGACGCCTACTCGCCCGGCGGCCGCATCGGGCTTCGACCCGACCGCGCGACGCTGGCCTACTGCCAACGGGCCCGCGAAGCGTTCAAGGGCGTGCCGGTGATCGCCGGGGGAGTCGAAGCGTCGCTGCGGAGGCTCGCGCATTACGACTACTGGAGCGACAAGGTCAAACGCTCAATCCTGCTCGACAGCAAGGCCGACCTGGTCGGTTTCGGGATGGGTGAAAACGCGATCGTCGAGATCGCTCGGCGATTGGAAGCGGGCGAGTCGGTGAAAGAGCTGCGCGACATCCGCGGGGTCGCCTACGCGTTGGGCGCAAAGGAGACCGCACCGGAGTCGGTTCGGAGCGAGTTGCTGGAACTGCCTTCCTACGAACAGGTCGTAGCCGACAAACTGGCCTTCGCCGAGGCGACCCGGATCATTCACAACGAGACGAACCCGCTCAACGCCCGCCCGTTGATCCAACCGCATGGAACTCAAGCCGTCGTTTGCAACGTCCCGCAACTGCCGATCGGCGAAACGGCGATGGACGCGATCTACGACCTGCCTTACACCCGTCTGCCGCACCCCTCGTACAAGGAAAAGATCCCCGCCTTCGAGATGATCAAGCACTCCGTCACGATCATGCGAGGTTGTTTCGGGGGCTGCACGTTCTGCTCGATCACGGCGCATCAGGGTCGGATCATTCAATCCCGCAGCAAGGAATCGGTGCTGGGCGAGATCCGAAAAATGGGCGAATTGCCCGACTTCAAAGGGGTCGTTAGCGACATCGGCGGCCCGACGGCCAACATGTACCAGATGCGTTGCACGCGACCGGAGGTCGAAGCGGTCTGTCGCCGCCAATCGTGCGTTCACCCCAAAATCTGCAAACTCTTGGGGGTCGATCACCAGCCCGTCATCGAACTGATGCGCGAAGCCCGTTCGCTGCCCGGGATCAAGAAAGTGCTGGTCGCCAGCGGGATCCGCATGGACCTAGCCAGGACGTCCCCGGAATACCTCCAGGAATTGACCGCCCATCATGTCGGTGGGAAGCTCAAGGTCGCGCCCGAGCATGTCGACAAAGACGTGCTCAGTAAAATGCGCAAACCGAAGAACGACGATTTCGAGCACTTCACCGAGGTGTTCCAGGAAGAATCGGCTCGGGTCGGCAAGAAACAGTACATCGTCCCCTATTTCATCGCTTCCCATCCCGGCAGCGACATCAAGGCGATGATCGAATTGGCCTTGTTCCTAAAACGCAACGGCTACAAGCCCGACGCGGTACAGGACTTCATTCCGGCGCCGCTCGATGTCGCCACGACGATGTACTACACCGGACTGGACCCGTTTACCAAGCAGCCGGTTTACGTCGCCAAGGCGTTGAAAGAACGCAAGTACCAGCGGGCGTTGATGCAGTTTTTCAAGCCGGAGAATTATTTTGAAGTCCGCGAAGCCCTCCGGATCGCCGGCCGAACCGACCTGATCGGCGACGGCTGCGATGGCCTGATCCCGTCCAAACCGCCTCGAGAAGCGATCGAGCGAAGGCGTCAGGACGCGGGGGCGCGTTTCCGAGGCGAGTTCGTTCACCGACTCGCCGGCGGTGACACCGCCACCGATACCAAATCGTCAAAAAAACAACGCCGCCGACGCAACTCGACCGGATACCGCCCCGACCGTTCCGGCGCACAGTGAACTGGGAGGTTGCGAAGCGGCCGGTCGCCCCGCAGTTTCCCGCGAACGCCGCATTGCTTAGCACGCCTGCCCCGAGCGCGGAGCCGACCGACGGCATCTGAGCCGGACATAGCCTGAGCACCGCAGGCCCGTTCCGTGAGCACTTCGGCACACCGGCGCGCTTGGGAGGGGTTCGATCGAGCTTGATTTCAAGTTGCCGGTCAGCGTAGGATAGTCTCATGAAAAGTTTCGTAGCACCAGCCGTGATGCCCCGCCTGAGCCGAATGCTCGGTTTGGTGATGTCATTTTCCTTGATATTGGGACCGACGGTCTCGATGGCGAGGTGTTGCTGTGTCGCTAACGAAGTTCGCCAATGGATTCGGCTTGCTGCCCCGGAAGCCGGTTGTTGCTCGCAGTCGGCTGCTTCTTCCCGATTAGCTGATGCGGTCGGCACGGACGCAGCTTCACTTGAAGCCTGCAGCCAATCGAGCTGCTGCCAGCGGACGGCGAACTTCCTCTCCGCAGTTCCTTCGTACCAGATTGATGCGGGGGATTCCGACTGTGGCTGTGAGCGGCAGTGCGTCGGCGACTTGGCTTTCGAAAATGCAGCCCTGCCGCCACTGGCCGAATCGATTTTCGACAGCCATTCCTTGGCAACCTCTTTGCCGGGTTGGGTTTTTTCCCTGGATCGCGATGCCCCTGCGCCGATCGCGGGTGCGACATCCGGTCTGCCGGTGCTCTCTGCGCAGGATCGCTGCGTGCGGCTTTGCCGCTGGCTGAATTGAATCTCGCGAACGTTGTTCTCGTTCGTTGATGGTCTCTCGCCGTTGTTTCATTCGTCGCCGTTGTGACGAACCGCGCGAACGACCGAAGGTTCAGTTTTTCCATGTTTTTTGAGAGTAATCAAGATGTTCAAAACGCTATCCATCCTGTTTGCCGTGACGCTGCTCGGAGCCGTCATGGGCATGGCCGTTCGATCGAGCTTGGCCGAATCGGCGTCGATCGAGGCCTGCGCCTGCGGGGCCTGCGAGGCTACCTGCACCTGTTGTGCCGGTGGCGAATGCGTCTGCGCCGCTTGCGGTTGTGACGCTTGTGACAGTCCGGCTTGCTGCGGCACGTCGGCCTGCACCGCCGGCGAATGCTCCGCGGGTCAAACCCTCGCGTCCACCGACGCATGCATTTGCGGGGCGTGCGAAGCTGCCTGCACCTGCTGCACCGGTGGAGACTGCGTCTGTGCCGCCTGCGGCTGCGAAGCTTGCGACAGCCCAGCTTGTTGCAGCACGTCGGCGGGTGCCGCTGGCGACGGGCTGTCTGCCTGCGCGAGCGGGGCATCGGCCTGCGGCTTGACAGCCGTTAAGTCCTGCTGTGCCAAGTAGGGCTCGCTAACGTTCCGCCAGCGAGCAGGACGAGTTTTTTCGGCCCCCACCGAATTGGGCTCGGGTCTCAACCGGCCGACTCCAGTGTCGACGGCGAGCCGCTGATTTCAAAAGCCGCTGCAACGGCTACTTGATGGGGCCGATCCTTCCCCCTGGTGGGGACGGATCGGCCGTTTTCACTCCATGCTGCCGATCTCAGGGCTTATTTCGTTGATCGGGGCTTGCGAGGGATCTAAACTGATAAGGTGCAAATCTTTCGCACTTTTCCCTAGGTTCCTGCGACGATAGACCAAGGAGTCATCTCACGGGACCCGGGCGTTGGGACGGGCTTTGCTCGCTCGGTTTGCTTATCCCCTCATTTTTGTCAGACGGATCGCCTGATTATCAGCCGGACTGGAGCCTATGGAGACGCCGCGCCCTACGATTGCTCGTGGCGATTCATCCGCCGAAAGCTCACAGCCCCCCGAAAGCTCACAGCCCCGCGGGCCACTTCCCCAGTCCGATGCTCCATCCACGGAATCCCAGGGAAATCCGCTCCCGCTGGCCGGGCCCGGCAACGACGCCGCGTTCATTCGGACTCTTGACGCCCTCTCTCTTAGACAGGAGGCAGACGAAAAAGCCGAAACCGTCATTCGGCGTCCAGAAGGTGGTTCATCGGTCCGGTCACTTACAAGGGCATCCGCGTCCAGCCCAGCGGACGTCGCCAGCGTGTTGCTCGGCAGGCAACTCAGCCACTTTCACCTCGAGGAACTGATCGGCGGCGGTGGCATGGGGGCCGTCTTCCGAGCGCGTGACGAGCGGTTGGACCGGACGGTCGCGATCAAGGTGATCCCGTTCATCGGCGACGACCCCGACATGCAGCGGCGGTTTCGCAACGAGGCCCAAGCCGCTGCCCGGCTGGATCATCCGAACATCGCCCGGGTTTACGATGTGGGGATGTTCGAGGGTTGGCGATACATCGTCTTCGAACACATCGAAGGCATCAACATCCGCGACTTGGTCACCCGCGATGGGGTACTCAGCATCGATGACGCGGTCTTCTGTACCCGACAAATCGCCGAGGCGCTGCATCATGCCAGTGGCCGAGGCGTGGTACACCGTGACGTCAAGCCATCCAACATCCTCGTCAATACCGAGGGCGAGACGAAGTTGGTCGACATGGGTTTGGCCCGCAATGATCAACTCGAGATCTCGGGGGACATGACAGCCAGTGGTGTGACGCTGGGAACGTTCGATTACATCTCGCCGGAGCAGGCTCGCGACCCGCGGGATGCCGACGTCCGCAGCGACATCTACTCCTTGGGCTGCACCCTGCACTTCATGTTGACCGGCGAACCGCCCTACCCCGGCGGAACGGTTCTGCAGAAATTGCTCAACCACGGCAACGCCCCACCCCCAGACCCGACGCTGATCCGCCCGGATGTCAGTGGTGACCTGAAGGCCATCCTGCATAAGATGCTCGCCAAGTCTCCCGACCTTCGCTACCACCGGGCGATCGATCTCGTTGCGGACTTACGTGAACTAGCCAATCGGGAAGGGCTGGTCCGCGCGGGCTCACAAGGCACCCTAGCGATCACTCGGGAAGACCTCACCGTCGGCTCTTGGGTCACTTACCTCCCCTGGCTGGTGGCCGCCGGCGTGTTGGTGTTGGGCGGCGTCTTTTTGCAACTCATCGCCTCGCTTCGTGAAGACGCATTTGTCCTCGACGTCCCCGGCTCCGCGGTCGCTATCCGCCAGGTCGACCAGGAGCCGGTGACACGCCCGCTCCCCGAGGAGCGGCCCGCGGAATCGCGCCCCCCGACCCCATCGCCGGCGGGCGACCCTCCGGTCAACCCGACACCACCCGATTCACCCGGCCCGCCCCTGACCGCCAAGGCGGCTGCGGCCGATTCGGCGAGCGCTGTCGAGAACACCGCAACCGAACCGGTTGTCATGCCGACCGACAAGCCGCCGGGGTCGGATTCGCTCGCGGCCGACGACGGTTCGCCTCAACCTCTCGACGAGAACGGCTCGCTCCCAACGGACGTTGCCGTTGTCGGACCGAGGTTCTCCGAAATCGCGATGCCGCGAGAAAACTCACCCGCCCCTGGGGTCGTCAGCCCTGCCGAATCGCCGGCGCCTGCGAAAATCGATCGGATCGTCATCAGCCCCGCCGATCGCTCGTGGCCGGAGAACGTGCGGACGGCCGAGACCCTCGTCGATGCGCTTCGCCAAGCCGATGAACTCGGCGTCAACGAAATCGAAATCGCCGTGCCCACGATCGATAGCCCGCCGATCCGGATTCCCCGTGACGGGCTGGTCATCCGCTCGATCGTCGGGGCAACCGAGATCCGTTTCATCTCGGAATCGAAGCCGACGATGAACCGAGCCGTCATGATTGACGTCGGCCCGTATCGGATCGATTTCCAGAATCTCCACTTCAACTGGCAAGTCCGCAGCGCATCGATCGATGGCGGATGCCTCTTTGCCTTAACGGACAACCGCTCGGTCCGATTGACGAACTGCACGATCACCATCGAAAACTTGGCCGAACGTGAAGACGTGTTCGCGTTCGAGATCGACGGCCCCGTCGGCCTGGCGGGGGTGATCGGTGAATTGGGACAGGACCCGTACGGCCTGCGGACGGCGTCCGAGCCCAACGGGCAATCGAAGGAATCCGACGGCCGCCCCCCAGGACGAACTTCTTCGCCGCGAACTCCCCTCCCTCCGCTGGTTGCAATCGAGCTGAATCACGTCGCCTGCCGAGGCGAAATGACCTTGATTCGGTTATCGGATTTCCTGCAATTGCAATTCCGTTGGGACGACGGCCTGTTGGCGGTCTCCGGAAGGATGCTCGACATCGCCGGCCCTGACAGGGAATCGGGGGTCGGCGGAACCCAAGTCCAAATGCGACTCAGTCGCCTCACCGCCTCAACCGGCCAGGGCCTGGTACGCACCCGATTGGCAACCGCCGAGGGTCAGCCGATCTTGATCGACCGCGACGCCCAAAATGTCGTCTTTCGCTCACCGTCAGCGGCCCCACATGTCGAATTTCTCGGCTTGGAAACCGCTTTGGAAAGCCCGGACATGTGGGTGACCCTCCGCGGGGAAGACAATGCCTATGACCTTGAACCGGAGGGTGACTGGCCGATCCTCGACTTGACCATGGCCGACGGGGAAAGAGAGGTGTTTTGGATGAGCCAGATGATCATACCGAGCCGACCTCCATGGGTTGCGGAACGATCGCCCAGTTGGGTCGTCCGTTGGAGTGATCCGGTCGACGAAAGCCTGCCACCCAGCCAGCGAGTCTTGTCCGATTTTTATCAGGATGGCACCGTTGTCCCCGGATTTGACCGCACGAGTCTCCCCAACTTCCCTCAACCTCCCGGCTTTTCGCCTGTTTTGAGCGAATCCCCTCCGACTGTCCCGTGACGAATCGTCCGGTTGCGAACTTTTGCCGCATTTGACTTTTGGATCTGGTCGAGGTTTTAATAGGGCGTTGGTTTGTGCCCACCTGAACTTTCGTTCCCTCGGAGACACTTTATGAGACGTTTTGTTTTAGCCCTTGGCTGCACCTTCCTGCTCGTGGCCCCCGCCTTCGCCACGAACGAGTTCAACAAGGAATGGAAGGAACACTACACCGGCGAGGGTGCTGACGAGGACTTCGTGAAAACGGCCCGACGGGCCGGCTGCAACGTCTGTCACGTCAAGGGCGAGAAGAAGACCGAACGCAACGAATACGGCCAAGCGGTCCGCGAACTTCTGAATAAAGAAGACTTCACCAAGGAATGGGTCCAGGCGAATCCGGAAAAAGCCAAAGAACTGATCGTTGCCGGTCTCAAGAAAGCTGGTGAATCGAAGAGCAGCGACGGCAAAACCTTCGCCGCCAAGCTGAAGGCCGGCGAATTGCCCGCGACGGACGCTGGGCTCTGATCGCTTGTCACCGTCGACGGGCTCGATGACGCCCGGACGCCAGACCACTGCGATTACCAGGAACCTCCGGCCGCTCCTCTCGTGAGCGATCGGAGGTTCTCGTTTTTCTCATCGACCGGCCTTCACCGAGAGCGATTTGCTTGCGGCAAGGGTCGATCCCCTTTTCCTACCCCCTCCCCGTTCCACCGCGTGGCTGCATCTGGCCGCTGGGCCATGGGACATCTGGATTTTGACATGAACCTGCAAGTCGCATCTCCCGCCCGTTCACTCGCACTCCGCCTTGTCGCTTGCCTCGCGGTTGCAGCGACCTTGGACTTTGGCACTGCCCACTCCGCCGAAACGCTCGAACCCGGTTTCGTCTCGCTGTTTGACGGCAAGTCTTTGGACGGCTGGAAAAAATCGGAGGAAAACCCCGACAGCCTACGGGTCGAGGATGGCTTGCTGGTGATCGACGGACCGCGGGCGCACCTGTTTTACGATGGCGACTTGGCTCCCTTCAAAAACTTTCACTTCATCGCCGACGTGATGACGACGCCCGGTAGCAATTCGGGGATCTACTTTCACACCCGCTACCAGCCCTCAGGTTGGCCGCGGTACGGGCACGAATGCCAGGTCAACGTGACCCATAGCGACCCCAAACGGACCAGCAGCCTGTACGGCATCGTCAATGTCGGCGATCCACCGGTTAAGGACAACGAGTGGTACCGGCAGGAGATCATTGTGGAGGGACGTCGTGTGCGCCTGATTCTCAACGGCGAGACGATGGTCGACTACACCGAACCGGAGAACAAGGCGGCCGATTCGAACGATTTCGAACGCCGCCTGGGCGAAGGGACCTTTGCCTTGCAAGCTCACGACCCCCAAAGCAAAGTCTATTTTCGGAACCTTCAGGTCAAACGGCTCGACTGAGCACGAGCTGGCAATGTCGCCCTGACCCCTCGTCGGGGACCGGTCGCGGAGGCTGACGATCCGGCCCAGGATCGGCTAGGATGCGGTCTGATTTGCCCCGTTACCACCCAGAGACCCGCTCGCGTGTCACGGACCCCCATCAACCAGTTGGGCGACAACCAATCGCTCGACCAAGCGTTCCAGGCGACCGACAAGCAACTTCGTGTCAATCGGCAGGGTGGGAAATACATCCTGCTCAAGCTGGCGGATCGCACCGGAACGATTTCCGGGATGCTATGGAACGCGGATGAATCCACCTTCGAAGCTTTCCAGCGGGGGGACTATGTCTCCTGCCGCGGCAGAACGCAA
This sequence comes from Planctomycetaceae bacterium, assembly GCA_007694185.1. Classification (GTDB taxonomy): domain Bacteria; phylum Planctomycetota; class Planctomycetia; order Pirellulales; family Pirellulaceae; genus UBA6163. The sequence goes on from RECD01000145.1 coordinate 65,108, forward strand.
CTCCACAATAACCAGCTTCAGATCATCGTCAGTGAAATCAGGCGATTGGACGAAGATCAGGTCGAACGGGGCGATTTCGATCGCTTCGACTCGGATCAGGCGGCGCGGTTGGGGGAACGTTTGGCGGAAATCCTCGGCAGCCTCCAAAACGTCCACCTCCGTCGGCTGGGCCAGATCTACTTGGACGACACCGAGTGGCTCCAGCGGCTACGGTCGGCACCCGCAGCGGTCTCCAACCACCACGCCTACCCGGGCGGCTTGCTGCGGCACACCGTCGACCTGATGGAATTGGTCCAGTCGGTCGGGCCTCGTTATGACGGGGTGGATGTCGACTTGTTGACTTTTGGTGCTTTTTTGCATGACCTGGGAAAGGTCGAAGAACTGGCCGGTGGGTCCGAATCGGGCTACACCGACCGCGGTCAACTGGTCGGCCATTTGGTTATCGGCGTGCAAGACCTGGGCGACCGCATCCGTCGCCTTGCCGAACTCACCGGCGAAGCGTTTCCCGAGGCGTTGCAAATGCAATTGGAGCATCTGATCCTCAGCCACCACGGTACGCTCGAATTCGGCAGCCCCAAAATTCCGCAGACACTCGAAGCGATCGCCTTGCACCACCTCGATAATTTGGATGCAAAAATGGCGTCGGCCCAATCGGTGATCGCGGCCGATATCGGTGGCGATCCGAATTGGACGAATTATCAACCCGCGTTGGGGCGGAAGCTTTGGAAACCCCGCACATGACCACGCCCGCGTTGTCGGCGATGCAACCGGGTGACCCGGCGGTCGTCCTCCTCTCGGGAGGCCTCGATAGCGCGACGTGTCTGGCGATCGCTCAGGATCAGGGTTTCGAAATTCATGCGATCAGCTTTCGCTATGGTCAGCGTCACGAATACGAGCTCGATCGGGCTCGGCAATTGGCCGAGTTGCATGCGGTGCGATCCCATCGGGTGGTCGAGATCGACTTGGCTCAGTTCGGCGGTTCGGCCTTGACCGATCCGGGGCTCAGTGTCCCCAAACACGATTCGGTCGAACAGCTCGGGGGCGAGATCCCGATCACCTACGTCCCCGCGCGGAACACGGTATTCCTCTCGTTGGCGCTGGCGTTGGCCGAAGTCGTCGGCAGCCGCGACCTGTTCATCGGGGTCAACTCGCTCGATTACAGCGGCTACCCCGATTGCCGGGGGCCCTACATCGAGGCCTTTGAAACGATGGCGAACCTGGCCACCAAAGCCGCGGTCCAGGGTGCTCGACCGCTGAAGGTTCACACACCGCTGCTGCATTGGACCAAAGCCGAAATCATCGCTCGCGGCCTGGAACTGGGTGTCGATTATTCGATCACATCTTCCTGCTACGACCCCGGCCCCGGGGGGACGGCATGTGGCCGGTGCGACGCCTGTCTGTTGCGAAGCAAAGGTTTCGCGCTCAACGGGATCCGTGAATGACCCTTCGACTCGCTCCGACTCGCCGTGACCGGTGACGTTTCCGTATGGAATTTTACGCTTTGATCGTGGCTCTGCCGCTCGGCGCCTACCTGTTGATGCTCGGCTTGATCCGCCTGCGTCGTCGGGTTCTCGTAACGACCGGTGGGCGTGACACCTTCGCCTTGGCGTTGGCCATCTCGGGACTGGTCGCGGTCGGCCCGGGCGAACTTTTTTTTCCGGCGACGGCGGCGACGGCCCTCGGTACCGCGGTCTGGCCATTGCTGGCGATGCTTTATCTGCTGACCGTGGCCCTGGTGGTCCTGTACCAACGCCCTCGGCTGGTCGTGTACGGGCTGGGGGACGCTCCGTTGGCGGCTCCCTTGCTGCGCGCCTGCCGATCGATCGATGCCGCCAGCCGACTGGATGAACGCTCCGGGACGATCTCGCTGCCCACGGTGGGCCTGCACTTGCGTTTGGTCCGTCATCGTTCCGGCGATTCGGCCGATGTGGAGTTGTTCGAGACCGATCTCCGCCCTGATTTTTGGCGATCGTTGCTGACCGAACTCCGTCGCGAAGTCGCTCGCGAGCCGGCGGCGTCGGTCGGATTGGGGTTGGTTTGGGCAACCCTCGGTGCGATCCTGCTGGGCTGGGCGGCGACCCAAACGGCCCTGCGGCCGACCGAAATCGCCGAGGGATTCCGAGCCTGGTTATCACGTTAGCAGGTGGCTTTCCGGAAACGCGACCGATTCGCATAATTCGGGTTCCGTGGCGATCGCCCCGGAATTCCCCTCGCCCTTCCGTTGGTCAGGAATCGACATCGATGTTGGCAAAAGATATCAAACCTGGTGAAGTCGTCGTCTTTGAAGGCGAGCCGATCATCATGGAAACGCTCAACGTGCAGACCCCCTCCGCACGGGGAGCCGCGACGCTCTACAAGTTTCGCGGTCGCAACGCGGTCACACGGCAAAAGATCGACATCACGCTCAAAGGGACCGAATCGCTGGACCTAGCCGATTTCGCTCGCCGCGACGTGCAGGTCATGTTTACCGACGCGACCCACATCCACCTGATGGACACCGAAAACTACAACCAATTCGAATTGCCGCTCGACGACATCCGCGAGCAACAGCCCTACATGCCGGATGGGCTGGAGGGGGTCCGAGCACTGATTTACAACGACGAATGTGTCGGCATCGACATTCCGGCGACGGTCGAATTGGAAATCATTCAGTGCGACCCCGGCGTGAAAGGCAACTCGGCGACGTCGCGGACCAAACCGGCGACGCTCCAGACCGGACTGATCGTACACGTGCCCGAATACATCAAGCAGGGCGAGCGGGTGAAAGTCGACACGCGAACCGGTCATTTCCTGTCGCGGGCATGAGACCGCGCATCAGGCCGGAAATCCCCTTGCCAGGTCGGCAGCCCAACACTCGATGAGCGTCGTCTGATTCGCGTTTCGATGGACTTGCGAGATCGCCTCGATCGATCGATCCAGCCGATAGTGAATGGCGGGCAGCCGCTCCGGCCGGTTCGCCGAGGCGATCATTTGGTCTCGAAACGAATCGACCGCGATCGACAAAACCTCACGAAGCCGATCCCGTTTGACCGCCCCGACCGCACTTTTCCCCAACCCGTCGATCACACCCGCGACGGTGCCGGCAAGCGCGACGGGATCGATCTGCCGCGCGGTCAGGTATCGCAAAATCGATTGGCGAAGCTCGGCCCCTTCCGGGGTCAACATCCCTGCGGCCGCCGCGCAATCGCCGCCGCACAATTCGATCGCCCGCGTTGCCGTGGCAGCATCGCACTCGATCCCTCTCCGCCGCATCAGTTCGGCCGCTTGATCCCCAACCGGAGGACGCAGGCGAACGATCCGGCTCCGCGATCGGATCGTGGGCAATTGCCGCTGCTCGTTGGTACCGAGCAGAAAAATCGCGACATCGGGCGGCGGTTCTTCGAGCGTCTTCAGCAGGCTGTTGGCCCCTTCCTCGTTCAGATCATCCGCATCGTGCAAGATCGCCACCTTGCGACTTCCACGGAACGGTCGCAACCGGATATCGCGGTTGAAGCCTTCACGCATTCGGTTATCCGGCGGCCCGATCAGCAGGTCGATCGGGATGAAGGCACGATCGGCCGGTTTACGAACTTGAACCAGGTCGGGGTGTGTTTCGGCCTCGATCTGGACACAGGCAGGGCATTGCCCGCAACAGGTCAACGAAGCCGTTTCGGTGCGTTCGCAAAACAAGCACTTCGCGATCCATTTGGCCAGCGCCGCCTTGCCGATCCCGGGCGGACCGATCAACAGAAAAGCACCGCTCAATCGCCCCTTCGCCAACGCCTGGGCGAACCATCGCTTAGCGGTCTCATGTCCGATCGGTCCGCCGGTCGCATCAGCGGACGCGCCCGCGGCGGTCTCGGCGGGCGGCGACGCGGAACCGGTCATCACTGGCCGTTGCGTTCGAGGTCCGAAATTTTGTCGATCCGCCGCGAATGCCGCCCACCGTCGAATTCGGTTCGCAACCACATCAAGACGAGGTCATCGACGGGACGATCCCCGATCAGGTCGCCGGGAAGGCACAAGACATTGACGTCGTTGTGACGCCGGCTCAATTCCACCATCATCTCGTCGTAACAAGGGGCCGCACGAACGCCGGGAAACTTGTTCGCGACGATCGCCATGCCGATCCCGGTGCCACAGATCAAGATCCCGCGATCCGCGTCTCCCTGGCTGACCTTCTCGGCTACGACCCGCGCGACATCGGGATAATCGATCGCGTGGTCGCCATGGGTCCCCTCGTCGAACACTTCATAGCCCGCATCGACGAGACGCTGGGCCAACCGGCCCTTGATCGCAACTCCACGGTGATCACTACCAAAGCTGATTCGCAACATCAACCACGTCCCTCACATTCATCGTTCTCACCGCAATCCGCAAGAAACGCTTGCTGGAGCCTGGGCATCCAACTGTCCAAGGCTGCCGCGATCTGCTGAGCACACGTCTCATAAAGCTCCACCGACCCGCCGACGGGGTCTCCGATGTCTCCCCCGTCGATCCGCAACGTCTGAACCCGACTCTCCAACTCCGGCCAAGCGGCCAAAATCGCAGCCCGGTGTCCCCGGGTGAGGGTCAACACAAGATCCGCGCGGCTGATGATGGCGTCGTTCAGCGGACGGCTCCGATGGCTTGAAATGTCAACCCCTTGGCTCGCCATGACTTCAACCGCCTGCGGGCTCGCCATCGCCCCCTCACAGGCCGCGACCCCGGCTGACAACACCGTCATGCCTTGACCCATTTCACCCAATTCCGCCAAACGCCGCCTGAACAACCCTTCGGCCATCGGGCTGCGACAGGTGTTGCCTGTGCAAACGAGCACGATCAGGGGTTTTGCAAACTCATTCATCGCCGCTGCCTCGATAGCTCCGTGCCTGAGAATCTCGAAGTGATTGTCGATCACTCGCGCGACCGTGCTGGCTCCACCATAACGCGTAGGGCCGTCATCGAGTACCAGCGGCACCCGTTCCCCCCACAGCCGAACGACTTCGCTTCCGCCCGTCGGCGGGTCGGCGCCGTCCGCGGCAGCCGCGGCCAGCACCAATGGCCCCCGCAAGTACTGCTGCAGTTGAGCCACCACCGGGTGATCCACGACCCGAAATCCGAGACAGCCACGCGGGCCGACAACCGCTTGGCGTACCGGCTCTGGCAACCGATGGACGAGCGAATCCGAATGGGTGACGGGGATCACCAGAGTCAACGGCCCCGGCAGGCATCGGTTGGCAAACCGTTGTGCCAAAGGCGACCAATGACAGACGAAGTCCAGGATTTCCTCGGCCCCACGAACCGCCAACACCAGGGGATTCCCGGGTGGCTGTCGCTTGAGCTCGATCAGCCTGGCGACCGCGTCGGGGTTGAGCGCATCCGCTGCCAAACCATAGACCGTCTCAGTCGGGATGGCGACCACCTGGCCGCGGGCCAGGAATTCCACCGTCCGATGAACGATGTCTCGCGGGTCGTCGGTCCGTCGCAAATCGAGAACCGTCGCCATGAAGTCGCTGGATGGTTGGACGAGAATGATGAAGTCAGCGGCCGATCGCTTCCCGCCGTTTACCCTACGGCACGGTCACAAGCGGTGGCTTGCAAACGCAAGTTACGCATCGGCACGCTGCCGACGACCTGAGCCCCGAATTGTAGTTGTTGATGGCGTCGGTGAGCAACCGGACGCGTGCAGCCCCGCCGCTTCGATCGGTGTCGATCGGGGAGAGATTTAGGCCGTGCTACCACCATGGCGACGCGAGGCACCAGGCAGGTGAGCCCAACCAGGTTTGACCGTCGCCCGTGGGAAGTAAACTTGCTACCGATTGCCGGTCGCCGGGGCCTGGGATCATCAAGCCCGGCCGCCACCGGCTAGCGCTGTTCGGCGACGGCCCCGTCACCGCCAAGTTTCGGATTGTCGCGGTGCCGCCGCAAGTCACGTCGGGTTTTCTTGTCCAAATTCCGCTCCATCGCCGCTTGCAGATCGATCCCGGATTGGTTGGCCAAACAGATCACAACGAACATCACGTCGGCCAGTTCATCGGCTAACTCGCCGGGGGTCTCACCCGCCTTGCAGGACTGCTCCCCATGCGTCCGCGACAGGATTCGCGCGACCTCACCGACTTCCTCTACCAATTGAGCGAGGTTGGTCAGTTCGCCGAAGTAACGCACGCCGACCGATCGAATCCATTCGTCGACCCGTCGCTGCGTCAAGCGAATCGTCCAGTCCCCCAGCGTGCCTGCCGAACCGGTTGCCGTGGGTTCGTCGGCCGAACCTCGGGCAGAACTCACTGCTGGATCAACACGTAAGTGCCGCTCTTGCCGGCGACCGCGATATCGGTCTTGCCGTCGCCGTTGAGATCTTGAGCGACGATCTGCAGACCGGTACCGACGTGGCCTTCATCGATCGTGAACCGCTTGAACGTTTGGGATTCAGCATCCCACCGGTAGTAATAGAGACACGGCATGTCGCGACCGCCAGGGTCGTTGCCGTTGTGGGCAAAGTAGCGCTTGCCGGTGATCAATTCCGGCTTGCCATCCCCGGTCAAATCACCCCACTCCAGCGCATGGGGCTGGCTCCATTCACGGTCGATCAGGTGCTCCTTCCAGACGATCTTGCCCGTTTCGTCGGGCCCCTGATTCTGCCACCAGTAGAGACCATAATTGTGTCCCATCCCGAACACCAAGTCGTTGCGCCCGTCGCCGTCGAGATCACGAACCAACATCGGGATGCTGGCCTGCAGGTCCCAGTCCGCGTGAAATCGCCAAGGCTGACCCCATGGGTTCGATTCGGGCTGCTCGTACCAACCCTCGCCCACCAGAACGTCCATCCGTCCGTCGCCGTTGACGTCACCCACCCCCAAGCCGTGCCCATTGGCCTGTTCGCCCAACGTCGCGGGAACCATCTTGACCACAGCGCCCGTCGCGTCCGGCGGACAATCGACCAACCGCCAGACCCGCATCGGGACACCTTTCCGCCAACTGTTGACGATCCATTCGGGTCGGCCATCCCCGTCCAGGTCGGCCATCAATTGACCCTCGTTCGTCGTGTCACCGGTGTCGATCAACAGGTGCTGCTTCCAGGTCTGACCGAGCCTCAAGCCCTCAGCCCCCGGATTCTCATACCAATGCACCTGCGTCGGCAGGAACGACCCGGCGATCACATCGAGCCGGCCGTTGCCATTGACGTCGTACAGGTAGTCACCGTTGCTCTGAACATAACCGTTCCAATCCTCGATCAGTCGCAACGGCCGGGGTACCCAATCCCCGCCACGATACCAATTGCGGCCGGCCACCAAATCCGGCTGCCCGTCCCCGTCGATGTCGCCGACCGCGATGCCCTCGTTCGCATCGAGCATCAACGGGATCACCTTGAACCGTACCGCTTCGGTTTCCTCGGCAACGGCCGGAAGGGCGAAGCAGCCGAATGCTGCCGCAGTCGCGAACGCGAAGGATGTGGCGATCGAACGGAACACGATCGGAACCTGTGGCAAGGAGGGCGAATGCGAACAAGACATGGTGTTGAAAGGCGGCAGGAGTTGTCGGGGATCGGCGAGACGAGTTCGGCATAACCGAAAAAAACAGTCTAACTAAAACCGTCCCCGTCGGCGGGATCTGCGGAAGAAGTTCCCTCGGCCGACCGGATCAGCTCCGCGACGATCTCGGGGCAGCGATCGGCGATGTCGTTGATGTCGTCGCGATCGTCCGGTTTCAGGAACAACTGAGCTGGCGAGTCGCCCTGGCGGACCAGAAACCACTCCGACGTCGTGATCACCTGACTGGCCCGCGACGAAACCGTTAGCACACTCGCCTCCCCGGGCGTGGCCGCGCGAGCCCACGCCTCGGGCGACGGATTTGCGGAGGTGATGTTCGCAGACGGCGGAACCGGGACTAACCAACTGGCCAGCCGCTCCAACGGTTCGAGCGCCGGCCAGCGCAGCGGCGCCCAATCCGCATGGCCCGCAACCCCCGCCCAATGCAGGATCGCGGGGACCTGGATCTGGGGACTGCGGATCGGCCCCACCCGATGCCCGACCCAGCCGTCTTGTCCGAGCGAGAAGCCACTGGTGCCGAGCACCGCCAGACCGATGTCACGCGGATCCTGGGCGATCAAGTCCGCTAGCAAACCGAGCCAGTAGTCGAGCAATCGGACCTGACAACCATAGGTCTGCATCCAAGACGTCGTCCAATCGGGATGATCGGTCGGCCCCAACTTGATGGCAGGTGGCAGCAAACCAGGGAGCAACGGCGGAGGGGCATCGGCAACACCCCGCTCGGCGACCGCCCGATCCGCAGCACCAGACTCGCTCATGTAGTCCTCTGCCGGGTCATCGGGCTCTGTATCCTGTTCGTCGTCATCGATAGGAAAGAGCCAGTGCGGGGCATCCCAACAGCGCGTTAACAAATCCGAGTGGACCCACAAGACCGACCAATCCTCCGGTTCCACGCCGTCGATTTCTGGGGAACCGATCCGGTCGATCAACGCCGCAAACGTCTGGCCCAAGCCGGTCGCGTCGACCTCCTGACAAACAGCCTGACGGGGCTCCAAATCGATCAACGTGCAAGCATCAAACCCCAGCCCCAGGGCGGTCTCGGCGAGCTTCGTCATCGAACTGGGTGACACGTTCCTCGCACCGCCCTCGACGTCAGCCTCAGCCGAACCGGACCGGACAGCCTCGATCGGCGGCGAGTCGGCATCACGTGGGAGAAGCAGTTCGACCGGGCCCTGGTCACGCCAGGCTTCGATCCAGGTCCGACTCCCCAGCGGCGACTCCCAGAACCGCCTCAACGTTTCGGCAACGTCTTCGTTGGGGATGATCACTCGGTCCCAGGTCACACCGGTGGCCGCTAAGCGATCGAACCGCGGGGTGGCATTCCAGGAGGATCCGTACGGACCCAGCGCGAGGTTCGACAGACCTTCGAAGGAAAGGACGATCCAGCGGCGGGGCATGCTTTCCTCGGTTGAATCGCGTTCCGTCGGCGTCCGACGCGGCTCCTCGTGCCAGACCCACCTTTCGCCAGACCAACCCGGACGCCCGCCAGAAACCGAGCGACCGAGCCATGAAGGAATTCAGACGGCCACGGCTGTCCCCAGGCTGATCCCGGGCGCCGGCAGGTGGCTGCTGCCCATCAAGTAGGTGTCGATCGCCCGCGCCGCGCCCCGGCCCTCGTTGATCGCCCACACGACCAGGCTCTGACCACGGCGACAATCGCCCGCCGCAAAGACTCCCGGAATGCTCGTGGCGAATGGACCATGCTGGGCGGCGAAGTTGGAGCGATTGTCGAGCTGAATCCCGAGCGACTCAGCCAGATACGCCTCGGGCCCGACAAAACCCATCGCCAGCAAAATCAACTGTGCCGGCCAATCCTTTTTGCTCCCTTCGACTTCGATCATCTTCCAATTGCCGCTGTCGTCTTTGACCCACCGCACCTCGATCGTCTGAACCCCCCGCAGCCGACCCTGGTCATCGGCCAGGAATTGCTTCGTGAGAATCTGGTACTCCCGCGGGTCTCGCCCGAACTTGGCGGTCGCTTCCTCGTGGCCGTAATCGACGCGGAAGATCTTGGGCCATTCCGGCCAGGGGTTGTCGGGAGCGCGATCGACGGGGGGACAGGGCAAGAGTTCAAAATTCACCAGGCTGCGGCAACCATGACGCAGGCTGGTGGCGATGCAGTCGGTGCCGGTGTCGCCACCGCCGATGACGATCACATCTTTGCCTTCGGCGCTGATGAATTCGCCGTTGAGCGAATCGCCATGAACACGCTGCTTCGTGTTGCTGGTCAAAAAATCCATCGCGAAGTGGATCCCCTTCGCCTCGCGACCGTCGGCCGGCAAATCCCGCGCTTTGGTCGCCCCGCAGGCCAGCAGCACCGCATCGAACGAATCGATCAATTCCTGCGGGTCGACATTCTGACCGATGTTCGCTCCCGTGATGAAACGGATGCCCTCAGCGGTCATCTTGTCGATCCGCCGCTGGACCGCCGCCTTGGACAGCTTCATGTTCGGGATGCCGTACTGCAACAGCCCACCGAGCCGATCGGCCCGCTCATAAACCGTGACCAAATGCCCCGCGCGATTCAGCTGATCAGCGGCCGTCAAGCCCGAAGGCCCGCTGCCGACGATCGCCACCTTCTTCCCGGTCCGTTCGGTGGGCGGCTCGGGGACGATCCACCCCTCTTCCCAAGCCCGATCGACGATCGCGTTCTCGATGTTCTTGATCGTCACCGCGGGCTCATTGATCCCTAGCACACACGCCCCCTCACAGGGAGCCGGGCAGGTGCGGCCGGTGAATTCCGGAAAATTGTTCGTCTTGTGAAGCCGATCGATCGCCTCTTTCCAGCGGTTGTTGTAGACCAGGTCGTTCCACTCGGGGATCAGGTTTTCGATCGGGCAACCGGTTTTGGACTGGCAAAACGGGACCCCACAATCCATGCAGCGGGCGCCCTGCTGACGCAGCTGATCGACTTTCGGTTCGGTGTAAATCTCGTCGTAGTCGTTGATCCGGACCACCGGCAGCCGCCAGGGCACTTTTTTACGATCAAACTCTTTGAATCCGGTGGGCTTGCCCATGTACCGATCTCTTGCTGGTTAACCGATCAAAACTTCGTGACGGGAGATTCCGCCGGGCCAAAAATCCGGCGAAAAACGGTATCCCGCACCCTGAACCGCCCCCGCCGAAAAACTCATCGCCCGAATCGTCGCCGACAGGACCACCACAAGACTTCGGTGCTCGGCGGCTTGCCTAACGGGACAGCAACTTTCGGGCCGGAAAGGCGTGTACAAACGCCTTGAAATGTAATTGGCCAGGGCCTGATCCGTCAATGGTTCAGCAACCGTGGGGCGATTTGTCGGACAACCGACCACCACAACCACCTCCGGGGGACGCGGATTCTCGCCTTGCTCCTGGATTGACAAATCTGTTACGGGAGCCTTTCGATGGCAACCGCTGGCCGGTTGCCCAAGAACCGTCAATCGCCTTCAGCGTCCTCGCAGGAGCTAGCCAAAGCCATGGATGGCCTTTTGATTACCCTTCGCTCGCATGTCGCCCGCTTGGCATTTGCGATCCTGCCGATGATCGTCCTGACGGCCCAGGCCGGAGCGGATGAGGCCCAGTGGATTTGGGCCCACGGTGCCGAACTCGAGTCGGTTCCGGTCGGCGAAACGGCTTACTTCCGCAAACTGATCAACCTGCGGGTCGAAGCGGTGGGGGAGATCGAGATCGCGGCGGATGACACCTACGAGCTGTACGTCAACGGAACTCGGATCGGATCCGGCAAATCGTCGAAGAACCTCGACTTCTACGACGTCTCCGATCAACTGGTCGTCGGCCGCAACGTGGTCGCCGTCCGCGCCCGAAACGCCGGCGGGAACACCGCCGCCCTGGTAGCGAGGGTCGGGATTCGCCCCCGCTCGGGAGGCCCATGGTTCACGTTCAGCACCGATCCGTCCTGGAAGACCACTCGCAGCCCCGAACCTACCTGGGAAACCGTCCTGTTCAACGACCAACTGTGGGGTGCCGCCCGATCGTTCGGCAACCTCGGCGAGACAGTCCCTTGGGATCTTCAGCCGACCGTGTCGAACGAAGTGGCGGTCGAAGAGTCGGAACGCTTCCAAGCCCCCAAGAACTTCAGCATCCGCAAGATCTTCAACGATAGCCAGGTCGGTTCGGTCATCGCGATGGCTTTCAACGAGTTCGGCCACATCATCGCCTCCCAAGAAAACGGCCCGCTGTTGCTGATGCATGACCGCGACGGCGACGGCATTCCGGACAGCGTCCGCGTCTACTGCGAAGCTGTGAAATCGTGCCAGGGCATCCTGCCGCTCAACGGCGAAGTCTTCGTGACCGGCGTCGGGCCGGAAGGATTGGGGCTCTACCGACTATCAGATCGCGATCGCAACGGGACCCTGGAAACGGTTCGCAAGATCGTCGATTTTGAGGGCCAGCCTGGGGAACACGGCCCCCACGGAGTGACACTCGGACCCGACGGGATGCTCTACGTGATCTGTGGAAACCACACCCAAGCCATCGCCAAACCGGGCCCCGGTACAACGCTGGTCGATCATTACGAAGGCGATCTGGTACCGCGGTACGAAGACCCAGGCGGTCATGCCCGGGGCATCAAGGCACCCGCCGGAACGGTCATTCGGACGAACATCGACGGGTCGACGGTCGAACGGATCGCCGGCGGATTGCGGAACGCTTACGACCTGGTGTTTCACCCCGAAGGCGGCCTGTTCGTTCACGACAGCGACATGGAAGCCGACATGGACACCGCCTGGTACCGGCCGACCGGCTTGTACGACATCACGGAAGCGGGCGAATACGGCTGGCGGAGCGGCTGGGCGCTATGGCCGGAATACTACGTCGACCGCTTGCCAATGATCCTGGATACCGGTCGCGGGAGCCCCACCGGCGGCGTCTGCTACGAACACTTCCGATTCCCCGTGCGTTACCACAACGCGATGTTTTTGGCCGACTGGTCCGAAGGCCGCATCTTGGCCGTGCGGCTGAAACCCAACGGGGCCGGGTACACGGCCGAGAGCGAAGTATTCGTCAAAGGACAACCGCTGAACATCACCGACTTGGACGTCGGCCCCGACGGTTCGCTCTACTTCTCGACCGGCGGTCGCGGTACCGGTGGCGGGATCTATCGCGTCGAATGGACCGGTTCAGTCCCCGAACGGATCGGCAACCTGGGCACCGGCGTCGCCCGGGCGATCCGCCAACCGCAACTGTTCTCCGCCTGGGGCCGTCAGCAGATCGCGGCGGTCAAGGGCGAATTGGGCGACCAATGGGGCGAACTGGTCGCTGGCGTCGCCTACAGCAACGACAACCCGTCCCACTATCGCACCCGAGCCCTCGACCTGATGCAACTGTTCGGGCCGATCCCGAGCGAGGACCTGCTGATCGAATTGTCATCCGCGCCGTCGGAAGCGGTTCGCGCCAAAGCGGCGTCGATGATGGGCCTCCATCCGGGACCGGAAAGCCGCCGGCAGTTGGAAAAGTTGCTCGACGACCGCGAGCCTCGGGTTCGCCGGGCTACCTGCGAAGCGATCCTCCGCAGCCGCCAGTGGCCGGAGTCTGCGGACAGCCTGATCAAGATGCTCGGCGAACAAGACCGAACCCTCGCCTTCGTCGCCCGCCGGGTGCTAGAGCGGATGCCGACGGAACGGTGGAAATCGCAAGTATTGGCGGACGATGTCCCCAGAGTACGGATTCTCGGCGGGCTGGCTTTGATCAACGCCGACCCGACGGAAGCGACGGCGATCGAAGTGCTGGCCGCCTGCAGCGAATTGATGACCGGCTTCCTCAGTGATGCTGAGTTCGTCGACACGCTGCGGGTCTGCCAAGTCGCCCTGCATCGCGGCCAGATCGACCCCGATCGTGTCGCCACACTCCGCGAACAGATCGCCGAAGAGTTTCCGGCTGGCGATACCCGCATGAATCACGAACTGATCCGCCTGGCGGCCTACCTGGATGCCGACGGTGTCGCCGAGCGGGCGCTGACTTTCCTTAGCAGCGACGCCCCTCGCGCCGACCGCACCCTGGTGGCGATGTACATGCAGTTCATGTCGCACCAATGGTCAGCGGCGCAGCGATTCGAATTGTTGAAGTATTACGAAGCGGCGTCGCTGGAATCCGATGCCGGATCGCTGGCCCTCTACCTGATGGCCGTGACCCGAGACTTCGCCAAGACTTTCTCGTCCGACGACGCCATCGCCGTCCTGGAACAGGGCAGCCATTGGCCCAACGCCGCCTTGGCGGCGATCTACCGCCTGCCCCAACCGGTCCCGTCAGACCTGGCCGAGACGCTCCGACAACTCGATCGCCGGATCGTCTCCCAGGGATTGAACAACGACGTTTTCAAGCGGCTCCGGACCGGCATCATCGCGTCCTTGGCGAGTTGCGGTGATGAACCTTCTTTGGAATACCTCCGGCAAATGTGGCGGAACGACCCCGAACGTCGGCAACTGATCGCGATGGCACTGGCTCAAAACCCAGAAGGCGAAAATTGGGATTACCTTGTACGCAGTCTGGGTGTGCTTGATGGCGAACCGGCGATGGAGGTCCTCCGTCAATTGCGGACGGTTCGCGTCGCCACGGATGACCCCGGCGCGCTCCGACAATTGATCCTGATCGGGCTGCGGGCCGAAACCGAAGGTCGCCCGATCGATGCCGTCGAGGACTTGCTCGTCCACTGGACCGGGATGGAACGACCAGCCGATTCCGAGATCTCGATGGACCTCTGGCAGCGTTGGTACTCCCGCGTCTACCCCGACCGCCCCGTCGCGGAATTGCCCAGCGGCGACGAATCGAAGTGGGACCTGGATGACCTGGTCCGCTACATCGAGTCGGACGCGGGACGCCGTGGCGATGCCGAGCGGGGACATTCGATCTACGCCAAGGCTCAATGCGCCGCCTGCCACCGGTTCGGCAACCAAGGTGATTCGGTAGGACCCGATCTCACCGCGGTCGCCCGCCGCTTCACCCGCCGTGAAATCCTCGAATCGATCCTCTTCCCGGCGCACGTGATCAGCGACCAGTACATGAGCAAAAAGGTGCTGACCCTCGACGGCAAGGTTTACGTCGGCCTGGTCAACCAAGACGGGCGGGGCACACTCGCGATTCGCGACTCCCGCAACCAGATCACCCGGGTCGACGAGGCCGATGTCGATCAGGTGTTGCCCAACAACAGCAGCATCATGCCGGCCGGCTTGTTGGATGACTTGTCCTTAGGAGAAATCAGCGACCTGCTGGCCTACTTGGGCGTCCTGCCACCGCTCGAGATCGCCGACCGCGGCGACAACCCTCGCGGCCGCTGATTTCAGGAAAAGTCGCTCATGAGATGCTTGCTCCTCCCGCTGATCGCGATGACGGCGGCCTTGGGCTGTGCCAATTGGCACAGCGAAGCGCCGTCGCGGGCGCTCGAGCGCGGCCTGCCGCCGCCCAGGCGTGAGTCGGGTACGGCGGTGCTCGAGATCGCCTTCGTGTCGCTCAAGCCCGAGCCGCACGAAGTCGACCTGTGGCAACAGGTCGACCAAACCATCATCCCGACCGACCTGCGACACGAATGGGAACGCAACGGTTTGAGAATCGGAAGGGTGCAAAAACCAGCCGACTTTTCCGAATTGCTCGGTAAAATTCGCCGCCGACCGGACGGCGCCGACACGGCGATGGAAGCATCCGACGTGCTGTCCGACCTGTCCCATCAGGCCCGTCGGATCACCTGCCGGATCGGAAAACGCTACGAATTGCCGGTGCGACAACCGACGCCGACGGAGCAGACCGTTTTGATCCGCCTCCGGGAACAGACCGTCGGCCGCTCGCTGTCCCGCGCCCAGCCGCTGTTCGCCCTCCGTTCCACCGCGGTCGATCCGCATTCGATCCGACTCAGCCTGAGGCCCGAAATCCAGCATGGGGAAATGCGGCAAACCTGGGTCGGCAGCGATTCAGCCCTACGATTGGATAGCCGCCGCGATTCCTGGAATATCGACGAACTGGCGACCGAGGTTCGGCTGGAAAAAAATTCGATCCTGATCGCCGGCGGATTCGACCCGCCTCGTGGCTTGGGACAATGGATGTTCACCGGACTGACCGCCGAAGGGGATGACGACCGCGTGGTGATGGTGATTCGGGTCGCCGAACTCCCCGATCAGATCCTACCCTGAACGGGACGGTTGACTCGCGTCCCCCGACGCCCGACCCGCCTTTCGTTTCGCGAACCCCAACAGCCCCCGACCCCAGCGGACCCGATGCTCGTTCTGGTAACCGGATGCGGCGGATTCCTCGGGCGTCACATCGTCAGCCAACTGCTCGGCCGCGGCGATCAGGTTCGCGGATTGGCCCGTGGCGAATATCCCGAATTGACCCGGCAAGGCGTCGACATCCGGCGAGCCGATATCACCGATCCCGACGCAGTAGCCGCAGCCTGCGCGGGCGTCGATGCCGTGATTCACTGCGCGGCCATCGCCGGCATTTGGGGCCCTTGGCAGCGGTACCACTCGATCAACACCCTCGGTACCCAACACGTGATCGATGCCTGCCGCCGCCACGGCGTGCCGATCTTGGTCCATTGCAGCAGCCCCAGCGTGACGTTCGACGGCAGCGACCAATCGGGGATCGACGAATCGGTCCCCTACCCGGCCCGGCACCTCTGCCATTATTCCCATACCAAAGCGTTAGCCGAACAGGCCGTGCTGGCGGCGCACGAACCGGGCAAACTGCACACGGCGGCATTGCGTCCCCACCTGATCTGGGGCGAGGCTGATCCCCACCTGTTCCCCCGCCTGATCGACCGCGCCCGACGAGGCCGGCTGCGGATCGTCGGCGACGGCGAAAACCGGATCGACACCGTCCATGTCGAAAACGCCGCCGCCGCGCACCTCAACGCCCTGGACCACCTGAAGGCCCCCGCACCTCCCGGGGGTGGCCGCGCGTTCTTCATCACCCAGGACGAACCGGTCCGCTGCTGGGACTGGATCGCGCAAGTCTTGGCGATCGCCGGCGTTCCCGCACCCACGCGGCGAATCGGGCTGGCGACGGCCTGGCGGGTCGGTGCGACGCTCGAAGCGGTCTACCGCTTGGCCGGCATCCGCAGCGAACCGCCCATGACTCGCTTCCTGGCCGCCCAACTGGCTCGCGATCATTACTTTGACATCTCCGCAGCGAAGCATCTGCTCGGCTACGAACCGCGCATTTCGACCGCCCAAGGGCTGCAAGGACTGCGACAGGCCTGGGCCGGCTCGGGGGACGGCGACGGTTCGAAAACCGATCCGGCAGGTGGGCCGTAACACCTCCCGGGTCGCCCCGCCCGACCCATTCGGGCTTCCTCCAGGGCCGGTCCGAGCGAACCTGCAGCCCCCCGACATATCGAGCTTTCGGACCGCCTCTGCTACAACGGTGGGTTGACGAGTCCATCCCCCTTCGGCACTCCCGGCAGACCTCATGAACGCCCCTTCCGCGACCGGCCCCTCCCGCTCCGCACCGCCCCCCAATTCCCTGACCCCCGAAAACGGCTGGCATTGCGGACACTATTTCTATCGCTTCGGTGATCGCGGATTGCTCCAGGACGAGGCCAAGGCGGCGTTGACCGCCGCCTTGAACCCGGCCGCAGCCGAGCGTCCGGAACGGTTGCAGAGCTACATCGTGACCGGCCACAAAGCCGACTTCGGCGTGATGGTCATGGACCCCGACCCGCTGAAGGTCAACGCGGTGCATCAAGCGGTCCTTTCTTCCGCCCCGAACGGGGCGATCGAGCCAACTTGGTCGTTCGTCTCGCTGAGTGAGATCAGCGAATACGTGCCGTCGGAGGACCGCTTTCGCGAAAATCTGATCCGAGAAGGCATGGCGCCCGGATCGGACGAACTCGAAGCCCGCGTCCGCGGATACGCCGAACGGTTGCCGCTGATGAATCACCAACGGATCAAGCCCGAGTTCCCGGACTGGCCCGCCGCCTGCTTCTACCCGATGAACAAAAGCCGCGTCGTCGGCGCGAATTGGTTCACGACACCCTTCTCCCACCGCCGGGAACTGATGGCGGAACATGCCCGCAGCGGGATTGCCTTCGCGGGCCGGGTCAGTCAACTCATCACGGTCGGCGTCGGCCTGGATGACTGGGAATGGATGGTGACGCTGTGGGCCCGCAACCCGCAATACCTCAAGGACATCGTCTACGCGATGCGGTTCGACGAAGCGAGCGCGAAGTACGCAGAATTCGGGCCGTTCTATACCGGCTACCGCGCCGGGGTCGATGAGATCCTCCGCCACTGCCGCCTGGCAGACACACCCGCATCCTGATCCCGACGCCCTACTTCTTCATCCTCTTCCCGGTCGCAACCCAGCATGAAGTCCTCGCTCACCGTCAGCCTCGTGGAAGAAGCCCGTGGCGGTCCGTTCGTCCTGTGGGAGTCGTTGCCGACGGCGATCGCCAAAACGGCCCGACTCGGTTTCGACGCCATCGAGATCTTTCCGCCATCGCCCGATGCGATCCGCGAGGTTCCGCTGAAGCAGCTTTTGGCCGATCATGGGCTCGCCCTCGCCGCCGTTGGGACCGGAGCCGGGTGGGTCAAACATCGGCTCAGTCTCGCGGACCCCGACCCCGCCGTGCGGACCCGGGCGGTCGACTTCGTCCGGTCGATCATCGACGTGGCCGCCGAACTGGGAGCGTCCGCGATCATCGGCTCGATGCAGGGACGTTCCGGAAACGGCGTCTCCCGAGAAGCCTCGCGAGATCACCTGATCGATTCGCTCGGCCGCTGTGCCCGGGCCGCCGCGGAGCAAACTCCCCTGCTCTATGAACCGCTGAATCGCTACGAAACCGACCAAGCCTGCACGTTGGCCGACGGCGCGGCGCTGCTGGGCCAACTGGAATCCGGCCTGCCCGTCCGCCTGCTCGCCGACCTGTTCCACATGGGTATCGAGGAGACCGACGTCGCCGCGGCGATCCGCGCCCACGGTGACAGCATCGGCCACGTCCATTTCGTCGACTCCAACCGTCGCCCTGTCGGCTGCGGGCATACCGACTTCGGACCGATCGTGCGGGCCCTTCGCGAAGTCGGATATCAGGGATATCTTTCTGCAGAAGCCTTCCCCTACCCCGATTCGGACGCCGCCGCCGCCCAGACGATCCGCGCCCATCAGTACTGGGTAGGTGCGTCTGCGTGAGAAAGGCAGAGCTTCACAACCGATCCACCTCATCCCTTCGCGACCAGGGCCCCTCGGGGTACCGAACATGCTGCGACACCAACTGATCCATCCGCAAATCAGCGGCATCCTAGCCGCCGCCGGTCATCACGCGACGATCCTGATCGCCGACGGCAACTACCCGGCATCGTCCAAGCGAGGACCGCGAGCGGAACTCGTATCGCTGAATCTGATGCCCGGCGTGGTGACCTGCGATCAGGTGCTCCAAGCGATCCTTTCGGCCGTTCCGATCGAACAGATCCGGACGATGCAGCCCGAAACCGATGGCCCCTACGCGATCCCTGGCGACCCACCGGTGTGGACCGAATATCGCCGATCGATCGCCCAAGCCGGGCTCGATCTGACGTTGGAACCGATCGAAAAATGGGCGTTTTATGAGGCGGTCACCACCGCCGATCACGTGCTGACGGTCCAAACGGCCGACCAGCAACGGTACGCGAACCTGCTGTTATCCATCGGCGTGCGGATGGACGGGACGTGAAGGAAGTCGACCTCTACACCGACGGCGCTTGCAGCGGCAACCCGGGACCGGGGGGCTGGGCGTTCATCCTTCGCTGCCCGCGAACCGGCAAGGAATTGCAGATGGCCGACGGGGTCGCCCAGACCACCAACAACCAGATGGAGCTGATGGCGGTGATCCGTGGTCTCGAAGTGCTCAAGGAGCCCTGCGAGGTGACCCTGCATGCCGACAGCACCTACGTCGGGCAAGGCTTGTCTGAGTGGATGGCCGGCTGGAAGCGCAACGGTTGGCGGCGGAAGTCGCAAGGCAAGTTCGTGGAACTCAAGAATGCCGACCTCTGGCGACGCCTGGACGAACTGCTGCAGCGGCACAAGCTCCGTTTTTCTCACGTCAAAGGGCATGCGGGGCACGTCGAGAACGAACGCTGCGACCAATTGGCGGTCGAAGCCTACCAACGATTCTTGAAAAAGTGAAAAAACGGGCGGTGCCACCCGGGTCCCGTTGACGGTTCGTCCGGTTTTTGGAACGATACCGCAACTGCAGAGATAAGCGGCTGTGGCGAAATTGGCAGACGCGCTAGGTTGAGGGCCTAGTGGGGGCAACCCCTTGGAGGTTCAAATCCTCTCAGCCGCACTGGCCTTGCCGATCGAGA
>RECD01000253.1 GCA_007694185.1 Planctomycetaceae bacterium
GCGGGGATGCCGGCCGATGGCGTTGATCGCTGCGGGATAGTTGCTGCCTGCTCCGGTGGTCACCCCCCAGGCCGTCGAGTCCGGTTTTCCGTTACCCTATCCGGTTAGATCGCCCATTTCGGTCACGCGACAACGCCATTCGTGTCCGGTACCTTTTGTGCAAAGCACCCGGGGCGAGTTCCTCGCAACAGGTACCGGACACTCATTTCCCGCACGATTTTAACGGCCTCGACTCGAAGCAGGATGATCGCGACCGATGCCCGACCCACTCGCTGCCGCCGATCCTGGACCTGAGCCGATCGGTCCGGTCGTTCACCCACCGGTCGCTGACGGCGCAGACCGGCGCCGCGTTCGCGAGCCGTGGCAGGTAGCGGGCTGGGCCGATTTGTCGGCAGCGCGTCGCTGCCGGATCGTGGCGTCGGCCAGACGAAAAATCGCCGGTTCGGCCGAAGAGTTCATCCGGCGCTGCGAGAATGAGCAGCGGACCGATCCGGTCGAGACGTTGACGGGAGAACTCTTTCCGCTCTGTTCGGCGCTGCGGTTCATCGGTCGTCGCGGTCCGGGGTTGTTGAAGCCGCGGCGTTACGGATTCTGGGGACGACCGCTGTGGCTGCTCGGGGTCAGCAGCGAAGTCCGACGCGAGCCGCTGGGGGAGGTGCTGATCCTGGCGGCTTGGAATTACCCCTTGCTGTTGCCCGGGGTGCAGGCGGCACAAGCGTTGGCGGCTGGCAACCGCGTTTGGCTGAAGCCCGCCCCCGGGTGTGAATCGGCGACGGAACTGCTGGTGGAGTCGTTCATCAGCGCCGGAGTTCCGGCGGAGGCGATCCGGATCTTGCCTGCGGAGCCGGCGGCTGCGGTCGAGCGGATCGATCAGGGCGTCGATCTGGTGATCCTGACCGGCAGTTCGGCAACGGGGCGGTCGGTGCTGGGAAGCTGTGCGGGGCGGCTGACGCCGGCGATCATGGAGTTGAGCGGCTGTGACGCGGTCGTCGTCGGCCCCGACGCCGATTTGGACTTGGTGGCCAAAGCGATCGGATTTGGGTTGCGATTCAACGCCGGCGCCACCTGCATCGGCCCGAGACGTATTCTGGTCGGGTCTGAGCAGCACGGCGAGTTGGTCGATCGGCTGCGGGAGCGGTTGAGCGACGTGCCGGCTCTGACGGTTCACCCCGCGGCGAGGGCTTCGGCTACCCGGATGATCGAAGATTCTCTGGGCCGCGGGGCCGTCGACCTGCTCGCCCAGCCCGGGGCTGAGCCCTCTGACGGAGGCGGCGGTAGCATGCGGCCGATGATTCTCGATCGTGTCGGTGCCGACTGGCCGATCGCGTCGGCCGATTTGTTCGCGCCGGTAGCGTCGATCTTGCGGGCCGAATCGGATGCCGAGCGGATCGGTCTGGTCCGGGATTGCCCCTATCGGCTGGCGGCGTCCGTTTTTGGCGAGCGAAAGTGGGCGGAGTCGTTGGCGAGCCGGCTGGACGTGGGGCACGTTTCGATCAACGACCTGATTTTTCCGACCGCGGACCCTCGCGTCCCTTTCGGCGGGGCTGGCGAGAGCGGGTTTGGGGTCACGCGAGGCGCCGAGGGGTTGTTGGCGATGACTCGGCCCAAGGTGATCGCGCGGCACCGCGGCTGGGTCTATCCGCATCTGTCGCCCAGGGGCCCCCGCGACTTGCCGATGCTGCTACGCTTCCTCCGTTGGCTGCACGGCCGTTAGCAATGGCGATCCTTAGCTGAACACAGCCAGGTTAGTGAGCGGCAAGGCGCTAGCCGCCGGTTCTTCCCGCTGATTTAAAACCGTTTACCGGCGGCTAGCGCCTTGCCGCTCACGTGGCCAAAAACCAAGTGATTTACAGTAAATTTGTTCGAACCTCGCGCTGGCAAACTATTTGATCGACCGCAGTGACCGGCAGCGCGATCGGTTGTTCCGGCGGCCTTGGCACGGTTGGCGGTGCGGTTGGCCTTGCACGTTAAAGTCCGTCTGCTTCCAATTGACCGCCAGTGGCGGCAGCCGGGTAAGGTCGTGGAACGTTCGGCCCTGATTGCCTCAAAAAATTTCGTCCCCATCGCTTCGTAGGAACCATCGACGTGATCGCCAAATCAGAGGTCCAGCCGCTCCGGATCGTGGTTGTGGGAGGGGGTTTGGCGGGGCTCTGTGCCGCCTGCACCGCCGCGGCTCGCGGCCATCGCGTCACCCTGCTCGACAAGAACGAATGGGTGGGGGGGAAAGCGGCCCAGCACCAAGCCGAAGGCTTTCGGTTCGACATGGGTCCGACCATCTTGACGTTGCCCGGGGTGCTGAAGCGGGTCTTCGCCGAGGCCGATCGGCGGATGGAAGACTACTTGGAATTGCTGCCGCTGGACCCGCAGTGGAGGTGTTTTTTCGAGGGAGCGACCCGCGATGAGAACACGGTGCTCGATCTGGTCGCCGACGTCGACCAGATGAAGCGGAACCTCGACAGCTTCACCGGATCGCCCCGATCGGGCGAGGGGTACGAGCGGTTCATTCGGATGAGCCAGCAGTTGCACGGCGTTTCGGACCGTTTCTTTTTCTGGCGGTCGGTCGGCGGTTTATCGGACACGATGGAGATCGGCGGGGCCTTTTCCCTGGCGGTGCTGAAGGACGTCCTGTCGCTGAAAATGGGCCGCAGTGTCGCCCAGGTTGTTCGGTCCTACGTCCCCGACGAGCGGGCGGCGCAGATGATGGACCACTTCACGCAGTACGTCGGTTCGTCCCCCTTGGCGTCTCCGGCGGTGCTCTGCGGCATCGCTCACATGCAGACCGAGGAAGGGATTTGGTATCCGGTCGGGGGGACCCGAGCCGTTCCGGAGGCGTTACAGAAGCTCGCGACGGAGTTGGGGGTGGAAATCCGCACCGGATGTGACGTCTCACGGATCGAAACGAGGACCGATCGCGGCGTTACCCGAGCGGTCGCGGTCCTGACGGTCGACAACGAACGGATCGAATGCGACGCGGTGATCAGCAATTGCGACTCGATCCGGACCTATCGCGAATTGCTCGGCGGTACCCCTGAGGCGAAGCGATTCGAACGTCAGCATCCCGACCCGGAACCGGCGTGCAGCGGCGTCGTGTTGTACTTGGGTTTGAACCGCCGTTACGAACAATTGCTGCACCACAATTTCGTTTTCTCGCGAGATCACAAGGAAGAATTCGACGCGATCTATCGCCGTGGTGAGCCGGCGGCCGATCCGACCGCATACGTTTGTGCCCCGGCTGTCAGCGAGCCGTCGGTCGCGCCGGAAGGGGGCGAGGCGTTGTACATCTTGGTTCACACCCCGTACCTGCGGCCGCATCACGATTGGAACGAGATGTTGCCCAAGTACCGTGAGGTGATTCTCGACAAGTTGGAGCGGACCGCGGGATTGGATGGTATCCGCGACGCCATCCGATACGAATCGGCGCTCACGCCGCAAGGGATTCACAACCGCTACCGGGTGCTCAACGGGGCGATCTATGGGCTGGCCAGCCACGGTAAGTACGTGGGGGCGTTCAAGCCTGCCAATCGCCGCCGCGATATCCGCGGGCTTTATCTGGCAGGTGGTGCGGCTCACCCCGGTCCGGGGATGCCGATGGTCATGATGAGCGGTTGGATCGCCGCCGATTCGCTCGATCAAGACGTCCGCGCCGGCAAGTTAGCGGCTGACGAACAGCCGACGGCGGTCTGACCCGCGGTTGGGATAATCAAGAAACGACCGATGCCAGCTTCGCGTCCCACGGATACCGCTTCCCCGCCTCCCGTATCGCGGTGGGTGCAGAACGGGTTTCACACGTTCCTGCGGCCTTATTTGAAGCGGCACTTTCACTGCATCGGGCTCGATCGGAGCGGGACAGACCCTCGTTCGTTCGAGCCCGGTCTGCCAGCGATCGTGTACGCGAACCACCCCGCCTGGTGGGACCCCTTGATCGCTCACTTTCTCAACGCGCAGTTATTCCGGGATCGTCAGTTTTACGCACCGATCGATGCCGAGGCACTTCGGCAGTACGGCGTCTTTGAGAAACTGGGCTTCTACGGCATCAACTTGGGTTCGACCAGCGGTGCATCGGCATTCTTGCGAACCAGCATGTCGATCCTGTCGGCGGGCACCACGACGCTCTGGATTACCCCCGAGGGACGTTTCTGCGACCCGCGGGATCATTCCTCGCCGTTGATGCCGGGTTTGGCGCATTTGGGCACCAAACTGGAGCGGGGGTGTTTCTTCCCGCTGGCGCTGGAGTACTCCTTTTGGGAGGAGCGATTGCCGCTCTGTGTGGTCAGTTTCGGCAGCCCGTTGGAGGTCACTGCCGCGACGGATTGGGATAAGCCGCGGTGGAATGCGGAATTGGTCGATCGTTTGCGGATGGCGCAGCGGCGTGTTGCTGACATCGTGATCGCCCGCGACGCGGGATTGATCGAACCGCTGTTGGTCGGCACGGTGGGGGCGGGGGCTCTGTACGATACGATGCGGCGATTCAAAAGCTGGATGACCCGCACCGCCTTTCGGCCCGGCCACGGTGAAAAGTTTCGATGATCTGGATTTTCCTCGCCCTGTTCGGCCTGCTCTGTGCGTCCGTCCCGGCGGGAATGTTCGTTCGGAATCTGGGCTGCTTTTTGCCGCCACCGAACCCGGTCGACGGGTCGGAGGAATCGGTCGACGGGTTGCCCCGAGTCGCCTTGCTGATTCCGGCACGCGATGAGGAATCGTCGATCGCCGCCGCCGTGCAGACGGGCTTGGCCAGTCGCGGCGTCGAACTGGAGGTCATCGTGCTGGATGATCACAGCACCGATCGGACGGCGGCGATCGTTCGGGAATTGGCAGCGTTGAACGCTCGGGTGCGGCTGATCAGCGGCCGCGAATTGCCGGCGGGTTGGAACGGCAAGCAGTTCGCCTGTCACCAGTTGGCGGCTGCCGCGAACCACGAGCGGTTGGTCTTCGTCGACGCGGACGTGCGGTTGGTGCCGGATGCGATCGCCCGACTGGTCGCCTATCAGGATCGGTCCCAAGCCGATTTGTTGAGTGCTTTCCCACGTCAGTTGACCGGCACTTGGTTGGAAAGCTGGCTGATCCCGATGATGCACTACATCTTGCTTGGCTTTTTGCCGATTTCGCGGATGCGCCGAAGCCGGGACCCGGCGTTCGCGGCGGGGTGTGGCCAGTTGTTCGTCACACGGGCGGCGGCTTATCGGACGGCGGGGACACATGAGTCGATCAAGGGATCGCGTCACGACGGATTGAAGTTGCCCGCCGCCTATCGGCGTGCCGGATTGTCGACCGACATCGTCGACGGGACGCCGATCGCGAGTTGTCGGATGTATCGCGGCGCGGGGCAGGTCGCCCGTGGCTTGCTGAAAAATGCCTCCGAGGGGATCGCTTCGCCGAGGTTGATCCTGCCGTTTTCGATCCTGCTATTGGGGGCGAATCTGGTGCCTTGGGTCGCGTTGGTCGGGGCCGTGCTGTCCGGTGTCTGGTTGGCGGCCGCGATCGCGCTCTTGGCGATCGTGGTGGCTCATCTGCCGCGGGCCCTGGCGGCGCACCGGTTCCGCCAACCCTGGTTCGGCGTCGCCTGTCATACGCCGGCGGTCGTGACCTTCATCGCCTTGCAGTGGGTCGCGTGTTTCAACGCCCTGCTGGGCCGTCAGGTCGCGTGGCGGGGACGGGTCTGACGACATCGGACCCCGAGGCCGTGGGCCGGTCGGTCCGATGTCAATCGACGGTGTAGCCACGTTGGCTGAGCGCCAAGGCCAAGGCTTGGCGGGCGTCGTCTTCGCCGTGGACCAAGCGGATGCGGCCGGGACGGGTCTCGAAGCCTTCGACGAACCGCAGCAGATCGGTCTGGTCGGCGTGTGCCGAGTAACCGGTCAACTGGTGGATGGCAGCTTTGATCTCGAAACGTTTGCCGTCGAGCTGAACCCACTCGCCTTTCCGCAAGATGTAATAGCCGGGGGTGCCATGGGCCTGGTAGCCGACGAAGATGATGTCGGTTTCCGGCTTGCCGATGAACCGCTTCAAGTAGTTCACGACGCGACCGCCGCTGCACATCCCGCTGCCGGCGATCACGACGGCCGGCAATTCGTGACGGTCCAGGTAGGCGATCGTATCGAGGTGTTCTTTGTGGCTATCGACCGTCGTCAGATTCTCGAAAACGAGCGGCTGGTCATCGACCTTCAGCACCCGTTGCCCCTCGTCTCCCCAATACCGACTCATCATCTCGTAGACGTCGGTGAACTTGGCCGCCAACGGCGAGTCGACGATCACGTCGACCTGGCGCAACAGGGTGCAATGCTGGTGCTCCTCGTAGCGGCTGAAGATCTGGTTCAATTCGAACAGCAGGTCTTGGGTCCGACCGAGGCTGAAGGAGGGAATGATCGTCACGCCGCCATTGGTCAGCGTCTTGCAAATCACCTCCTCGAGTTGCTGTTGTCGGGTATCGCGAGGCGGGTGGACTCGATTTCCGTAGGTGCTTTCCAGCACCAATAAATCGGCACGCAGGGGGCTAACGGGCGGATCGAGAAGTGGCGCGCCAACCGGTCCGAGATCTCCCGAAAAGACGACGACGCGGCCGTCGGCCAACTCGACTTCAAAGATGGTCGATCCCAGCACGTGCCCGGCTGGCCGCAGCCGGATCCGGATACCGGGGACGATCTCCTGCCATTCGCCGTAGGACAGCGGTCGCAGCAGGCGGCCGATCTTGCGGAGAAAATCGGCGGTCAACCGCACGCTGCGACTGAAGCCGATCTTCAGCGAGTCTTCCATCACCAGCGGTAACAACTCCGCCGTCGGGCGACTGCAATAGATCGGCCGATCGAAGCCGGCCGCCAACAGGTAGGGCAGGCGGCCGACATGATCGATGTGCACATGGGTCAGCAGCAGCGCCAGGATGCCTTGCAGCGGGAACTCGATCTCGGGGTTCGTGTGCTTTTCCGCGTCACGTCCTTGAAAGGTTCCGCAATCGACCAGCAGGCTCCGTTGCGGGTCGATGACCAGTTGATGACAGGACCCGGTCACGCCCCGGTGGGCGCCGTGGTGGATGAGTTGCATGAAGGTTGTCGTCGGGGGATGGTGGGAACAGCCGATCAGCCGCCCCGAGAAGGGCGCTCAATACAGTAGAAAAGTTTGCCGACGAGCCTGAAATGCTTCGAGATCCTGGCCGGCTAGGATCATCAATTCGGCTACCGCGTCGCCGCGGACCACCGCGTCGAACAGTTGGCGATTGCCGAGCAACCGGTTGTAGGCCTTCGTTTCCCAATCGTCGGGATGACGTCGCACCAGGGTCGCGGCGATCGCCAGGCCGGTGAGGATCGGGTCGAGTTGCTCGCGGTCGGTGATCAGAATTTGAATCCCTTGGCAGTTCTGCTCGGCAAACTTACTCGACTGCGGCGTGAACCGGGTCGGGATGAAGATCACGCCTGGCACGCCGGCCGCCATCAGGTCGCCGGCCACCGACGTGGCGTCCAGCCAGGGGGCGCCGATCAGTTCGAACGGCGTGTCGGTGCCACGGCCGACGGACAGGTTGGTCGTTTCCAGCAGGCCGACTCCCGGATAGAGCAAGGCCTGGTTAAGGTTCCGCATGTTCGGCGAAGGGTTGACCCAGGTCAGCCCGGTGCGTTCGAAAAAGCTCGCGCGTTCCCAGCCCTCGCAGCGGATCACCGCCAGGTCCAAGTCGAGTTCCAATTCCGCCCGCAACATCCCGGCGATTTCGCCGACCGTCATCCCGTGTCGTACCGGGATCGGATGGTAGCCGACGAACGATTCGCTGCCGGCATCCAGCAGCGGCCCGCCGATGTCGACCCCGTTGATCGGGTTGGGACGATCGAGCACCACGAATCGCAGGCCGGCTTCCGAAGCGACCCGCATCGCTTCGCCCATGGTCGAAATGTAGGTGTAGAACCGGCAGCCGATGTCCTGGATATCGAACACGAGTGTGTCGATTCCCTGCAACGAGTCGGCGGACGGTTTGCGGTCTTGACCGTAGAGGCTGAAGACCTTCAGCCCCGTGTCGGGATCGATCGTATCATCGATCCGAGGTTGGTCCAGTTTGCCCGCGATGCCATGTTCGGGGCTGAGCAGGCTGACCAAGTTCACCTCTGCCGCGTTGTGCAAGACGACCCTGGTCGGCACGCCGTCGCGATCGATGCCGGTGTGATTGGTGATCAGGCCGACGTTGCGTCCTGCCAAGGGCGCGAACTGTTGGTCCGCCAGGACATCGATCCCGCAACGGACGCTCGGGACGGTCTTGGCCTTGGCGTTTGCCTCGGCGCCGTTTGCCGTGGCGGCTCGCGCGGCGATCACCGCATCGGCCGCGACGGTGCCGACCGCACCGGCCAGCGGATTGACCGCACCTTTGCCGTCCGGGTGAACACGATTGCTGAGGAAGATCACGAACAGGTCCAAGCCGGGATCGATCCAGATCGCGGTGCCGGTGAAGCCACCGTGGCCGAAGGCCCGCGAGGTCATCGTTTTGCCCCGGTTGGACGAATAGCCCGACTGCTTGTCCCAGCCCAAACCTCGAATGCCGCGTGGTACTTCGTAGTCGGCGGTCATTTGGCGAACGGTCTCGGCGGCCAAGATCGACACCTCGCCCAGACGGCCCTCATTCAGCATCATTTGGGCGTAAACCGCCAAGTCATCCGCCGTGCTGAACAGTCCCGCGTGTCCGGCGACGCCCCCCATCGCGTAGGCCCGCGGGTCGTGGACCTCGCCGATCATCCAGCGGCCCTCCCGTTGTTGGGTCGTCGCCGACCGCTGGCGCAGCGGCTCGTCGGGCAAAAAGGTCGTCTCGGTCATTCCCAGCGGCTGAAACAGGTGTTGTTGGCTGTACTGGGCGACGTCCGAGCCGGTTTTGGCGCGGATCAGCTCACCGAGCACTTGAAAGCCGACATCCGAGTAGCGGAAGTTCGTTCCGGGCGGGTAATTCAGTCCGACTTTCAGAAAGTTCTCGATCGACCGCTGTGGGCCGTCTTGGTAGTCGGCCATCGCGTTATCGGGAATCAGTCCGCCGACGTGCAGCAGCAATTGAGAGACCGTGACGGCTTCCTTCCCGTTGGCCGCGAAGGGAGGCAGGTGCTGACCGACCGGTTCGTCCAAGCCGATTTCGCCCGCCTCGATCAGTCGCATGATCGACGTTGCCGTGGCGATCGGCTTTGTCAAGGAAGCGAGATCGAAGACGGTATCCGGTTCCATCGGCAGCGGTTCGGGCTGGCTTTGGCGTTGTCCGTACGCCTGGTGAAAGACGATCGAGCCCTGGTGGCCGATCATCACCACGGCGCCGGGAAGCTTCCCTTCCGCGATCCCCTGGTTGATCAACTCGTCGATGCCGCTGAGCGAATCGGCGGCCAGACCGACCTCGGCCGGCGTCTGGCGTGGCAAGCGATTCGGGGAATCTGCCAACGTGACCGACGCCCCGCCGGAAATCGACCACGCGGCGGCGATCCCGACGAGAATCAGCAGGCGGGAGAACGTGATGACGCCGATCCCGGCTATGAACGGGCGACGGGGCGACATTCGGGTCGAGAACTCATTCATCCGCAGGCTCGATTCTTAAGGGGAACAGGCGATCGACGATTTGGGCGACGAAATAACAAACCAGGCTGGCGATCAGGGCCGACCACCAGCCGTACAGGGGGCGTTCGAGCCAGGGGTTCGGGACGACCAGCAGCAGCGTTACCACGAATGCGGCGAGCATCCCGATCAAACCGCTCCGTTGGGCGAATCGGCGTTGAGACTTGCCCAGCAGGAAGATGCCGACGATCAGCCCCGAGGAGAAGCCGGCAACGGTCAAGACCTGATGGACGACGGAAACGCCGACCAACGAGGGCGAGTGGATGACCAGGATCGCCACCGCCATCTGCAGCAGCCCGAAAATCACGGTCCAGATTCGACTGGCTCGCGTCAGCCGGTTGTCCTCGGCGACCACCCCGGTCATGAAACGCTGCGCGGGTAGGTCACGACGCATGAAATCGTTGACAACGGCTGAGGCGCTGCTGCTAAGCGAACTGGAGAGCGTCGACATCGCGACGCTGAATACCGCCGCCAGCGTCAGCCCGCACAGTCCGACCGGCATGCGGTCGACGATGAACGACGCGAACGCCTCATCCAGGTTCTCCGGGGTTGGCCGGCCGATGTGTGCGAACCACGCCGCTAGCGCAACCCCGACCAGCAGGAATAGGGCGAACTGGGCGGCGACCAGCGGGCCGCTCAGGGCGACGGCCCACCGCGCCTGCTTCAAGCCGCGTGAGCAGAGATATCGCTGGACCATCATTTGGTCGGTGCCATGGGTCGCGATCGCCAGAAACAGGCCGCCCACGATCCCTGCCCAAAGGTTCCCGCTGAACAGCGTCCACTCGGGATGCAAGACGACGAACCGATCGGTCTCTTGGCCGTAGCTGACGATCTGGCCAAACCCGCCCGGCAGTTTGTCCGCGATCACCCCCACGGCGACGACGGCACCGGCCAGGTAAACGACCAGCTGGATACAGTCGTTCCAGATCACGCCGCGGATCCCGCCCATGGTCGCGTAGATCATCGTCGCGACCCCGATCACCAGCACGCACGGCGTCAACCCGAAGCCCGTCACTTGGCCCAGCACCAGAGCGGTCAGGTAAAGCCGCAAGCCGTCGGCGACGGTTCGGGTGACGATGAAAATCGTCGACGAGGTCCGTTGGGTCAGCCCCCCAAAACGATCTCTCAAAATGTCGTAGGCGGTGTAGATCTCATCGCGAAAGTAGCTGGGCAAGAACCAGACCACCACGAT
Source organism: Planctomycetaceae bacterium (assembly GCA_007694185.1). Taxonomy (GTDB): domain Bacteria; phylum Planctomycetota; class Planctomycetia; order Pirellulales; family Pirellulaceae; genus UBA6163. The sequence goes on from RECD01000253.1 coordinate 10,748, forward strand.
CAGCCGGCCGAGGATCAGGCCGATCGACAATTGCAGGAACCCGAAGTCGCCGCCGTGGGCGAGCGCCAGGCCGGGAACGCTCAGAAAGGTCACCGCACTCGTCTCGGTCGCGATGATCGAACCCAGGACCGCCCACCACGGCAGGTCCCGGCCGGCGACCAAGTAGCGGCTGAGGGTAACCGAGCCTCGGCCGATCCAAATCCCGAGTGCGAGCGTGACGCACAGGTAGACGAACAGGATCGTCGAATCGGCAACGGAAATGCGAATTCCCAAGCTACCTTCCGTAAAACGAAACAGGCCGGCTTTCGGCCGAGCCCAGCGCCCCGCCACCGATCGATTATCGTAGTCGAATCGACCCAGTCGTGGTTCCCCACAGCGAGGCATGGCCTAGAATGGACGAAAGTGATGTCCCGGCAATCGATAGCCTGGGATTCAACCGAGACCGCTTCGAAATTCGACAAAGATCCGTCGAACCACGATCCCCTCAGCAGGCCAGCGCCATGTCCACTCGCTTGACCGCCCCCGTTTCGATCGCTGCGACGTCAGCTCAAACCACCTCCGGTGCTGCCCCGTGGGGGGGCATTTTTGGGAGGCGCTGGATGACCGGCACGCTGGCATGTTTGGTACTCACCGGGCTGCCGCTGACCATTGCCGCGTCACCGCTGGCAGCTCAGGAAGTTTCCGCTCCGGAATCGACTCCAGAATCCGCTCCTGAGCCGGAACCGGCAGCGGGCGACCGATCCGAACAGGTGCGTGAGATCGCGAACCGAGGGATCGAGTTCCTGATTTCCCAAGGGCAAGCGGCCAATGGGGCGTTCAGCCCCGAAAGCGGGACTGCGGTGACCAGCCTCTGCGTTTCGGCGATCCTGCGTCACCGCCCCGAGGCTCGTGAAACTCCTGCCATCAAGCAGGCGTTGGCATTCATCGAAGCGAACATTCGCGGCGATGGCGGGATCTATGCGGACGGATCGTTGTTCAAAAATTATGAGACCTGCGTCGCTGTCGACGCGCTCATCCAAGCCAACGAAGGGCAGCAGTACGACAGTGCCTTGTCCCGGGCCAGGTTGTTCATCCGCGGCTTGCAGTGGGACGAAACGGAAGGGTTGACCGCGGCCGATCCGGCTTACGGCGGCGCCGGCTATGGAACTCACCAGCGGCCTGATCTGTCGAATACCGCCTTCATGGTCGAGGCGCTGCGGCAGTTGGGAGACCAGGCGGATGACGAGGCGATCCAGAAGGCTTTGCTGTTCATCAGCCGCACGCAGAACCTCGCCGGACATGGCAACGACACCGAGCATGCCGACGCCGTCGGGGATGGCGGTTTTTACTACACCCCAGCAGCGGGGGGATCCAGCCAAGCCGGGACGACCGCCTCGGGAGGCCTGCGCAGCTACGCGTCGATGACCTACGCCGGGCTGAAGAGCATGATTTTTGCTGGCTTGACCCAGGACGACCCACGTGTCGCCGCCGCGCTCGATTTCATCCGCCAAAATTACTCGCTGGAAACCAACCCCGGCATGGGCGATGCCGGCTTGTACTACTACTACCACACCTTCGCCAAGGCGCTCGCGGCGGCCGAAATCGACATCTTGGACGATGACGAAGGGACCCCGCACGTTTGGCGGGATGATTTGGTTCGCACACTCGCGAGCCATCAAAGGCCGGACGGTAGCTGGGTCAACCGCACCAACGAGCGTTGGATGGAAGGGAACCGAAACCTGGTCACCGCCTACGCTTTGCTCGCCCTCGCCTACTGCCGCTGAGTCGAAAGCCGCCGAGCCGACAGCCTCAGGCAAACGCAATTGATTTGCGTTTTGGAGCTTGACGCGGCGAGACCGGCTGCGGATGCTAGAGTGAGCGATCACGCCGGTGATCGCGGTGTCGCCAGGTCACTTTCCGATTCGCGATGTCAAGATTTCGCCGGACCCTTTCGGTTTGCTGGATTCTCACGCTGCTGGTCAGCGAAGGGATCGCGATCCGTCACGTCGGTTCGTGCTGTTCGACGCAGGCCTGTGGGGCATCGCTTCACGGCGTCGACGGAAAGTTGGATGGGTTGGCGGTTGCGGATGTCTTCGCTCAATCGGCTGGTCCGTCGGCCCGCTCCGGCTGTTGTCACTCGCGTTGCCAGTCTTCGGCTCGCGGCTCGGGACCCGCGTCCGACGCAGACGACCTGCGGCGTCCCATTGCTGGGGCATCGCATCGATCTGGCGAAGGTTCGGACGAATCTCACGATTCGGAAACCTGCTCGATCTGCCGCTGGTTCGCGGGGGCCAAGGCGCAACCGGCCTTCGAACCGGTGTTGACCACGGAACCACTTTTCGAGATCCCGCAGCCCGTCTGGGAGGCGGGTTCTGCGGTTCGTGACCTCACTTTCTTCACGGCGTTATCGCGACGTGGTCCGCCTGCCGGCGTCGACCTCGCGTCGTTCTAGCCGATCCGTCACGGACTCTGATGGCCTGAGCCAATGAGTCGCTTCTTGCTCGCCGGTGCCGCCAAGCGGTCGTGCGAGTCGATCGGCTGAACGGATGTTGCTCTTCCCGTTCACGAAACCCGACCCGGTTCCCGTTCGCCGAGCGCCTTTTTGACAGTGGCGTCGCGATCGGGTCAGCGTCGATGAGACTCTCGATCATGGCAACCGTTTCGACCGACCGACTCGCCACCCAGGACCGCATCAGCAGCGTCTTGGTGACCGACTTTTGTCCCTGGGCCAACCGTTACGTGTACTGGCTGAAGGAACCGATCGGCTGGTTCCTGGTCGCCTGGGCCGCCAGCATTCTGGTTGGGCTTTACGCCAGCACCGTCGGCTGGGTGCTCGCCAGCATTTTGGGAAGCGTGATCCTGGTCGGCATGGCGTGGCCTTGGCTGGCGGTCCGAGCCGTTCGCTGTCGACTGGCGCCCGCCCTGGACGAGATCCACGAGGGCCAGACGTGTGATCTGGTGCTGTCGGTCCGCAACCGATTTCCTCTTCCGCTGTGGGGGATGGCGATCGAAGGCTACTTGGATCGCCATGGCGACGACGCCCGTCCAACGATCGCGCTCGCCTGTGTCCCGATGATCAGCGAAGCGGAGTATCGCTTGGCAGCGACGCCCCAGCTTCGCGGGCATTATCCCGTGGTGCCGCCCCAAATCACCTGTTCCATGCCGTTCGGCCTCTGGACCGCCAAACGCGCCCTTTCGGACCACGCCACGCTGACCGTTTTGCCGCGGATCAGTCGGGTGCGAGACGAACCGGAACGGATCGGCGGTCGCCAAGCCGAATCGGGGGACGGGCTGAGGGCGGGCCAAGCGGGTGAGCCTTTGGGGGTGCGAGACTTTCGCGGTGGCGATCGGTTGCGCAACGTCCACTGGGTACACACGGCTCGCACGGGCAGACTGACCGTCTGCGAGCGGGGGGCACCCCAGCAGCAACCGGTCGATATCGTGCTCGATCCCTCGCTGCCGACCGCTCGAGATGCCGCGCACCGAATGGCGCTGCGGGAATCGCTGGCCAGGAGGGTACGGGTAGCGGCCAGTTTGGCGGTCGGGTTGCACGCCCACCACACGCCGGTTCGGCTGATCGTCGGCCCGACCGTGCTGCCGGTTCAGCCGGGCTCGACGGGGCGTCGCCGACTCCTGGTGGCACTTGCGAATGTTCCAGCGGACGGCGTGCCGGCGGATCACGCGGTCGTGTCATCGCCGTCCTGCCAAGGCCGAGCGTCGCTGAGCGTTCGTGGCGAGCAATCGGCAAAGTCCGGCGTGGTCGTTGTCGAGACGGTCCACGGGTTGGTGCGAATCGAGCCCGACCAATCGTTGGACCAGGTGCTCGCCCGTTTTTGGCTCGAGGTGAATGATGTCGCTCGCGTCGCCTGAGCCAGCCCCAGTCCGGCGGGTGGTCGCTTCGTCGCAGCGTGACCCGTTTGGTGCCGATTTGACAGACGTCGAAACCGGCGGCTCGATTTTCCGAGTCTGGTCGGATCGCCGGCGCCGGGGGGCGATGGCGTTGGCCATCTTGGCATTGGTCGGCGTGATGCGGTTTCGCGCGAATGTCCAGCCGGGTGCGGTGTTGCTGTTGGAATTCTGCGGCGTCTTGTCGTTGATTCTGCTCGGCGGCTGGTTGGATCGACGCGGATGGCCGGCCCGGCGTCCGTCTTGGGTCCCACCGGGGCACCCGCTGGGTCGTTTCGTCGTCGCCACGGCGATTTTGGTGCCGCTCCTGGGACGCCCGTTGCTCGGGGTTTTCGGTCAGCAAGCGAGCCCTTGGGAAATGGTGATGCTGACCTGCTTGGGCATCGGCGGACTCGTTTTGTCGCTCTGTGGGACTGCGCCGCGGCAGGCCGGCCTGGCTGTCATCTGCGGCGGATTCTTGATGTTGTTCACGACCGCGATCAGTGACCGGGTCGACATCCTGTCCATCGCCGTGGTCTGGGTGTTGGGCTGTTTGTGGTGGATGTTGGCGAACCATTGGGAACGGCTAGAGGTTCACTTGGCTCAGACGGTCCGTCGACCACGCGGCACGCGGATGGCGATGGTTTTGTTGGGGCTGGCAGTCATCGCGCCGGTCGGCTGGGCGACTTGGGGGCGAGTCCCCGCGTCGCGGGTCTTGTCTTGGGGAATCATGCCGACCAGCGGCGGGAACCAGTGGACCGACCCGTCCGCTCGATCGGGAGTCGGCAGTGGCGACGCGGTCGTCGCGGCCAAGCGGCATGCGACGTCGTTCGGTGCTGTGGAGTCCGAGATCTTCTTGCAATCTCACCAGCCGAGCCTGTTCGACGTGTTCGATGACATGCTCGGTAAGCCGAAGCGATCGAGGAAAGCGGACAAGGCGATCGCCCTGATGAATCGTGCCCCAGGTCGCAACCGAACCCGGACCGCGGAATCGCAGCAGGGCGACGCGGCCTTCTCGCTCCGTCGCGAGGCCAAGCCGCAACCGACAAAATTGGCAGATCGCAAGAGCGACGCGGTGTTGCAGTGGATCGGCCCCCGCGGTGAACGCTTGGCGATTCGGCGTTGGGATCGCTTCGACGGACAGGAGTGGTCCGCACAAGACGAGACGCGGCCACGAGATCCGGCACCGCCATTGCCGCGTCGGGATATCGATGGCAAAGCGTGGTTTTTTCGACACGAGCGGAACAGCCCGCTCGCCGGTCCGACGCGGGCGGATGCGGTCAAGTTGATCGGCTTGCAAACGCAGCGAATTCCTGCCCCCGTGGGCACGCTCGGGGTACACATCGCCGATGTCGATCGCGAAGATTTTTTCGAGCTGACCGAGGACGGTTCGTTCGCCATGCCGGGGCGCGATGCGATCCCGCCGTTGACGATGATTCGCTTGGTCACCCGGGAACTCGATGGCGATCGCTTGGCCGGTTTGAAGAGTCTCCCGGCAACCCGCAGCGAGCGAAGTTCGGAGGGCTCGGTCGAGACCGCCACGGAGGGGACCGAAATGGCGAGGCGCCTCGCGATCGCTTGGACCGACGGCGTGACCGCCCCCTGGGAACGGGTCGAAACGATCGTTGGCCGGCTGCGGACGGAGTTCCATTTCGATCGGGACACCGCCTCGGATGGTGAGGACCCGCTGCGAGACTTTTTGGTTTCGCGTCGGGGGGGCGATCACCTGTTCGCGTCGGCAGCCGCGGTGATGATCCGCTCGCTCGGGTACGAATGCCGCCTCGTCGCCGGGTTCTACGTCCCGTCTCCCAAGCGAGGTTGGGCCGTCGGGCAGGCTGACGTGTTGCCCGAGGATGCTCACGTCTGGGCCGAGGTCTTGGTCGAGGAGGGGGTCTGGGCGGCGATCGAACCGACACCGGGATACGACCCGCCGATCCGCTTTCGGACGCTCGGCCGTCGTGTCGCAGCGGTCATTCTTGTGGCGGCTCCGTGGCTCGGACTGCTTGGGCTGGTCGGGGTGTTCCTGTGGTGGTGTCGTCGAATTTGGGGCGAATGGTTTTGCCGAGCGATTTGGCAAGCGTCGTTCCCCTTGGCCGCACGTCAACGGGTCGCGATTCTGGTTCGCTTGCTCGAACTACGCGGCCGGCTAGCCGGCGTGCGTCGTCCGGTCGGCATGACGCCACGAGTCTGGGTGCGTCAGGTGGCGGCCTCGCTCGACGCATCGCTCCAACAAGCCGCTGACCGATTCTTCGACAGCGCCGACGCGACCTTCTTTGGCCCCGGCAATCCCTCAACCGACGACTGGTTGGTTGATGCCGACCAGGTGGCTCGCGGTGTCAACATCCGAGTTCTGGTGCGATCACGTCGCAGTTCGTCGGCATGATTCGACGAGCTTGAACGCGACCGGCGACACGCCTCTCTCTGTAAGGAATTCTTTCGACATGACGACTGCCAGCGCGACGATTTCAGAGCAGCGCATTGACGCCCTGCGTCAACGGCTCAACGCCGAATTGCTCGGCAAAGCCGAGCCGATCGAATTGGTGTTGGCCTGCCTGCTCGCCCGCGGCCACCTGTTGTTGGATGATCTCCCCGGCACCGGCAAAACGACGTTGGCAAAAGCCCTCGCGGATTGCCTAGGGGCCAAATTCGGACGGGTCCAATGCACGCCGGACCTCCTGCCGACCGACATCACCGGTTTCAACCTGTTCAATCAGAAGAGCCGGGAGTTCGAATTCCATCCCGGGCCGGTCTTTTCCGATGTCTTGCTGGCTGACGAGATCAATCGCACCACCCCGCGGACGCAAAGCGCTTTGTTGGAGGCGATGGCCGAGCGTCAGGTGACCATCGATGCGGTCCCCCATCGGTTGGTTGACACTTTTTTCGTCATCGCGACCCAGAACCCGATCGATAGTCATGGGGCCTACCCGCTGCCCGAAGCCCAACTCGATCGCTTTGCCATGCGATTGGAAATCGGCTACCCCGATCGCTCCGCGCAGTTGGCGATGCTCGCCGCCCGACCGGCGGAATTCGCGGAGCCGCGGGAAAAATTCGCTGCACGACTGTCGATCGACGGCCTGCGAGACTTGCAGCGTGAAGCGTCTGAGGTCACCGTCCACCCCGCCGTTCAGGGGTATTTGGTTGATCTTGTCGAAGCGACTCGCAAACACGAGGCGGTCGAGTTGGGAGTCAGTCCGCGAGGGATGCTGTCGTGGCAGCGGGTGGCTCAGGCTTGGGCTTACCTGCGGAACCGTCCCTTCGTCACTCCTCAAGACATCCAGGATGTCGCGCCCCCTGTGTTGGCCGTGAGATTGGTTCTCCGATCCGGTTCGGCCGACACGGTCATCCGCAGCCTGCTCCGTGACACCCCCGTACCGGATTATCGAACATGAAAAACTGGCGATTGGCTCTCGCTATCTGCGGTTTCGCTTCTGTCCCACTCGGGTTAGCAGGCTGTTCGGACGCACCCGATTCGGCGACACCGGGACACTCCCCGTCGGAACACTCGACCCCGGAACACTGGCCGAGCGACTTGGTCGACGCATCTGACAAGGTCGGTGTCCTGACCTCGCAGATCTTGGCCGCTTCCGCGGCGACCGACTCCCCGGAGGTCGCTGGGGAAATCCGAGATGGCGATCGAACGGCTACCGCGGCGGAGCTCCGTCAGCGTCTGCTCGACGTCGTCGGTTGGGTTCCCGAGGTCGCGGCAGACACCCCGCTCGAAGAAACGGACTGGATACCGATCCACGAAGCGAGTGAACGCCTGTCGCGGCGTTTGCGTGCTCTCGCCCCGCCCTGGGACGAACCGACGCGAACCCAAATCGAGGATTTTCGAGCACTGTTGCTCGAGCAGGCGAAGCTGATCCCGTTGCCACCGGAGGAGTTGCCGGCCGAGGCGGTTGACGTCGAATCCGGTGTGCTCGATGTGCCCGCGGGGTCCGAATCGACGGAACTCGAACCGGGAAGCGACGCGGAGGAGTCGGCATGATGAGTCTGATTCTGGTCGGTGTGGTGGTCCGGATGTATCAGGGGTTGGTGATGGCGACCCCGACCCTGATGACGGGACTGTTCATCGCGGGGGTGCTCCGTTATTACCTCGGTGCCGCTGACACACGCCGTTTTTTTGGTGGCGATTCGTTTCGTTCGCTGCCCCAATCGTGGCTGATCGGGATGCTGCTTCCCGTCTGTTCGATCGGGGTCCTGCCGATCCTGATCGAACTGTATCGGGCGCGGGTTCGACCCGGCGCGATGACCGCCTTTGCGCTTTCGGCGCCGCTGTTCAACCCGCTGTCATTGCTCTACGGGCTGACACTCTCGCGGCCGATCGTGATCATCAGCTTCGCGTTGGCATCGCTGGTCATGGTCACGCTGCTGGGGATGATCTGGGATCGATTCTCTCGCCGCCCGGCGGATGATTCGGAACCGATTACCGGAACCGCCATACCGGAAACCGACGCCTTCTCGGCGGACGCCGCTGGCGGCCGGAATCTCAGTGCCGACTTGCCGGAGGAGCGGAAGATCATCGGGCTGTGGCGGATGTTGGCGTTGGTCGTTTACATGGCTCGGGAGTTGACCGGGCGTTGCGGCGGCTATGCACTGCTCGCTTTGGCGGGCCTTGGGATGCTTGCCGTCCTGCTGCCCTTTAGCGCGTTGCAATCGGCATTCGAGATGGGGGACCCGTGGGCGCCTGCGCGGATGACGCTGTTGGCCGTCCCGGTGTATGCCACACCGATGACGGCGATGAGCCAGTTAGGGATGATGTTTTTGCATTCGAACTCCCCCGGTGCCGCATTGGCACTGCTGCTGCTCGGTGCCGGCATGAACCTCGCGACACTGGTTTGGTTCGTCCGTCGCTACGGCGCTGGAGCGATCTTCATCTGGTTCGTCTCCTTGCTCGCGATCGTGCTGGTTTCTGCCTACGCGATCGACCGGCCGTTGGTGCTGCCCGGCGCCGAACCGGCCGGTCACACCCATGCGTTCGATCTTTATGCCACGCCGTTTCCTCCCCAGACAACGCTGAGTTGGCAGATCGTAGCCGACGTCGCCAACCGACCGTTCGGGCTATTCGACTCGATCGGCTTAGGGCTGCTCGCGGGAATCGCCATCGGCGGTTGGCTCCTGCGCCGGTTCGGGATCGACGAGTCTCGCTTTCAAACGGCGGCTGCGACTCAGGTGGCCAGTTACGATCGGATCGTTCCGGCGTCGGTCTTGGGGGTGACGATGTTGGGCGGACTGATCGCCCTGAGTGTCGTCGGTTGCTACGCCTACTACCCCTCGCCCCAGGAATGCCTGAAGGAGATTTCGATCATCCGTGGCGAGGCTTACACGGCCGCGCGGTCCGGCAACGTCGAACAGGCGATCCACTGGATTGAACAGTTGGAGGATTGGAGCCGCAAGCTTGAGGTCGGCACTTTCCTCCGCGTCGGCCAGGTACGGCCCTATCAGCGGATGCAGGGTCATTTGATCCGCAAGAAGTTGGAACTTTTGGAGCACGAGTTGGAACACGAGCCTTTCGATCAAGATGCCGTCGATGAGTTGGTTCGGCAATTGTTCAGTGCGGATCAACGCTGGCGTGACGCGTTTCGTTGAGCCGGTTCGCAGCGATCGAGGTCGTCCCGCGGAGCGTCGCCTCAGGAGTCGGCTACTCCGCGGAGATGCAGTCGGCGATGGTCTGCATGAACTTCCGCGACCATTCCGCGTGCCGCGGTCCGGTACTCCGGCGAACCTGCGTGATCACCAACGCTTGATCGGGATCGACAACGAAGACGCAACCCGAGAACGACCCGTGCCCGAGCGTCCGCGGGCCGAAGAGCAACTCGCCGGCTCGCTCTGAACCGGCACCGTCGCCTGGGCGGCGGTGCCGAACCCAATGCAGCCCCAACCCTTCCTCTGCGGTCGGCCCGCTCTCGACGACGCGAAGGGGTTGCGGAAGCAGCGACGCGAAAGTCTCTGACGAGATGAATTCCAGCGAACCGTAGCGGCCTTGATTCGCCACCCATTGACCGAGGATGCCCAGTTCCATGGCCGTGAATTCGCCGTCGGAACTCGCGTTGCCCATCACCACATCGCCGAACCCGAGCGGGCGAAAGAGGTGGTCTTCGTAAATCCGAGCCGCGTTCTTGCCGCAAACGATCTCCATCGCTTTAGCGGTCAATTCGAACCCCAATCCGCAATACGCGTACCGGGAGTTCGGTTCGTTGACGTCGATTCCGTTCAACACCACGTTCTCGAGGTGCGGGTTCTTCATGCCGCCGAAGTCACCGTGCCCGGTCAACCCGCTCGTATGATTCAGGCACTGACGAAACGTCGGGACATGCGGGTCATTTTGGGGAAAATCAGGGAATACCGCCGACAACGGGGCGTCGAGATCGATCAGCCCCTGATCGACAAATTGGCTGAACATCAACGCCGTGACCGTCTTGGTGAGTGAGGCTACCCAACATCGATAGTCCAGCGGGACAGGCGTTTGGCTGTCGGCGTTTTGAAAGGCCCGGTGGGTGACGATGACCCCACGCCGAGCGACCAACGTCACAAACGGCTCGCCGGTATCATCCGCCCAAGCTTGGCAGAGGGCGTCGATCCGGGCTTTCGCGTCCGGCACGACGCCCGCCTGCTCCGCAGTCCCAGCTGTCAGCGTCACAGCGGGGTTTTCCAACGGACGTGGCGCTCGCAGCGGGCGGACCTTGTCGTGCAGACCGAGTTGTTTCAACTTGAGCGCCAGGTGGTGCTCGTCATTCATGACGGAAGCCGATTCGACGTATCTCGCCGCACGGCCGAGCGGTTCACTCTCGGTGAGGCCCGCCAGGAGGATCGCCCCTTGCTGGCTTTGGGTCAACGCTTGGCCCACCAGGCCGGTGAGCAACCGGGTGATTTCGCCTTCTCGCTCACGCCAAGGGGCGGGCGTGTTGGCGCCGGGAAAATTCGGCAAAGCGATTGTCAGATCGATTGATGACGCGGCCCCGATATCGCGAGGGATAACAAAAAAGGTCAACGCCCGCCGCAGCGGCGTTCCGTTGGGCGCCGTTCCTGAAATCGATGCCATCCAGCGACCCGGATGCTGCGGTTGAGGGAACTCAGTCAGCGTGGCATCGAACCAACGAACCGAGAAATTGACATCACCCCGCAGTCGTCGTACCTCATCGACATCGCGCCAAATGATTCGGGGAACGGCATCCGGTGAAACGATCCAGCCGCCGAGATTCGCCGGCATCAATTCCTGATTCTGGAACCGTTGTCGCTGCTCCGGCAACGGCACATGAGAAATCGACTCGGCGGGAACCGTCGGGTCCTCCGCGATCGCCGCAGCAGGGAGATTGCCGGCCGCAAACAACAGGCAGATCGTTAGCGGGTGCAGCAGCCGTTTCATCGAAGCCAGCTCTCTCCGGTGTTCACGGGGGATCGGTTCCGCATGTCGGGACCAAAGCGACGAACGTGAACAGACGGCCGCATGAAGGACGCCGTCCGGATCGCTCATTCGATCGGCCAAGTTGCATGATGGCCGACCGAGAGCCGTTGTCAAATCGGGTGCCGGGCGAGCCGCCTTCGCATTTGGCGGGCGGGGCATGCGCGGCTACCGATTTCTTCGTCGATCGTGAGCGGGCAGGCTTCCGCGGCGAACCAGCTTTGGCCAGATCCGTTCCGCGGATTCGCTTTACTGGCGCGGGCGGCATCATTAGAGTTTTGGCTACCCCTTCCCCTTCACGATGGAAACCTACCGATGCCTTCCCGACCGTTACAATCCCTTTTAGCTTTTGCCTTTCTGCTGACGATCGGTTCCGTCGCCCGCAGCCAAACGGAGCGGTCGGTGGGCGAAGTCGATGTTGAAAAACTCCTTGAATCGCTGCACTTTCACGCCCCTTTTGATGGCACCGCTGATGCCAAGCGGTTCGCCGGCGACGGACGCATTCGCACCGCCGATTCGTTGCGTCGCGAGCGGATCACCGTGGGGATGCAGGTCCCGGGAGTCTCGATCGCGTCGGGCCAGGGGCGGTTTGGCGATTGCCTGCGATTCACACAAAAGACCGAGCAGGTGCTGTTGTTCGCCGGCAACGAAATGCACCACTCCGCGAATGACTGGTCGGGAACGGTTTCCCTCTGGATGCGGCTGAGTCCCGATCAGGACCTACCGGAGGGCTATTGCGACCCGCTGCAGATCACCCATGTCGATTGGAACGACGGGTCGCTGTTCATCGATTTCGACAAGGATTTGCCGAGGGATTTTCGACTCGGCGTCTTCAGCGACTTGACGCACTGGAACCCGCAAAAGATCGCGTGGGACCAATGGCCGGTGGATCAGCGGCCGATGATCACCGTCAAACGCCCGCCATTTTCGAAGGAGCGCTGGACTCACGTGGCCTTCACGTTTGAGCGGATCAACGCGGAGGTCGGCGGAGATTCCCGAGCGACGCTCTACTTGGACGGCAAAGCGGTTGGAGACCTGAAGAAGCCGCTCAAGTTTTCTTGGGATCCGGAGAAGGCCGTGATCCTGTTGGGCGTCTACTATGTCGGCGATTTGGACGATCTGATGATCTTCGACCGGGCACTCGACCCAGCGGAAATCGCCTACCTGACCGACCACACGCTCAATTGAGTTGCACGCACCTGCTGGTGATGCTCGTTCGCGGCAGCCCGCGGACGGGTTACTCGTTCGGCTGGGCTGGCGTCTCCGCAGCGTCTGGCGTCGGTGCTGCCTCGGGGGCCGATTCTGGTGCTGCGGGTTCCGCAGCACTGAGAGCGGGTTGCTCTTCGCCGGCAGTCGGTTCCGTGGCCGGGGTCAGTTCGGCCGGGGTCAGCACACCAGCGGGATCGGCTGCGGAGGACTCGTCACCGAAGTCGATCGTCCCGGGGCTTCCCGAACGCTGTTCGGCGGGAGTCGGCGAAAGACGAGGGGTGTCCGGGTCGATCGCAACGGTGGCGCCGTGAGAGCCGATCAGCCACATCGTGAAAGCACAGAGGGCGATCCAGCCCAGCGCGGTGAAGCTGGTGATTTTGGTGAACAGGTCACCGGCCTTGGTACCGAAGGCGCTTTGCCCACCGGGACCGCCCAGGGCGCCGGTCAAGCCGCCGCCTTTGCCGCGTTGCACCAAGATCAACAGGATCAGGAACAGCGACAGGAAGAACAAGGCCCAACCGAGCATCATGCTGACGATGTTCGCCAAGAGGAAAAAGGGGGTCATGCGATCCGTCTCAACGAGGATAATTGAAGGCGATGAAGTCAGTTGATGGTCATTTTTGCGGACTGAACGTCAGTGTCCCTTCCGTTTTCGGCTAGGTCAATCCCGATCAGGCGAGCGTCGCTTCGGCAGCGGCGATGATCGCCAGGAAATCGGCCGCCTTGAGGCTGGCGCCACCGACCAACGCCCCATCGATGTTGGGCTGCGAAAGCAGTTGCGCGGCATTGTCCGCTTTGACGCTGCCGCCGTACTGGATCCGAATCTGTGCGGCCACTTCCGGGGTGAACAGTTCACCGAGCAGCTTGCGGATCAGTTGGTGAACCGCCTCGGCTTGCTCGGGTGTCGCTGTCAAACCGGTGCCGATCGCCCAGACCGGCTCGTAGGCGATCACGATCCCGGCCGCTCGAACTTCGTCCAAGCCTTCCAGCGACCCGAGAATTTGGGCCCGAACGACCTCGTCGGTCTGATCCGCTTGCCGTTGTTCCAAAGTTTCACCGACGCAGACGATCGGTACCAAGTTGCCTGCCAGGGCGGATTGCAGCTTCTCCGCAACGAACGCATCGGTCTCAGCGAAGTACTGCCGCCGTTCGCTGTGGCCGAGGATCACGAACCGACAACCGACGTCGGTCAGCATTCCCGCATGGACTTCGCCCGTGTAGGCCCCGTCACCGGCGGGGTATAAGTTCTGAGCCCCCAGTTCGATGGGCGATCCGGCTACCAAGTCGGCCACGACGGTCAAATAGGGGTTAGGTGGGCAAACGGCGACTTCGGTCCGAACGTCCTGGTTGAGCCCGTTCAGCAGTTGCCGGACCAATTCGATCGCGGTCTGGCGGCGGGTATTCATCTTCCAGTTACCCGCGATGAAGGGTCGTCGCGTCATGTCAAAGCCTGGGGTAGGGGAGAGATCGTCTTGCCGAGCAATTCGGCCATCTGGCGGATCTTGGCTGCCAATTCGCGATATTGATCAGGAAGCAACGCCTGTGGGCCGTCGCTTTTGGCGACCTCGGGGCAATCATGAACCTCGATGTGAACCCCATCCGCCCCGGCTGCGACGCCGGCCAGTGCACAGGCCGGGATCAGGTCGGGACGCCCGGTGGCGTGCGACGGGTCGACGATGATCGGCAGGTGGCTCAAGGTTTGCACCAACGGCACCGCGGAAACGTCGAACAGGTTTCGGGTCGCCGGATCGAAACCCTTCACACCCCGCTCGCAAAGCACGACGTTCGGATTCCCCTGGCTGAGGACGTACTCGGCACTCATCAACAGGTCGGTCACGGTCGCGCTCATGCCACGCTTCAGAAGCACAGGGCGGTTCGTTCGCCCGACCTCCGTCAACAGCACGAAGTTCTGCATGTTCCGAGCGCCGATCTGGATCATGTCGGCGTAGCGGGCCACCAGGTCGACACAGCGAACGTCGGTCACTTCGGTCACGACGGGCATTCCGAACCGATCCCCGACGTCCCGCAACAACTTCAGCCCGTCCTCGCCCAACCCCTGAAACGCGTAGGGGCTGGTCCGCGGCTTGTAGGCGCCACCTCGGAACAGGTTCGCACCGGCGTCGCGGACGCTGCGGGCGATCCGGAACATCCGGTCTTCGTCCTCCACGCTGCACGGGCCGGCGATCATTCCCAGATTGCCGCCGCCGATTTTGACCCCCGACACGTCGACGACGCTCGGTTCGGGATGGGCATCCAGGGAAGCTAATTTGTAAGGCGGCAGGACAGGCACAACCTCGGCCACTCCGGGAATCGCCCGCAGCGGTTCCTCACGAATTCGATTTTCGTCACCGATGATCCCGACGATCGTGCGGTAGGTGCCGCGGCTGAGATGGGCACGCATGCCCAATTCCTCCACCCGCGCGATCACATGGGCGACCTGGTCTTCCGAGGCACCGGTTTTCAGAATGAGGATCACGGAACGGCAGTCGGTGAGTTGGTTCGAACAGGGATAAAATGCTCAGCCAAAAAGACGATTGACCGAGATGAAGAAAACACCGGCGAGCCCAGCTTGGCAACTGGGCGGGAGCGATCAGTAGGGCTGACAGGAGTTGAACCTGCACTCCCGAAGGAACTGGATCCTAAGTCCAGCGCGTCTGCCAATTTCGCCACAGCCCCGTGACTTCCTGAGGTCGCCCCGACAGACGGCCGTCGAATCAAAAAAGGTTGGCAATGCCACGACATCCTCCCTGGCACGCTGGCCAGAGAGAAAACGTCAAGGGACAGCCGATGAGCGACCGGCCGACCGACAACACACCGCCTTACTGGCCTGATTCGGAATTGGCGGTCGGGACCACCCACACCTTAACCTCGCCCTGAACTTCGCTGTGCAAATGGACCTTCACGGTGTACAGCCCGAGTTCCCGCAGCGGTCCTTCCAGGCGAATTTGGTCGCTGGCCAAGGTCACGCCAACCGCCTTCAGGGCGTCGACGATCTCGTGAGCCCCGACACTGCCATACAGGTGGCCGTCGTCGTTCGCGTTCGCTTCGATCGTGATCGACTGCTTCGCCAAATCGTCCGCCGCACGGCGGAAATCTGCCAGCTTTTCGAGTTCGATCTGTCGGAGCTTCTCGCGGTGCTTTTCGACCATCCGCTGGTGATGGTCGGTCGCGATCGTCGCCAAGCCCTGTGGCAACAGGTAATTCATCGCGTAGCCAGGGCGAACTTCGACGATATCACCTTGACGCCCCAAGTGCTCCACGTTGTGAATCAGCAGCAATCGGTAACCGCCGTTAGCCCCCTTGGGCAGTCGCTTGTGCGCTCGATTCGCTTTCCGTGTCGTCGTTTTGAAAGTGGGCATGCTCGCCTCGTCGGGATGAACGCCGACCGGGTCTGTTGAAACCGGCAGGGTCGGCGATTGAAGGGTGTTGGGATTGAAAATGACAGCAGGATTGTCGTCAAAATGGAATGTCGGGGTCCTGGTAACTCGAACCGCCGCCCGTGGGCTGGGCGTCGCGACGTCCGGGCGGGGCATAATCCTCGGCCGAGTCGTCTTGGTAACTTTCATGGACCTGCCGGGCCGAACTCGCCGAGCTACCGCCGCGACCCGAGTCCGTCCGTCCCGAATCGTCCTGACGACTGCCGAGCAACTGCAAACGCTCGCCGACGACCTTCAGACGCGATTTTTTCTGACCGTCCGCTTCCCAGGTCTCGTATCGCAACCGGCCTTCGATGAAGACCGGCGAGCCCTTTCGGAGGTACTCCGCCGCGATCTCCGCCGTCCGGCCCCACAGCGTGATGTCGACGTAGGTGACATCGTCGACCCATTCGCCCTGAGCGTTCTTTCGCCGATCGTTGACAGCCATCCCCAAGTCAGTAACCGCCGTCCCACCGGGCGTGTGACGCAGTTCGATGTCTCGAGTCAGGTTGCCGATCAGCATCACGCGGTTGTAACTAGCCATGTTTCGTTCTCACGTTGAGGTCCGGATGGTAGCAAAACCAAGGCGAAGCCGATCCACAGATCGCTGCTAGGCCGAATCACCGTCGTCGACCGAAATCGCGGACGCGTCGGGACGCGGCAACGATGCTTCACCACGAGCGTGAGCCAACATCGGCTCGACCAAACGCGGATCGACTTTGAGCGTCAAGTGCCGCAACACCGGTTCGCTCAATTGGCAGCCCCGATCCAGTTCCGGCAAACGCGTGCTTTCCATTTCGACGTAGGTCAACCAGTAAGTCCCCTTCTGGTGGCCGTCGATCGGATAGGCGAGCTTCTGCTCTTGCCACAATCGGCTAGCCAAGACGTTGCCGCCGATGTTTTCGAACAATGCGTTCACACCGGCACTGACGCCCCCGGGATCACGGCTGTAGTGATTGCTGTCCAAAATAAACAGCGTTTCATAAACGTTGCGGGCCACGAAAGGTTGCTCCCCAAAAATCTACTAGCGAAATCGCAAATCTGAATCAAAAAACTGAATCCGTCGCCAACGCCCCGGATCGTCGGCCTCCGCCATCAACCCGAATCGCCGCTGCCGGCCCGCTCCCATCTGCCCCGCTACCGACGCGATCCGCATTTGTCCCGCGCGTTACGAAGCTGAACCCGCCGCATTGTAGCGGTTCATGCAAAAAGCGACACCATGGACAAGCCATTGCAAGGTGGCTTCGGTCGCCACGTCGATGGCTGCATCTACCGACCCTCGAACCTGAGCAGGAAACGGACTGAGCACATAGTCGACAACCTCCCGACCGGGCGGGGGGCGATCGATCCCAAATCTTAACCGAGAAAACTGATCCGTACCGAGCTTCGCGATGATATCGCCGAGCCCCTTTTGGCCGCCCGCCGAACCGTTGCAGCGAAATCGCAGCCGACCGGTGGGCAGGTTCATGTCATCACAAATCACTAACAACTCGTCGTTCGCCGGATCGACTCGAAAAAAATCGACTGCCTGACGAACGCTTCCGCCACTGGCATTCATGAAGGTCAGCGGGCACAACACCGCAACCGATTGGCCTTCATAATTCGCCTCAGCCAACTCGCCTCCGAATCGATTGCGGACCCGCGGCCGACCCAAAATCGGATCGACCAGCTTTCCCACAATCTCAAAGCCGACGTTGTGCCTGGTTCCCGCATACTGTCGACCGGGATTTCCAAGCCCGACGATTAACTTCATTTCTCCAACTCTTACCGCCTGATGCCGGACCAACGCCCGTCATCGATTGTCCGCTAACGACCGGGACGTTCGCGGCCGCGATTCCGACAGCCTGACCGCCGATCAGCAAGCCAAACTCACCAGATCCCAGGCCCGACACCCGTCGGCAGCCCCGGGCAGAACTGCTGCCGAGCCGCCGAAACCACCAGCCAACCCGTCTACTCCGTCACTTCCTCGGCCTCGCCCTCGACCTCGGACCCTCCGCCCTTCGGCTTTTCGATGTGAACCACGACCGTCTCGGAGGCAGTCAGCAGCTCGACCCCGGGTGGCAACACCAAATCGGCGGCGGTTTTGTGCCCGCCCAGATCGAGATCGTTGACGTCCAGCAGCAACGAGTCGGGGATTTCCCCGGCCGGGCACCGCACGGTCACCGAGTGAATGTTTTCCAGCAGGATCCCGCCGCTGCGAACCCCGACCGATTCGCCTTGAACCGATACGCTGACCTCGACTTCGACCTGTTCCTTCAGGTTCACGCGAACCAGGTCGAGGTGCAGCACTTCGATACCCAAATGGTCGAACTGCACCTGGCTGAGCAACGCCGTGTCGCTGACCGCGCCCTGCAGGGTCACCGTTTTGGTGTGGTGCCGCAGAGCCATCTTGATTTCCGTCATCGGGACGGCGAGATGGCGATTCGTCTCGCCATGCCCGTACAAGACGGCGGGAACCATCCCGGTCCGACGAAGCCGTACCGAGGCAGCCGTGCCGGTCTGGTCACGCAACTGGACATTGAAGATTTCTGAGCTGACACTCACGACAGTCGGGCTCCGCAGGGAGTTTATCGTAGAAAATTTTGAATCCGGCAGTTCGCCGGTTATCTAGCAAATGGGGGGCCTAAGTATGGCAAGCCCAGTCAGTTTCGCAAGGGCATAAAATCCCCGCTCGGGAACTTTTGCGACGGGTTCCCATTGCCACCCAAGGCGAGCGGCGGCTAGTCTCGCCTCGAGTCGAGTCTGCACCGAAATACCGACACCCCTGCCTGGGCAGCCCCTGACGCGGATTGCCGGGCTTCACCCCTTTGGCGAAGTCGATCGAGGTGAGTCGCAAACTGTACCTGACGTGCCTTTGGCCGGGGCTACCCGAGTTGTGGTGGCGAGGCCGTTTGGCCGCGTTGCCGACGGCGCTCGCTTTCGCCGCGGCCTTCAATTTGCTGCTGGTCGCTCGGTTCGTCTACCCCGAGTGGCTCGCGATGGGGTTGGTCAGGATCGCCGGATGGGTCGGATTCGCGGTTTGGGTGGTGCTGGTCGTCAAATCGACGCAGCAGTTGCAGGGGCTGATCAGCCCGCGGGCCGTGAGCGACCAGCCGGACCGATTTGTCGATGCTCACGTCGCCTATCTCCAAGGGCGATGGGGCGAAGCGGAGGCGTTGTTTGCGGAGTGCTTAGCGGTCGAAAACCGCGACCCACCGGCGTTGTTGCTGTTGGCCGGTGCCTACCGTAAGTCGCGGCGTTGGGAAGCCGCCGAACGCCTGCTCGAGGAGATTCGGTTGACGGAAGCTGCCGATCGCTGGTGGTTGGAAGTGGCTGCCGAAGCGAAGCGATTGGAACGCGACCGGCAGCGAACGCTTACCCAGGCGGAAGGTGCGCCCCCGGCGGCAACGCCTCCGTCGAACCGGCGGGTCGCCGAAGTGTCCGACGGCGCAGGCCATGATCAGCCGCCACCGGTGCCGAAGCTCGCGGCGGCCGATGTCGACGAGGTGGTCCGGCTCGAACCGGCCACGCGAGCGGCGTGACCGGCCGTTTTCTGGCCGGTTGAATCGGCGACTTCCCTTTACAGGCCGCTCCCAGCTGTCCCTTTTTCGACAGGCTGGTATCCCCGGAAATCGGATCGATCGTTAGAATTCGTCGGCAGGGCTCCGACACGACCGTTTCTCAGCTCGTGTGTTGACGGTTACCGTCCGAGGTGTTCGTTGATTGCGGTTGAGCCGGACAGTCGCGGGTTCGGTGACCTGAAGAGTTGTGGTTCGCAGCGGGCTTCGATGCATGGGGTAGACTTGGCCCGATCGGATTGTGCTATCCTCCCCGCTGCGGTTATTTCAGTCTCGGATGTGCGGGGCGGCTTCATTTGGGCGCACACAGTCTCTTTGGGGCTTCAGCGGGCTCTTTGGGGCTTCAGCGGGCTCATTGGGGCTTCATCGGGTCGGCCCTGATGGACCGGGCCGGATAGGATTGTCAGATTTGATTATCAGTGCCCGCCTGGGAATGATTGGCGTGTGAAGAACCTCAGATCGGCGGCGTGTGAACGTGCCGCGCCGATCGAAAAAAGTCAGAGGAAACCATGTACGAACGTTTTACCGACCGTGCCCGAAAGGTCATGCAACTGGCCAACCAGGAAGCGCAACGCTTCAACCACGAATACATCGGCACCGAGCACATCCTGCTCGGCCTGGTGAAAGAGGGCAGTGGGGTTGCGGCCAACGTTCTGAAGAACCTCGAAGTCGATTTGCGGAAGATCCGTCTGGAGGTCGAAAAACTCGTCCAGAGCGGCCCCGAGATGGTGACGGTCGGCAAATTGCCGCAGACGCCGCGGGCCAAAAAGGTCATCGAGTACTCGATGGAGGAAGCCCGCAACCTGAATCACAGCTACGTCGGTACCGAGCACATCTTGTTGGGCTTGCTCCGCGAGCAGGAAGGCGTGGCGGCTCAGGTGTTGATGAATCTCGGGCTGAAGCTGGAAGACGTTCGGGAAGAAGTCCTGAATCTGCTCGGCGGAGGCTTGGAAGGTGCCGAGGTCGGCGAGCGTGGCGGACGCGGTGGCGAAGCGGGCGAATCGGCTGGGGCGAGTACCAAGGGCGGCAAGAGCAAGACGCCGGCGTTGGATAGCTTCGGGCGGGACTTGACCGAGTTGGCGAAAAAGGGTGAACTCGATCCCGTGATCGGCCGCAGCCGAGAAATCGAACGGGCGATTCAGATTCTCTGTCGCCGCACCAAGAACAACCCGGTGCTGCTGGGCGAGGCCGGTGTCGGCAAGACCGCCATCGTGGAAGGTTTCGCCCAAAAGGTCATCTCGGGCGAAGTCCCGGACATCCTCGCCGACAAGCGGATCGTGGTATTGGACTTGGCGATGATGGTCGCCGGCACCAAATACCGTGGGCAATTCGAGGAACGCATCAAGGCGGTGATGACCGAAGTCCGGCGGGTCAAGAACACGATCCTGTTCATCGACGAACTGCATACGTTGGTCGGTGCCGGCGGTGCGGAAGGGGCGATCGACGCCGCCAACGTGCTGAAGCCCGCCTTGGCCCGTGGCGAGATCCAGTGCATCGGTGCGACCACCCTCGACGAATACCGGAAGTACATCGAAAAAGACAACGCGCTGGCACGTCGGTTCCAAGAGATCATCGTCGAGCCGACCGGCAAGCAGGAAACGATCGAGATCATCAAGGGGCTTCGCGAGCGGTACGAGGAACACCACCGCGTCCAGTTCACCGATGACGCGATCGTCGCCGCCGTCGAGATGAGCGAGCGGTACATCACGGCCCGATGTCTGCCCGACAAGGCGATCGACGTGATCGACGAGGCCGGCGCCCGGGTCCGGCTGCGGACGATGACCCGTCCGCCGGATCTGAAAGAGATCGACGAGCAGGTCGAGCAGTTGAACAAGGACAAGGAAGACGCCGTCGCCAACCAAGACTTCGAAAAGGCGGCCAACCTGCGCGACCAGGCCGAAAAACTCCGCCGCAAAAAGGACCAGATCACTCAGGAATGGCGTGAAAAGAGCCGGATGACCGACGGGGTTGTCGACGAAGAGGTGGTCGCCGAGGTCGTCAGCAAGATGACCGGCATCCCGCTGACCCGACTGTCGACCGAAGACAGCATGCGGCTGATGAAGATGGAAGAGGAACTGCACAAGCGGGTCGTCAGCCAATCGGCCGCGGTCAGCGCCGTCGCGAAGGCGGTCCGCCGCAGCCGCAGCGGTTTGAAGGACCCCAAGCGTCCGACCGGTTCGTTCATCTTCGCCGGGCCGACCGGCGTCGGCAAAACGTTGCTCGCCAAGGCGCTCGCGGAATACATGTTCGGCGACGCGGATGCGTTGGTGCACATCGACATGAGCGAATACATGGAAAAGCACAACGTCAGCCGCTTGATCGGGGCCCCTCCCGGCTTCGTCGGCTACGAGGAAGGGGGCCAGTTGACGGAAAAAATCCGCCGTCGACCCTACGCCGTCGTGCTGTTCGACGAAATCGAAAAGGCCCACCCCGACGTCTTCAACATGCTGTTGCAGGTGATGGAAGAAGGGCGGCTGACCGACTCGTTCGGCCGGAACGTCGATTTCCGCAACACGATCCTGATCATGACCACGAACGCCGGTGCCGAGGCGATCAAGAACGAATCGGCGTTCGGATTCGCCAAGCCCGACAGCGATTCGAGCTACGAGTCGATGAAGACCCGGGTGATGGACCAGATCGAACGGGTTTTCCGGCCGGAATTCCTAAACCGTTTGGACGACACGATCATCTTCCGCCATCTCACCGCGGAAGACCTGAAGCTGGTCATCGACTTCGAAATGGCCAAGGTGCGGGAACGCCTGCTCGACCGCGGCTTGGCGCTCGAGTTGACCGACGACGCCAAGGAGTTCCTGATCAGGACCGGCAGCAATCTCGACTACGGCGCCCGCCCACTCCGCCGGGCGCTCGAGAGCCGGATCGAGGACCCGCTGAGCGAGGAATTGCTCAAGGGCACCTTCGAAGGAAAAGACACGATCATGGTCGACGCGATCAAGGACGACGAAGGGAAGATGCTGCGGCTCGACTTCAAAGGCGAAAGCCGTGGGCGGCTGAACGAGCCCGAACCGGTCGCCGCCGCTGGCGAAGAGAAAGGCGACAGCTGACCCGGACCCTCCCGTTCGCCGAAATTGTCCCGACTGACCAAGACGCCACGCCCTTCTGTTGGGGGACGTGGCGTCCCCCGTTTTGGGGTCGGCAGGATCGGCGTTGACCCATTTTGCCGTAACCCGTAGTTTTACGGGCAGGGACTGCGGCGCCGGCCCGCAACGAAACCAATCACACAAGCGACTCGCGATGTCATTTTTCGAACGACTCTGGGATTTCTTGGGGCTGTTGTTCGGCGGATTTTTCGGTTCGATCGAGCGAACCATCACCGCCATGTTCGGCAGCAGCAACGCCCGCCAAGTCGCCAAGATGCGGCAGCGTGCCGAGCGGATCGGCACGCTGGAGTCGCGTTATCAGGCGATGACGGACGAGGAATTGAAGGCCCAGACCGAGTTGTTTCGGCAGCGTCTCCGCGATGGCGAAACGCTCGATGACATCTTGGAAGAGGCGTTCGCAGTCTGCCGAGAGGGCGGGCGGCGTTTCCTCGGCATGCGGCATTACGACACCCAATTGATCGGCGGCATGGTGCTGCATTCCGGAATGATCGCGGAGATGGTCACTGGGGAAGGTAAAACGCTGGTCGCGACCCTGCCGACCTACCTGAACGCGATCGAAGGCAAGGGGGTTCACGTGATCACCGTGAACGACTATCTGGCCCGTCGAGACATGGAATGGATGGCCCCGCTCTACACGAAATTGGGGCTGACGGTGTCCGCGATCCAGAGCGGCATGGGGACGCTCGAGAAGCAGCAGTGTTATGCCTGTGACATCACCTATGGGACGAACAACGAGTTCGGGTTCGATTACCTGCGTGACAACATGCGGCCGGCTGCCCGTGGGGATCACCGGTTCCCGACCGAACTGCAACAGAGCCAAGGGCCGTTGCACTACGCGGTGATCGACGAGGTCGACAACATCCTGATCGACGAGGCCCGCACCCCGCTGATCATCAGCGGCCCCGCCGACATGGATTTGGGCAAGTATGGCGAAGCCGATCGGATCGCCCGCCAGTTGAAAAAGGAAATCCATTTCACGGTCAACGAAAAGCAGCACAACGTGACGCTGACCGACGAGGGCGTTCGCGAGGCCGAGCGGTTGGCGGGGGTCGAGAGCTTCTACACCGCGGGCAACATGGATTGGCCCCACCTGATCGACAACTCGCTCAAGGCACACTACCTCTACAAGCTCGACGTGACCTACGTCGTCAAAGATCGCCAGATCGTGATCGTCGACGAATTCACCGGTCGATTGATGGAAGGCCGTCAATGGAGCGACGGGCTGCACCAGGCGGTCGAGGCGAAGGAAGGCGTCCCGATCAAGCAGGAAACCCAGACGTTTGCCACGATCACCCTGCAAAACTTCTTCAAGCTCTATCACAAGCTCGCCGGGATGACCGGCACGGCGATGACGGAGGCGAATGAGTTCTGGAAGATCTACAAGTTGGACGTCATCGCGATCCCGACCAATCGGGACATGCAGCGGATCGAGCACCCCGACAAGATTTATCTGAACGAGAAGGACAAGTTCAACGCCTTGGCTGACGACATCGAACGGACGCACAAGTGGGACGTGTTGTTCTTGAAAGACGGCAACGATTTGTGCGGCCAGGTGCAAGGCGATCCGGACTCCGACCCGATCCGATTTCGGGACCAGGAGACCCGCGAGACGGTCGAGATCCCGGTATCCAAGGTCGAAGCGATGCAGCTCGCCGGTCGCCCCGTCCTGGTCGGCACGGTGAGTATCGAGAAGAGCGAACGCCTGTCGGCCCTGTTGGAGCGACGGGGGATCAAGCATGAGGTGTTGAACGCCAAGCAGCACGGCCGCGAAGCCGAGATCGTGGCCCAAGCCGGCCGCAAGGGGGCGGTCACGATCGCCACCAACATGGCCGGTCGCGGTACCGACATCATCCTGGGTGGCAACCCGGAGACGATGGCCTGGGCCCAATTGCAGCACAAGTATCCGACCCGGTTGGAAGTTCCCGAAGAGGAGTGGGAGGCGCTTGTCGCCGAGATCGAGCAGCGCGAGCAGATGAAGCGAGAGGGCGAGGAAGTCCGTGGCTTGGGCGGGCTGTACGTGATCGGCACGGAGCGGCATGAATCCCGCCGGATCGACCTGCAGTTGCGCGGCCGTTGCGGCCGTCAGGGTGACCCCGGCAGCAGCCGCTTCTATCTGTCGCTCGAAGACGACCTGATGCGGATCTTCGCCGGCGACTTCGTGAAGAGCGTGATGGAACGGTTGGGGATGCAGGAGGGCGAGGCGATCGAGTCCAAACTCGTCACCCGCCGGATCGCGGCCGCCCAGAAGAAGGTCGAGGAACGGCATTTCGAGACCCGCAAGAGTCTGCTCGAGTACGACGAGGTGATGGACGAACAGCGGAAGCGAGTTTACGGCTACCGCCAAAAGATTTTGGACGGCGTCAGTTGCCGAAAACTGATCCTCGACCAGATCCGCCAACAGATCAGCAAGTTCGTCAAGATCTTCCTCGACGCGGATTTCGTCCCGTCCTCGTTCGCGGGTTACGCCAGTTCACAGCTGGGTTGTCCGCTCGACGCGAAGGATTTCCGCAATCTCGATTTCAAGACGGCCGACGAGTACGCGCGGGACCAAGCCGAACGGGCCGCCGAAGTGGCGGTCCTGGAAGTGGTCGAGGAAAACCTGCCGGAGGAAATGCCGGAAGAGGATTGGAATTGGAAGGCGTTGGCGACCTGGTCCAACACCCGGTTCGGGACGAACTACCGAGACCATGACCTGCAAAAGCTGCAACGAGACGAACTGGTCGACCAGTTGACCGATCGCGCTTATGCCAAAATCAAGAAGACCGATCTGTCCGAGGGGCAGCCGCTGTTGGACGAGAATTTCGGCCTCCGGTCGTTGTGTGGTTGGGTTCGGCACAAGTTCGGCATCGAGGTGACCCCGGACGAGTTTGCCGATCTGGAGGACCATCGCCGGATCGTCGGGCTGCTGATCGGCCGCGCCGAGCAGGCCTATGCCGAGAAGGAAAAGGAATACCCGATCCTGACCGGGATCTCCGCTTTCACCGCGAAACAGGGCAACCAAGTTCATCTCGATCGCGAGGGGCTAGCCAGTTGGATGCTCGGCCGTTTCGGCGTCGAACTGTCGATCGATGAGATGTTGCTCAATCGCGACGAATTGAAGTCGCAGTTGATTTTGCAGTCCCAGCGGGCGGATGACGAGTCGGCAGACAAGTTGCGGGCGGCCCAAGCGAAGGTCGCCGCGTTGTTTTCGGAAGTCGAAACCGACACCACGCTTTCGGTAGCCGTCAATTCCCCTCAGGAAATCACCGGGTTCGCCGACTACCTGAAACAGGACCTGGGGCTGCAAACCCTCCCCGAGGACCTGGGCCGAATGAACCGTGCCCAGGTCGAGGTCTTGGTCGACCGGGCGATCGACGACCGCTTCCACCCCGAGATGCGACGGATGGAACGGCAAGTGTTGTTGACCATCGTCGATGAAGCCTGGAAGAATCACCTGCTGGCGATGGACCACCTGCGGAGCAGCGTCCAACTGAAGGGCTACGCCCAGCTCGACCCGAAAGTCGAGTACAAGCGGGAAGGGATGCGGTTGTTCGAAACGATGTGGGAATCGATCGGCGAACGGGCGACCGACCTGATTTTCCGAATGGAATCGTTCAACGACGAATTTGTCCGCAGCACCTGGGTCGATGCCCGGGCCAAAAAAAGCGAAATCGTTTCAGCACCCTCCGGTGGTGATACGGCCGGAAGCTCTGGTCGTGATTCCGCGATGCAGACCAACAACACCGATGTGGATGCCAAGCCCGAGCCGATCCGGCGTCGTGGCCCCAAGGTCGGCCGCAATGACCCCTGTCCCTGCGGCAGTGGCAAGAAGTACAAGAGCTGCTGCCTGAAGCACATCGCGTGAACGCCGCGGCGACGGGACCTGCGCTCGCCGCGGCACGTTATACGACCACTCACTCTCGAACGGACTCGTGAGCGATGATCTTTGATTTCCTGTATTGCCTGGCTCTGTCAACCGTTTCACCGTTGGTCGTCTATCGGATGGCCCGCTACGGGCGGTATCGGCGGGGTTTGCGGCAAAAGCTGTTCGGCATCCGACCGGAGGACATCCCCGGTCAAGAAGCGGGGGAACCGATCGGCGACTTCGTCTGGTTTCATGCCGTCAGCGTCGGCGAGGTGAACTTGATCGCCGGGTTGGTGGCCGCCTACCGGCGTGAGCACCCTGATCAGCCGCTCGTGATCACCACCACCACCGACGCGGGATACGACCTGGCCCGTTCGCGGTTCGCGAACGAGACCGTCTGTTTCTGTCCGCTCGATTTCAGTTGGGCAGTCCGGCAGACCTTGCGGACGCTCCGACCGCAACTGCTCGTCCTGGCAGAACTCGAACTGTGGCCCAATCTGATCCGCGAGGCCACCGCGGCGGGTTGCCGGGTCGCGGTCGCCAACGCGCGATTGAGCCCACGAAGCGGCCGCCGGTATCAGCGATTCGGCCGCTTGCTGGCAGGCACCTTCGGCCGGTTGGCTTGGATCGGCTGCCAGGATGAGGAGACGGCGGGGCGATTCTTGGCTTGCGGGGCGAACCCGCTAGCGGTCGACGTGACCGGCTCGATCAAGTTCGACAACGCGCCGGATACGCGAGATACGCCCGATGTCCATCGTCTGGCCCGCTGGGTCGGCTTGGACCCGTGGCATCAAGTGCTGATCGCCGGAAGCACGCAGGCCGGCGAAGAGGCCGCCGCGCTCGACACCTACCAAGCCCTGTCGTCCGAGCACCGGCAACTCCGCCTGATCTTGGTGCCTCGTCACCGCGAGCGGTTTGATGAGGTCGCCGCGTTGATTCGTGCCCGCGGGTATCAGGTCCGTCGCCGCGGCGAGGTCAGTCCGCCGGCAGAACATTGGCCCACGACGACCGTGGTGCTGATCGACACGATCGGCGAACTGCGGCATTGGTGGGGGGTCGGTCGGGTCGCATTCGTCGGCGGCAGCTTCGGCGACCGTGGCGGCCAAAACATGCTCGAACC
Source organism: Planctomycetaceae bacterium (assembly GCA_007694185.1). Lineage (GTDB taxonomy): Bacteria > Planctomycetota > Planctomycetia > Pirellulales > Pirellulaceae > UBA6163. The sequence goes on from RECD01000253.1 coordinate 38,276, forward strand.
GGCCGGTTATGGCAACGCGGTCTGCTTCGGGCCGAACACCGAGAACTTTCGCGAAATCGCCGACCGACTGCTGCGGGAGCGGGCCGCCGTACGACTCACGACCCCCGCCGATCTGACCCGCTTCGTCGCCGAGTGCCTCGATTCGCCCCCGGCGGCGGATGACTTAGGACGGCGGGCTCGAGCGGTGATCCAAAATCACCGCGGGGCGACCGCCAAGACGGTTCGGCGGTTGGGGCAATTGATGAATGCCCCAGAGGACCTCCCCACCAAGCTCACACGTCAGGCCGCTTGATGCCCGTCGCTGCCACTTCGTGAGCCGCTCACGGCGATGACCACCGCATAGCTCGTAGCGGCGAGGGCAGCAACCAGCGGTGACCGAAACCGGCCACAGCTGGGCAGGATCAGTGCAACGGTGGGGCCGTCGCGATCCCTTGTTGAATCACCCGCAGGACCGCTTCCCGCTCCGCACCGCTGATCGACAATCGCGGCGCCCGGGTCCATTCCTTCCCGAGCCCGCATTCCTGGACGCAGAGCTTGATGTACTGGACGAACTTCACGTGTACATCCAGGTGCAGCAGCGGCGTGAACCAACGATAGAGTTCGACCGCACGGTCCCACTCGCCGGCTTGCATCCATTCCCACAACCGTTGGTTGTGTTCAGGAAAGGCGATCCCGGTCCCGGCAACCCAGCCGTCGATCCCCAGGACGGCGCTCTCGAGCGCCAGGTCATCGACGCCGGTGAAAATCGCGTAGCGGTCACCGACGGTATTCCGCAGGTCCGTGATCCGACGGGTATCCCCGCTGCTCTCTTTGAGGGCGACGAAATTGTCGATTTCTGCCAATTCCTCGAACATCGCCGGGGTCACATCGTTCCCGTACGAGATCGGGTTGTTGTAAACCATGATCGGCGCGTCGGTCTGGGAGGCGACTGTGCGGAAATGGGCCAGCGTCTCGTGCGGATCGGGAGTGCGGTAGACCATCGCCGGCAACAACATCACCCCGTCGACGCCGATTCGCTGAACGTCCTTGACGTAACGAACCGCGTCGGCCGTGGAGGTTTCGGCAACCCCCGACAGGACCGGGATCCGGCCCCGAACGGCCGCGACCATTTCGGTCATGACCAACCGCTTTTCGATTTCGCTCAGCGATTGGTTCTCACCGAGCGACCCGAGGAAAATCAGCCCCTGAATGCCGCTGGCGATCAGCACTTCGACATGCCGCGCGGTCGCTTCCAGGTCGAGCGTCCCGTCGCGGTGCATCTGCGTCGTGATCGCCGGAAAGACGCCCGTCCAGAGGTGCTGGCGGCCGGCGTGGCCCGCGGTCGGTTGCGGTTCGTGGTTGGATGACATCAACGGGCTCCGGCGCGCTGGTGGTGGATCAAAAAAAAACCGGTGGCGCGGGTGAGTCGGCGGATCACCCGACCGGCAGGATAGGCCATCCGCAGCGGCTCGGCCAGTCTATCGGGTTCCCAGGCGATCACGACCAACCGGTCAGGGCCGAACCGATCGGGGCAGCGGTGTGGCAACTACAGCCCGATCGCCGCTTGCAGATTCCGTTCGTCCTCCGTCAGGTCGAACATGTCCCAGACCAGTTGTCGGTCGCACTCCCGTTGCTCGACCTGGCGCCGGGCGAACATCCGCGATTGGGTACTCAGCATCACCTCGGGCGGCAACGTTGCGGTCTGCCCGAAGAGCCTCGCGTAATTGACGAAGCTGGGGACGTTCGAGGTGACGAACCCGTACAGCATGCTGCAGACGCCGATCACTTTGCCGGTGAAGATCCCGGTATTGATTGCGGTCTTGGAGTAATCGCCCATCACACACCCCATGAACTGCATCTCCGTACCGACCCGATCACTCCCGTATTCCATGTTGATCGTGCCATAGGTGTTCTTCAAATCGCTGTTGCAGGTCCCGGCCCCCAAGTTGATCCAACTCCCCAGGTAGCTGTGCCCCAAGAAGCCGTGGTGCTGCTTGTTCGAGTAAGGTTCGATCACGGACGCTTCGACCTCCCCACCGACTTTGGTCGTGTGTCCGAGCGCGACGGCGTCTTTGAGTGCGGCGTGCTCGATGATGCGGGCCCCCTCCCCGATGTGGACCGGCCCGGCGAGGAAACAGAACGGCCCAACCCGTGCCTGCTGCTCGATCACGATCGGGCCACCGCGGCTATCGATAACGACGTTTTGCCCGAGGGTGACTCCGGGCGCGACGAACAGCCCGTCCTGTGGTTGCTGATAATCACCATGCTCGATCCGCCAGGCGAGCGATTCGGACAGCGCCAGCATGTGCTGACTGACGAGATCATGCGGCCAACGAAACGTCTCGGCCGTCGGATCGGCTCGGATGACGGCCGACTCGGGAACGGTTCGGATCAGCCGTTGAACTGTCGCTTCGGTATCGTCCTGGCCGTGGGCGGCGGGACCGACCGGTTCGATGACGCGAGTCGATTCGTCGGATTCCGCTGCCAGGGGGCGCAAACCCGTTCCCTCGGGGCCAACCCACGCCATCGCGACGGCCCCCTCGGAATCGAGCCAGACCTGCGAGGTTTGAGCGGCGAGCAATGCTTGCAAACGGCGGAAGGCCCCGACGGTCGGCACCAAGCGGGCATTGACCAACAAGACGCTGTCGGTCGCCGCGAGCCCCTCGAGGGCCGAGCCCAGGCCGTAATCGAGCCGCTGAATCAGCCGGAGGTGGGGTCGGCAGCTCGCAAAAATCGGCAAACCGAGTTCTCGCAGCCAGTCGATCAGGCGGAAGGAGCCGCAGGAAATGGCATACGCCGGCTTGGCGGTGGTGGCAGGGGCCAACCGTCCGACGCTCGAATCCTCGAAGCAAAAAATAACGGTCCGACCGCCGGCGGGGGGAAGCATGCTCACACCTGCTGCGTAGAATTCAAAAAAATCAGAAAACCTCCGGTTCCTCGCAACGGTTATAGCCCGGCTGGCCGAAACAAGGTTGAATGAAGCTTGGTCTGCTAGTTCGCGACTCGCAAGCGGAGCTTACCAACCCCTGTAGGTCGAGTAGAATGAGGGCTCCGTTAATTGGGAAGGCTGGGAAGGATATTAGTTCCCTAGGAGTTGTCGTTCGGAAACGCTTGATAACGGTTCGAAAACAGGTGTGGGCCTTCCGTGGCGGTGGGATCCGTTGTGGGCGTGGCACCTTCCGACGAGAAATGTCGGGGTCAGTCGTCCGTTGCCTTGGCGGCCCACCGAGGCTTGCCCCAAGACCGGCCGCGTGTCGGCCGGTTACCCTGAACGTGCCGCAGCTCGCAGACGTCCAATCATGCTAAAACGAACCTCCGTGTTGCCTCACCCGTATTTCGGAAACTCGGCCCCGCCAACCAGCCACCTGCTGGCGGTTTTGCGATATTGGGCCGAGGTCCGTCCCCAGCAGACGGCCTATTCCTTCACGGACGGTGATTCCACGCTAAGCTCCCTGACCTACGCGGAGTTGTGGAACGAGGTGCGGGGGTTGGCCGGGGCGATGCGGTCCCGGATCCGGCCCGGTCAGCGAATTTTGTTGCTCTACCCGCCCGGCCTCGATTTTGTCATCGGCCTGTTCGCCTGCCATGCCTTGGACGCGATCGCGGTGCCGGCTTACCCGCCGCGGAAAAACCGTCGGGCGACCCGCATCCGGTCGATCGTCGATGACGCCGACACCCGGATCGCCTTCACGACCCAAGCGGTTGCCGAGCAGTTGCGGACGGCCGATCAGCACGAGGATCTGGAAGGGCTCAGTTTCATCGGCACGGACTCGCCGGAACTGCGTGATTCGGACGCCTGGGTCGAACCGCCGTCCCTGTCGGGCGATTCACTGGCGATCTTGCAGTACACCAGCGGCTCGACGGGGTCGCCCAAGGGAGTGATGCTGACACACCGGAACCTGCTGGCGAATTGTGAGCTGATTCTGGAGGCTTTCGAGCTCCACCGGAACGACCGGGCGATGGCCTGGTTGCCGGCCTATCACGACATGGGGCTGGTCGGGGGGATTCTCAAGCCGCTCTACATCGGGCGACCGTCGACCTTGATGAGTCCGATGACTTTCCTGCAGCGCCCGGCCAAGTGGTTGCAGACCCTGTCGCGAGAAAAAATTCACATCAGCGGCGGGCCGAACTTCGGTTACCAGCTGTGTGTGGACAAGATCGCGGACCAGGAATTAGAGGGCGTCGACCTTTCTCATTGGCGGATCGCGTTCAACGGCGCCGAACCGATCCGTCCCAAGACGATCGATGCGTTCGTCGAGCGATTCGCCCCCTACGGCTTCAATCGCAGCGCCTTCCTGCCCTGCTACGGGATGGCCGAAACGACGTTGCTGGTAACCGGCGGTCCCAAAGAGAATCGGCCCATCTTCACCACGTTTGACGGGACCCAGCTGGATCAAAAGCAGGCGGTACCGGCGGCGGCGGAAGCCGAATACTCCAGGACGCTGGTGGCTTGCGGGCAGGTGGTCTCGGGCGAATTGGTCGAGATCGTTTCGCCCGAAACCTTCGAGATCCTGCCGGAAGGGGAAATCGGCGAAATCTGGGTACAAAGCCCGTCGGTCGGTCAGGGCTACTGGCAGGCGTTCCGCGCGACCGAGAAGACATTCGGGGGCAGAACGGCGGACGGGCAGGGGCCGTTCTTGCGGAGTGGCGACCTGGGCTTTTTGCACCAGGGTCAGCTCTACGTTTCCGGTCGCCTCAAGGACATGGTCATCATTCGCGGGGTCAATCGGTACCCGCAAGACATCGAGCAAACCGTCGAAGAGGCCTGTGACGCCGTCCAAGCCGGGTCGGTCGCGGCTTTCGCGATGACGCTCCAGGACCGCGAACACCTGGTGATCGTCGCCGAAACGGTTCGTCAGCGGGGACTCGATTGGGACGCGCATTTGCAACGAATTCGCCGGGCGGTCACCGAGGAACACGAGCTTCCGCCGGACGCGGTCTATTTGGTTCGCAACAGTTCCATGCCGAAAACGAGCAGCGGGAAGATCCAACGCCACGCCTGCATGGAAGCGGTCCGGGACGGCGATCTTAAGGTGATCGCGAAGTGGGTGCGTTGGGAGGAGGAGGCCGGGCTCGGCCGCGACGGCGGGCCGACCATGATGAGCGCCCGGGCCTCCGCCCGCACGGCGATCGCCCCGGTCGGCATGCCCGAACTCGACTCCCGTTCGCTCGCCCCGGTGCAGGCGATCGTCCAGCAGCAGATCCGTTTGGTGGCCGGCGAACGGGCGGGTGAGCTCACTGCCGAGACCAACATCGTCCTCGACTTGGGCCTGGACAGCCTGGAGCGTTTGCAGATCGCGCGGGCGATCGAGGAATCGCTCGGCGGCCGGTTCCCCGAGGAGGTACTCAACCAGATCGAGACAGTGGGGGAAACCGTCCAGGCAGTCCGGCAGCACTTTCCGGCTGCCAACGTCGCCGCGGCGATCGCCCACGGGACGGCCGCGGCCGGCATTCCCGCTTTGGGCGGGGCCGCGATTGCGGAGCAGGCGGCCCCTGCCCCCGCGATCGAGTACCAGGACAGCGTCGAGCAATTCCCGGAATACCAGCGGCTGCGACAGACGATGTCTCAACTGCTGATCACCGGAGTTCCCAACCCCTACTTCACCGTTCACGAATCGGTCGTTCGCGACACCACGGTTGTCGGCGGCAAGCGGCTGATCAGCTTTGCCAGCTACAACTACTTGGGGCTGTCGGGTGATCCCGCGGTGAGCGAAGCGGCGATCGAGGCGATCCGCCAATACGGAACCAGCGTCTCCGCCAGCCGCTTGGTTTCTGGTGAAAAGCCGATCCATGGCGAACTGGAACGACGGATCGCCCGTTGGCTCGGCGTCGACGCGTCGATCACGATGGTCGGGGGACACGCTACCAACGAGACCACGATCGGCCACCTGGTGGGGCCGGGTGACCTGATCCTGCACGATTCGCTGTCGCACAACAGCATCGTACAAGGCTCGCTTCTGTCTGGGGCGCGGCGGCGGGCCTTCCCGCACAACGACCCCCAGGCGCTTGACGAACTGTTGACCCAATTGCGGCCGAATTTCCGTCGGGTGCTGGTCGTCATCGAAGGCGTCTACAGCATGGACGGCGATTTCCCTGACGTCCCGGCATTCATCGAGGTCAAACGCAAACACCGGGCGATGCTGATGATCGACGAAGCCCACAGCGTCGGCACGATGGGCCGCACCGGCCATGGGATCGGCGAGTACTTCGGCGTCAACGCCCGGGATGTCGACATTTGGATGGGAACCCTCAGCAAGGCGTTTTCATCCTGCGGCGGCTACATCGCCGGCTCGGCCGCGCTGATCGAATACCTCCGCTACACCGCCCCGGGCTTCGTATTCAGCGTCGGCCTGCCGCCCGCTTCGGCCGCCGCGGCGCTGGCTTCGATGCGGGTGCTCGAGCAGCAACCCGAGCGGGTTGAAAAGCTCCGGCAGCGGAGCGAGCTGTTCCTCGGCTTGGCCCGATCAGCGGGCTTGGATACCGGTGCCAGTGGTAGCACGCCGGTCATCCCGGTGATCACCGGGAACTCGATGATCGCGCTGCGATTGTCGCATCGGATGTTCGCCGATGGCGTGAACGTGCAGCCGATCCTCTACCCGGCGGTTGACGAATCGGCGGCCCGTCTGCGATTCTTCATCACCAGCGAACATTCCGAGGACCAGATCCGGTTTACGGTCGATCGCTTAGTGCATCACATGCAGGAACTCGGACAAATCACTCCTCCTTCCGCCGCAGCCATCTGAGGCGTCGCCCCGGGGCGACGACCGATCGGCTAACGCCCGTCGTGCCCATGCCCAAGCCGGTGACCCCCGCCCTCGCCCAATCGGCGAACGACGACACCCATTTTCGTCTGGTGGCGGATTCCACTTACGACTGGGAAACCTGGTTGTCAGTGGACGGACGACCGCTGTGGGTCAACCCGGCGGTCGTTCGCGTGACGGGACGCTCACCCGAAGAATGCCTCGCCATGCCGGATTACCCCTTGCCGTTGGTCGAGGCGGAAGACCGCGACAAGGTCGCCGAGATCTGGTCCCACGTGCTCGGTTACACCAGCGGCAACGACGTCGAGTTCCGGGTTCGTCATCTCAACGGCAAGACCGTATGGGTCGCCATCTCGTGGCAACCGATGGTCACGCAAGGGGAACGATTGGGATTTCGCACCAGCATTCGCGACATCACTCGCAAGCAGATGTTGCGGGAAGAATTGCGAATCCACGCTGAGCACTTGGAGGACCTCGTCAAGCAACGCACGGAGCGATTGCGAAGCCTGGAACGCAAACAAGTCCAAATGGAAAAGCTGGCGGCGCTGGGGCAATTGGCTGCGTCGGTGGCCCATGAGATCAACAACCCGTTGGCCGGCATTCGCAACGCACTCACCCTGATCCGCTCCGACCAGGCGGAGGATCACCCGCATCAGGAGATCTTCGACCTGATCGACAAAGAGATCGACCGGATGAGCGGGATCGTCGCGCAGATGTATCAGTCCTATCGCCGCCAAACGTCGCCCGCCCATCGCTTCGACCTGGGGGTGGTGATCCGAGAGGTGCTGTATTTCCTCACCCCCTTGGCCCGTGATCGCCAGGTCCGGTTGGAAAACCGATGTGGGACAAAACCCGCCCCCGTGGAGCTTCCGGAGGATGAGATCAAGCAGGTGATTTACAATTTGGTCCGCAACGCCATCCAGGCCTCTCCCGGTGGGCACCTGGTCGAAGTCCATTTGGCCGATTCCTCGGACCATTATCGGATCGACGTGACGGACCAAGGCACCGGGATCTCGGAGCAAGACCTGCCTGCGATCTTCGAACCCTTTTTCAGCACCAAAGGGAACGATTCTGGGACTGGGATGGGCTTGGGATTGTCGGTTTCCCAAGCGATCATCGAGTCGCTGGGTGGTAAGATTGAGGTGCAAACCCAGGTGGGGCGTGGCAGTCGCTTTTTGGCGTTCATCCCTCGTCGACTACCGGCAAGTTGATCCGCGAGTTCTCCCCACAGCCACTTCCCCCTGCATGGCCCTTCCCCTCTCGTGAAACCCGCTTCTCCGCCGCGATTGCTGCTCGCCGACGACGAGCCGCTGTACCTGCAGGCGACCTCGCAATTGCTCCGGAAGGCGGGCTTTGACTGCATCTGCGTCGCCGATGCCGAGGCGGCGATCCGCTACCTTCGCAGTGAGCCGTTCGATCTGGTATTGACCGACTTGAACATGCCGGGCAATCTCAAGCTGGAACTGTTGCAAGCGGGCCGAAAGGAATGGCCGCAGACCCCGCTGATCGTCGTCACCGGCGTCCCCTCCTTGCCGACCGCCATCGAAGGCGTCCGATTGGGGATCGCGGACTATTTGATCAAGCCGGTGCGATTCGAAATCCTGCTGAAGAGCATCCGGCGGGTCTTGGCGCGACCGCGCGAAACCGAGACGCAGGCGGACCCTTCCTCGGGAACGGCGAGCGACAGTCGGATCATCGGCAGCAGCGAGCCGATGAGGGCGCTAAAAGAAATGATCGGGCGGGTCGCCCAGACCGATGCCAACGTGTTGATCTCGGGCGAAAGTGGCACGGGTAAGGAACTGGTCGCCCAAGCGATCCACGCGGCCAGCCGCCGTCGGGAAAAGAGATTTCAGATCGTCGACTGCACCGCGATCCCCGAATCGCTGTTCGAGTCGTTGCTCTTCGGGCACGTCAAAGGGTCGTTCACCGGCGCGGTCGACGACCAGGTCGGGCTGCTGAAACAGAGCGATCAGGGGACCGCCTTTTTTGACGAGATCGGCGAATTGCCGCTGACCGTGCAACCGAAATTGCTGCGGGTGATCCAGGAGCAGACTTTCGTACCGGTCGGCAAGAGCGAACCGACCCAACTGAACACCCGCTTCATCAGCGCCACCAATCGGAACCTGCATCACGAAGTCGAGCAGGGACGGTTTCGACGCGACCTGTTTTATCGGCTCAGCGTCTTGCACCTCGAACTCCCGCCACTGCGAGATCGGGATGATGACGTCGTCGAGCTGGCCGAACACTTCCTCCATTTGTTCACGGAGCCCGACCGTCCGATCGAAGGCTTCACGCCGGTTTGCTTGGAACGTTTCCGAGCCTACGCCTGGCCGGGCAACATTCGCGAGCTTCGCAATGCCATCGAAAGCGCGGCGGCGATGTGCCGCGGGACTTGGATCGATGTCGAGGATCTGCCCGATTGGATCGCCCGACCTGTCAGCCCAACCGACCGATCAGCGATCTACCCGCAAGGTTCGACTGAACTCACGCCGCCCCAACCCTCAGACTCCGATCCGGCCGCGACCGCCGCTTTGAACCTGCCCGTCGGCTCCCGTGAGGACGCGTTGGGAACGACCGACAAGACCTACTTCCAGACCCTGATGCGTCGCTACCAAGGCAACATCTCCCAAGCGGCCAAGCATGCCGGGGTGTCCCGCCAAACCCTCCATAAGTTGCTGAACCGCCACAACATCTCGGCGGCGGAGTATCGACGGCCCTCCGCTGAGGACCGCTGACTGTCAAGCCACAGCGACACCCGCTTGCGCTTTTCCGTCAACTCCAGGCGACAGTCGTATCGAAGGATCGATTCGATCGGTCCTCTCGCCCCGTGATTCACGGCGATCCGTGCTTTTCTTCATTCCGGCACGGGGCTTGCATTAGTAAGGAAGCGACAGCCGGGAGAGTCGCTTCGGAGAGCAACGTCGCTTTGGTTCGAGGCTGACGAAATCCTTCACGGTTTTCGAAGTTCTACGTACTTCAACAGCACAGGCAGGTAGCAATGAGAGTTTCACGTTTAAATCGTGTTTTGGTTTGTTTCGCAGTGACCATGGCGATGGGGATCACCCTGTCCAGCGTGGCAGAAGCCAGAGGAGTCAAGCCGCGTTCGACGTCCGGTGCACAACGGTACGGAGCGAGCTACTTCGCGAACGCGCCGCAGTACCGAGCGCCCGTTCAATATTCCGCTCCCGTGGTCGTGTGCCCGCCGGGCACCGTCGCCGTTGGCGAGGCAGTCGTTCGGCAGTCGCAACCGAGCACCAGCCAACGGGGCATCGTCAGCCGTGGGCAGGTGGTTCCCGGTTCCGAGCGAGTGATCAGCGAACGGGTCTTGCCGTCGACTGCGACCGCTGCCCAGCCGGTTGTCACGCCCCCGGTCCAAACGCCGGTGTCGGCACCGCAGGCGACAGCCGTTGGATCGCCGCAGTGAGAACGAGCCGGTTGGTGACAACGCACGTCATCAGCCACGCTTAGACTCACCGACGATTTGACCAGTCGTTTTCTTTAACGCATCAGGCCGGTGACGGAAATCCGTCACCGGCCTGTTTCGTTTGTTGGTAAAAGCAATCGGGCCGGCAACACTGATTCCGATTGTGGGTTCGTCAATGCCGGCAGCAAATACCAAGTCCGCTTGGAGCTGCGGCAGCAGTGGTCACAACCCGTTCTGTTGCCCACTCGACGCTGACGGCATCCGTGGTTGAGGCTGGCGTCAACAGGCTTGAGTCTCACCGCTCATCATGACGAGTCGGTCAAGAATGGGGTGTGCGACGCCGACAGAGATTCGCAGGAACCTGCCAGCGTCACGCATGACACGAGAATAGGAGAACGGGCTCACCGGTCCTCGTTATTCTCTTCCTGCTCGTCCGCCTTCGCGTCCTCTTTCTTCACATCGTCCGTTTCGTCCGCTTCGTCCTTGATGACCGCTTCTTGGAACTGATACTCGAAACGCAAGCGGCCTACCGCCACGGTGACCCGTTGCTGAGCGGGTTGGGCGCTGAGTGTCGTTTCGATGTCGTTGTTGAAGCTTTCGATCGGGTGTTCGAGCAGTTCGATCGGCCGTCCGCTACGGGTGTCGATCGCCATCAGGTCGAGCGTTTTGACCCGGCTGCCGGTGTTGACGTATTCGGATTTACTGCGGCATAGGACCAACAAAGGAGAACCTGGGGCTTGAGTGAGAGTGCAACCCCACTCGTTGACTCCCAGCGGGACCTGCCACAGGCGTTCGCCGGTGCGGGTGGAAATCGCGATCACCGATCCGTCGACCCGGACATGATCCTGGCCACTCTGAGTGTGAAAGGCGACGGCACTCCGATCCGCGGGGGTTTCGCCCGTGTCGGGCAGGATTACGAGCATGTCGTCGCGTGGGACAACGTGAATCCGCCGCAGCTTGGGTATCGGATCGATGGTCGTTTCGCACACCAGACGCCCCTGTTGCAGGTCCCAGATCAGCAACTCGCCGGTGTTGGCCAAGGTCACGACGTAACTCCCGTCGACCACTCTGCCCAAGACGCGTCTGTCGCTTGTGAACTTAGCGTAGGTGTGTCGCAGGACCTCACGGTCGGCGATCGGATCGAGCAAAACGAGTTCGTGCTGTTCATCCGGCAGTTCACGATTAGCGAGGATCAACGAATCGGTCGCGGCCCAGATCTGATACTGCTCGAAGGGTTCGGTCGACAACAGGCGTCCGTCACGGCAGTCGTACTTGCTGACCACCCGAGACGCGGGTGAAACGATCGCGACCACGTCGCCGTCACAGAGGATCGTGCCGCTCCGCGGCGTCACCAAATTGCGCCAACGGGGCTCCCCGGCGAGCGCGTCGTAGGCTAGCAATTCGCTCCCCTGCAAAACGTAAAAGCTGTCGCCGACGATCGGCCCCAGGACCAATTCGGCAGAACCGCCATCGGCAGTGCTCCCAATGACGAATCGATGGATCGGGTCACCGAACGAATTCGAACTGCTCGTCGGCTTCGCTCCCCCACTTCCGTCGGTTCGCCACGGCCGTCGCCAAACGACCGGATCGGTTTGTCCCGAGGTCGCTTCGAACAGGTTGACGCCGACCAGTTCCCCGGGGAGCATCGCGATCATCAATCCGCCGCTGAAGACGGCTTGGCGTGGCGAGTCTTCTCGCCGACCGTCAAGCGGAATCGGGAAGATCGTGCCCAGCGGGTCACGCAGGCCCAAGGGACTGTTCAGGTCACTGACCGCCCGCCAGCCGCGAAACGACCGGCCGACCATGCGACGGGTTTTGCCGACCGCCAATCGCCCCATCATCGAGCTGGGAACGCGGGTCGTTTCTTGAGGCACACGCAGGGTCACTTCGGGCCCCCAAGGATCGACGGCGACGGCCAGTTCCCCGTCCACCAGAATCCGCCCCATACCGAGACGTTCCGCAACCGCTTCGGTCTGTCGGTCAGCGGGCAGGGCGGCCCACAACGCCTCCGCATCCCCGGTCAAGCCGCCACGGGCGTAGGTTTCGATCAGGTTCTCGAGCTGGTCCGGTGCCAAGCGGTCGGGCGTATCGGTCGTCGCGCCGGCCGCCGCCAACAATAACCTTTCCATCGCCAAGTACTCGCCGTCCTGGCGATATCGTTCGAGCAGAACTTGTCGCAGCGATTCGGAGCCGGCGGTTCGGCCAAAATGGGTCAGCAGCAGTCGGGTACCGGCACTGGTCGCGCCCTGGTAGTCGTCCAAATGCCTCGCGATCTCCGCGTTCATTTCCGCCCGCAGCGGCTCGTCGGCGTCCTCGAACGTCTCGCTGACCCGCGCGGCCAACCACTGATCCAGCGACACCTGGCGGGTGGAGTCGTCCGAACCCAGTTTGCCGAAACCGGACAAGGGCGAAGCCGCCGCGACCAAGCGGGATAGTTCGATCAGACGCCGGACCGCCAGGTTGCGGTCATTCGCCTCGAGTGCCGCCCGAACTTGCAGCTTTCGCAACTCGACCGCATCGTTGGGCCGGTCGATCAACTGCTCCAGCTCCGGTAGCAAGCCGGTGTTGGCTGCGAAATCGTCTCGCAGGGCGTTGAGCATCACGCGGATGGAAAGGTTTTCGACATGAACGTCCTCCGGGTCCATCTCTCGGGCGCGGTGGAGCCACCGCAGGGCCTCCTCCAGTTTGCCGTCTTGCAACAACAGTTCGGCCTGCCAAACGACAGCTCGGAAATCGTCCGGATCGGCTTCGAGGGAAGCCTCCACGACCCGCTCCAAAGCCTGCTCCCCATGCACGGCCGCTAGGTGAGTGGCGGACTGGCTCAGCAATTGGCCTTCCACCGCGACCAAGTTGCCCAGCGGGAATTGGGTCGAACGCGACGCCAGCACTCGGCCGTCTTCCAGCGACACGGCCAAGATCCGACCGGCCGTGGTCGGGACGAAGTAGGCCGCTTGCGGCTCGCCCGCCGCTTCCTCAGCCTGGGTGCCAAAGACACCGATGCCCGCGATCCATTCGCCCGCCTCCAACCACCCTGCGGGCGTTTCCCAAAGCCGTTGCCCCGATCGGGCGTCGGCCCTGCGGACATGGTCGCTGCCGAGCAAAATCATCGCGTCATCGCGGACGCCAGCCAGGTGGCGAGAATTTTTTTGTGTCCGAGGAACTTCCTTCCACCGCTTCTTGCCCGTCAACAAGTCGATCGCGAACAGGCGATCCGACTCGATCGGCGTCACATAAATCGTGTCACCGACGATGCGAGGCGTCCCGTCCCACCACCGCTGGAGCAGCTGGTCGGGCGACAGGTCTCGGCGGCCCCCCATCAACTGCTGGCTCATCGCTTCGTCCCGCTCGAAACGCAAACCCCAGATCAACGATTGGTCGAGCAGATCGATCCCCAGGATCGCGCCGGCACCGGTCGAGCAGACCAAGACGCCCTGGTGGTAGGACGGCGTCGCGCCCGCGATCCGCCGGATCGGGTCGCTTTGGACTCGGCCCGCCTCCATCGCCACCAACTGCTGACGCCAACGTTCCAACCCGGTCGCCGCATCGAGGCAGATCAGAACGATATCGCCCGCCGTCTCGGCCATCACGTACAGCGCGTCACCCAGCGGCAACGGGGGTCCCAGGAAAAAGATGTCGCCCCAACCATTTTCCCGGTCGGTGCGGCCACCGATCCGCCAGATCAGTTTTCCCTCCGTCGCGATGTCGAGCGCCACCAGCGAATTGGCGGTCGATTCGGTAGGGCGGACTCCCTGGAAACCCATCATCGAATTGAACGCGGTCAACTCGACATCACTCAGATCAGAAAGCAGATAGACCCGTTTGCCATCACTGGTGATCCGGCCGTACGGCAGGTCGTTCCAGACCCGTTGCTTCAGCAGCAGGTGGGCCGACTCCTCCTCCAAAATCACCCCGGTCGGGTCAGCCGGGTCTCGGGAGGGCGAGCCCTCGTGCCAGGGGTCCTGCCAAATCACCTTGCCGGTCTGGAAATCGATCCCGAACAGATGGCCCACCGACCTCGCCAAGACCTGGTTCCCGACCTTGATCGGCAACCAGGCGGGCGGCGGGAAATCTCCTGTCGCCGCCAGCGAATCGGCCGCCTCCTCCAACACGCGTTGCTGACTCGGGGTTTCCGCCGTCCTCACCAACCAGCGGGGTAGCGACAACGGCAACTGGCCCGCCGATCCCTCGTGCCGCTGCGGCCCGCCGCCAAACATTCGGATGTCGCCGTCGTTGACCGCATGGCGAGCCCGCAGCGTTCCGGCCGGAGTTCGCGATTCGGCGCCGGCGGCTGACGGTTCCTCCTCATTCGCTGCGAACGGGTTAGCCGCGGAATTTCGCAGGTCGGCGACCAATTGTTCCGCCGTTTCGCGGTCCGCGGCGGCCAGCCCGGGATGCGTCAAAACCGCCTCGAGCAGCCGCAACGATTCCCACGGCCGGCCTTCTGTGAGCGCCCGCAGTGCCAGCAGTCGGGTCGCGTCCAATCCGGCCCGTGTATGAAAAAACCGCCTGCGGACCTCGGCAGCAGCCGACCAATCTCGCTGAGCGCGACCGCGTTGCAACAACTCCCGGGCATCGACGCCGTAGCGCAATTCGTAAGTTTCGATCGCCGTGGCAGGCAAGCTGCCGAGCAGTCGGCGGGCTTCGCCGAACAGCGTTTTTTGAACAGGGGACTCCAGGCCCGCATTATCCCCGTCGCCGCGGGGAACCGCCGGGCCGACACGTCGCTGACCCAACTCACCCGCAGGATCGCCGACGTCCAAAAAAAAGTCTTGCCCGGACAATTCGTCGTCATCATCGGCCGAGGGCTGGCGTTGCAACAGATCGCCCAAAATCACGACCGCGTCGCTGGGCCGCTGCTGTTCGATCGCCCGCTCCGCTTCCCGCAACGCCTGCAACACCGACCGCGGGGGTTCGACCAAACGGCCCGAGTTGGACTGTTGCCCCATCTGAAAAAAGACTTGCGCGCGTGCCGAAGCCGGGGCGAGGAACAGGACCAGACCGAGCAGGGGGCAGATCGCCGAGCGAATCATGGGTGCGACCGGGGTGGAGCGAACGGCGGACCGATTGCCGAGGCAGGAGACCGAGCGAACGGCAAAGGTGACTCAGAGGCACGAGCCGAGAACGGTGGGCCGCCTCGACGACTCTCATTGTAACGCGAGAGTCGATTCCCGGCGCCGACCAACCGCCGTCCCCTCGCATTCCTCCGGCCGCATCAGGAGTGCTTCACTTTCGGTCCGCAACCGGCGGGCTCAGCGACGGATGCACCAGTAAATCGCGGCCGCGATCAGGTCGGCGGTCGTACCCGGGTTGCGGCGATTCCCGTCTGCCCGCAGCCAGCGATCGAGCATCCCGACGGCCGCTAATTTCAATTCCCCGCCACCGTCCCAGCAAGCCTTGGACCGTCGCCACACTTCCTCCGCGACTTGCGGTCCGCACTTCCGACGGATCAAACTGTCGGGCTCCTCGGCCAACAACCGCAATTGTGCCCGCAAGATCGCCTGACCGATGTCCGATCCCGCGGTCAATTCCCTGGCAACGACCGGGACGACGGATTCGAAAAAATCATCGAAATTCTCAGCGTACTGTAGGGCGATCCGGTCGCGATCCTTCGCCGATCGCATCGCCGCCAACAAATCGATCGGACCGGCCAACGGACGGGTCACGTCTCGCTCAGGATCGACCGCTTGGTCTCGGATCCCTCCCGGTTTGGCCAGCGAAATCGCCCGATAGATCTCCGCCCCGTCTTCCGCGGTCAGGCCCATCAGCACCCTCGCCACATCGCCCCGATCGACCGCGGTCGCCAGCGGCGCGATCAACAAGACGATCCCGAGGTTGACGTTGGCTGACGTGACAAGGCGGGTCGCCTCGATGGCCTCCCGAACGCGACGCCCCAATCCTGTCCGATCCGGAAATCGCTCGTCGACGCCGGCCAAGATCGGCGCCACTGCCGCGGCGGCCCGGCAGAAGTCTTGGTAGTCGCAGTCCTCGAAGGCCGCGTCCGGATGGACGTTGCCCACCTTCGGAGCCGCGGCTTCCCAAACGCAGGCCAGCCGGATCGCTTCGCTCTTGTCCGTTGCCCGCGAACGCATGGCGGCCAGTGGCGAGCCACCCGCGCCGTCCGGAGCCAAATCAAGTGCCATCGTCGCCGCCCCGATCCGAAAGCCGCGTCAAAAACTGAGCGATCACTTCGAGGACTTGCGTCGGGTCGTCTTCCATCACGTAGTGCCCGGCGTCGGCGATCCGTACCGCGTCCGCGTCAGGCCAGTGGCGGAGGAGCCGTTCGAGGCACTCGGGACGAAAGCACCAGTCCTTCATTCCCCAAATCAGACAACGGCGAACCCCGGCCAACTTCGGCAAGTCCGCCTCGAGTTGCCGCAAAACCTCGTAAGTCGGATGACTCCGCGTCATCGGGATGTCACGGACAAAGGAATCGATACCGACTCGGTCATGCCAATTGGCGTAAGGGGCGAGCAGGCCCGCGGCGGCTTCGGCCGACAGATCCGACTTGTCCATCGCCATCGTGATCGCCGCCCGGGCGAACAGGTTCAGCCCCCGCATGGCTGCTGTGCCCAAGACGGGTAGCCGGCAGGCGGCGATCCGCCACGGGACGTAGGGTGGGGGAAAAGCGGCCGTGTTGAGCAGCACCACGCCAGCCATCCGATCGACCCGCTCGACCGCCGCCGCCAGGCCGATCGCACCTCCCCAA
Organism: Planctomycetaceae bacterium; assembly: GCA_007694185.1. Lineage (GTDB taxonomy): Bacteria > Planctomycetota > Planctomycetia > Pirellulales > Pirellulaceae > UBA6163. The sequence continues at coordinate 55,146 of RECD01000253.1, forward strand.
TCGTGTGCCAACAGCACGATCCGATCCAACCCGAGCCGATCGATCAGCACCAGCAACCGGTCTCGGTGCGCCTCAAGCGTGTAGGCGGCGTCCCGACGGGACGGTTTGTCGCTGAGCCCGCATCCCAAATGGTCGACCGCGATAACCCGGTGCTCCGAACCAAACCGCTCGATCACCCGGCGCCAATAAAAACTCCAAGTCGGATTGCCGTGGACGCACAGGATCACCGGGCGGGACCAGGAATCCTCAGTCTGCAACGCGGGGTTTTCACCTCGAGGTCCAACGGGGGATGCGTTTTCCTGTTCGCTGTCGACATAGTGATAACGCCAACCGTCGATCTCCAAATCGGCACCGCGATAAGGATAAAGGGATCGCCACGGGGCGTCGTCGGACGACTGGGGGGAACTTTTCATAAGCCGAATCGTCTAACAATCTTCCCCGCCCGAAAACGGGGGGCCGGGCCGTTCGAAACTTTTTTCTTCGAACTGGCCGCCAACTCCCAAATTGACGCCCGATTCCGCTACTGCCAGCCCGTCGGCCGGAATAGGATCGGAGTTGCGGCGGCCCACCCATCCCCTGCCGCGTGATTGTCGATGCGAACCCGAGAAGAGACGAGCCGATGAGTGCCGTTGTGACCGCCACCCGGATCTCGCTGCTGGGATTCGGACTGTTGGCCATGATGGCTGCCCCCGTCCGAGGGCAGGAGTCTGCTTATCGGCCGGGGGTGATCGCGAAGGCCGATCAGGTGCTGGCCGAGGTAGGCCTCAAGCGAAACGGCAGCGGGTTCACCTGCCGCGAACTCGGCGAACTGCAACGCGCGATCCAGGGTTTGGCGAAGCCGCGACGGTCGATCCGCAGATTGGCCGACGCCAAAACGGGGACAGAAGATCAGTTGCAGCGTGTCGTCGCGGAACTCCGGATGACGGATGCCCAATACGCGGAATTGAATTTGCGTATGGCCCAGCCAGGCATCGATGTCCTGACGAACAACCGGTTGGCGGGACAAATCAACGCCAACCAAATCAAGAAGAAGCAACTGAGCGAACTCCGTGAGTCGCTCAAACAGACCCTGACCAAGCAGCGACAGGAATTGGCGGATGCCGAATCCAAGTATGCCGAGGTCGTTTTGGCGGCCCGTCAGGATCTCCAGCGGCTTCGCGAACGGCTCGACCGGGACCTGGCCCAGCCGCAGGTCGCGATCGCCTTCAAGGTGCATGCGGCGAGTTTTAAAACGCCGGAGCAGGTTGATGCCGAGACGCTGTTACGACCTACCGACCGAAAGCTGCGGCTGATCGAGCAGGAAATTTTTCGCGAGTCGATCCCGTTGGAAACCTCGCCCCAAGGGGCGTTGCTGGTCGATGTCGTGATCAACGATCAGAGCGTGCCGATGACGCTCGGCACCAACACGCCGATCGTCTTGCTACCCGCGGAACTGGCCACCCGCTTGCAGGTAACAGTTTCCCCCGACGCGGCCCCGATGAGGCTGTTTCAGGTCGACGGCAGCGTGCTGGAGGCTCGCGAGGTCAACTTGCCAAAGGTTCGCGTCGGCAACTTCGTGGCGGAAAATGTCGCGGCCGCCGTTCTGCTCGACCCGGGCGTCGACGCCCAACCGCTGTTGGGAGCGAGCTTTCTTGACAACTTTCGTTTCGAGATCGACCCGGCTGAGAAAACGCTGAATCTGCTGCGGCTTGGCGAATGAAAGTGACGATCCCCGAGTCACGAGACGCGGGCGGGAAAATCGCAGTTGGGATGAACAACGCCCTCAACGCGCGGCGGAACCGATCGGCTTCGCCACGGGTGCGGCGGCGATTTCCGGTGCCTCCGCGCTAGGCTGTCGGTCCAGCAATTCGGTGAGCTGAAACGCGTAGTAGGGCTGTTCGGCCGCCGGGCTGCCGTCCGCCGCCGCGTTGGCAACCCAGAAGCGACTCGACGCCGGTTCGAACAGGACGTTGTGGAGGTTCGAATTCATCGCCACCGGACGATCCATCAGGCTGAGCGCCGATTCGGCAGTGAATTTGCCCTTCCCTGCCCGCACACGGCGAACCAATTCGTGATATCGGTCGCCGGCGCTCAGCAACGCGCAGTTCGCGACCGCATGCGGCAACAGCGGGTGGCTCTCACCCGCTCGGATCACGTCGACCTTTTCCCAAGTCGCCGCCATGCCGACCGATTCGCCCGACTTACCGTCCGCGATCACGTAGTAGTACTCGCAGGTGCGGGGGTTGTCCTGGAAGACGGCGATCGCCTGATCGAGCGTTTCCGTCGTCTCGATCACCTCTCGCATCAACTGGGCCATCGGCACGCCGGCCCAATTTCCGATCCCGCCTCCACCCATCTCACCGATCGAAATCTGGCGGGTGTTCATGCCGGTGACGCTGCCGATGAAGCCCGAATAAGAAATGTTGACGAAAGGGATGCCGCCGTCCGGTTCGGCGACGATGATCACCGCATGATCTTGCAACCCCCAATCGACGCCGTAATCGAGCACCCGCCCGTGATAGAGCGTGCCGTCCGCCGTCGCGTCGCCCGAAATCGCGAAGCCGCTGCAGTGAAACAGCTCGGGAATGAAATTCGCAGCCCGGATCTCATGAGGATCAAGCCCCGCGCCGGCCGCCAAGCCGTCCATCTCCCGCAGGTACTTCTCGGGCACGAACGGCTTTTGGATCTGCATGATCATCTCGATCACGTTGCGGGGTTTGAGCTTGAACCCGCCGACGTCGGCGATCGCCTGCTCTCCCTTGACCTCCAACAGCGTCTGCATGTTCTTGCGAACACTGTCGCGCAGCAACACGCCATGCTGATACCCCATCTCGTACGGCGTTCCCTTCAGGTGCAACACGGGATAACCGTGAACGGTTTCCAACCACCCCGCGCCGCAGCGTGCGACGGTCTTTGATTCGGCAGGATCCGTGCAGGCGATGATCCGCCTCGACGAGGCTTCTGCTGCGGCCGTTTCACCCCTGGCGGGCAATCCCGGCAAAAACAGGCCGACGGCGGCAAGCAGTGCGAACCCAAAGCTTCGCCGCGACCTCTGCGGAGCCGTCAAGCCCTGCCGAATTGAGGTAGTCGATTCGCCGTAAGCACCCATGGGAAACTCTCCGAGACAAGTGATGAGAACGTTTTCAGGAAGCCCTAAAATCGCGAGGTGACCCGTTTCAAATCAGGACTCGAGCCGATCACCAGACGCGGAGCGAGACTCTCGCGATGCCATTCTAACCTCGGGCATCGTCGCAAAGGTACTCCAACCGTACCGCCCCTCGTCGGGGGGCAGTTCCGACTCCGGATCGACCTCGGCGTGCAGGTGGGCTTTGGCGATGAAGTGGGCCGTTACCGGGGCGGTGATGAACAGGAAAAAGGTGATCAGCATTTCTTGGATCGACACCCGCCCTTCCAACGCCCCGAAATGGAGCATCGACGCGATCAGGCAGCCGCCGACACCCAACGTGGTCGCTTTGGAAGGGCCGTGCAAGCGGCTCATCAAGCTCGGCAGCTTGACCAAGCCGAACGAGCCGACGAAGACGAAGAAGGCCCCGATCACGATGTGAATCGCGATCAAGATTTCAAATCGATCATGCATGACCATCTCCCGAATTCATTCTTAACCCCTCGACGCCTGAGCGCCCCGATCACCCATTCGGCTCATTCGATCACGTCGCCTCGCAAAGCGAAGCGGCAGTAGGCGACGGTGGAAATGAAACTGAACATCGCCATCAGCAGGGCCGACTCGAAGTACAACGTCGTGCTCTCGCGGATCCCGTACAGGATGATCAACGCGATCGTGTTGACCACCATCGTGTCGACCGCCAGCACCCGGTCCATCACCGTCGGCCCTTTGACCAGGCGGTACAGGTTCATCATCAGCGCCGCCGATACCGCCACGAACCCGAATGTCAACGCGTATTGGATCATGGGAGGATCTCCCCGATGCGGCGTTCATAGCGATGCTTGATCCGACGGACCGTGGCCGCCTCGTCGTCGACATCCAAACAATGCACCAACAGAGTCCGGCCGTCCGCCGAGAGGTCGCTGGCGACGGTCCCGGGGGTCAGCGTGATCGTCGCGGTCAAGACGGTGATCCCCTCCGGGCTGGTCAGGTCGAGCGGTACCGCGACCCAGCGGCTCCGCAATTGGTCTCGCGGACGAAACAGAATCAGGTAGGCGACCTGAATGTTCGCCACGACGACGTCGAACATGACGATCGCGAGGAACGCGATGGCCTTAAACGGTGAGCGGATTTCGGGCCGCTCCGGCCAGAAATGGCCGGTGTAAATCGGGATCACCATCCCCAGTACGATCCCCACCAACAGCCCGCCAGCCGAATAACTGTTGAGCAGCGCCATCCACAAACAGATCAGGACCGCCGTCAACAGCGGGTGAGGCAGCCAGCGTCGCCAATAGCTCGGTCGCAGCTCGGAATCAGCCATCGCCATCCCCCCCGGCGTTAGGCCCCAGCACCGCTTCGACATACTGACGCGTATCGAACAGCTGCTCCGTCGTCGCGTCCAAGTAGTCGACCGCCGTGCCAGCCATCCCGGTCAACCCGATCAACACCGCGACCAGCGATCCGACGGCGATCATCGGCAACGCGATCGATGGAGAACCGACGGCGGCCCCCGGTACCTCGTCGCTTTTCCAAAACAGGACACTGCCGGCTGAGGCGAATCCGACCAAACCCAATAGCGACGTGGACAGGATCAATCCCCAAATCCAAGGCCAACCCACCAGTTCCGTCGTCGCATCGAGAATCAACAACTTGCCGATGAACCCTGACAGCGGCGGCATGCCCAGCACCGCGACGGCGACGACAAAGAACATCCCGCCGATCAGACCACGATGAGAGAACCGGGGGGCGGCGGTCAACCGATCCCCAACCCCGGGCCGACGGATCGTGACCGCGTCGACCAATAGGAACAGGGCGGCAATTCCCAGCGTGGAGTGGATCAGGTAATACAGCGCCGCCGACTGGGTCCCCGGGGTAAATCCGGCGATCGCGATCAACAGGGTGCCCATCGAACCGAGTGCCGCGAAACTGGCGAGCTGCCCCAGCCCACGCGAAGCGACCACCCCCACCATCCCGAGGGCCAACGTCACCGCGGCGGCGGCCATCAGCCAAGAGGCGGCAAAGAAACCTTCCCCGGCGGGCGATTCGCCCAGCGTCAGCGTGAAGACCCGAATGATCGCGTAAGCCCCCACCTTGGTCATGATCGAAAACAAGGCGGCGACCGGACCGGAGGCGTTCGTGTAGGTCCCCGGCAACCAAAAGTGGAGCGGCACCAATGCCGACTTGATGCCGAACACCACCATCAACAGGGCAAGGCCGCAATACAAGAGCGCCTCATCTCCGGGCGTGACCGACGAGAGGCGATCGGCAAAATCGGCCATGTTCAGCGTTCCGGTGACACCATAAATCAGCCCCAGCGCTACCAGGAAAATGCTCGACCCGACCAGGTTGACGACCACGTACTGGATCCCGGCTCGCATCCTCGACCCGCCGCCGCCGTGGACCGCCAAACCGTAAGAGGCGATCAGCAGGACCTCGAAGAAGACGAACAGGTTGAACAGGTCCCCCGTCAAGAACGCACCGTTCAAACCCATCAGTTGAAACTGAAACAGGGGATGAAAATGGGCCCCCTGTTGGTCGCAGCCGTTGATCGAGTACAGCAACACGAATAGCCCCAGCACCGCCGTCAGCAGCAACATGATCGCCGACAACCGGTCGAGCACCAGCACGATGCCGTACGGCGGTGGCCAATTGCCCAACGCGTAGATCCGGGTCTCGCCATCCGCCGCGATCCCGACTTGGAACAGCCCCAGGATGACCAACAGCAGAGTCGATCCGATCGAAAAGGTACGGGCCAGCACCAAGTCATGACGGACCGCCAGCGCCAACAGCGGTGCGACCATGGCCGGCAACAGGATCGGGAGGATCAACCAATGATTCATGGCCGTTCCTCGCTTCCTGCGGGGCTCGGTCCGGCGGCCGCCTGGCGTGATTCGGCCGTCGCGAATTCGGTCTCCTCGACCCGCGCCGCTTCCGCGGCGACCTGACCGAGCAAATCGACATGGTCGCCTTCGCTCTCGAAATAGCCACGCACCGCCATCGCCAAGATCACCGCCGTCATCCCGAACGAAATCACGATCGCGGTCAACACGAGCGCTTGGGGGATCGGGTCCGCATGCGGCTGACTCAGGTCGACAATGATGTCGGGCTGGTTGATCGCCAGCCGCCCCGTGGTGAACAGGAACAGGTTCGTGGCGTACGTCATCAACGTCAAACCGATGACCACGGTGAAGGTCCGCGCGGACAGCGTCAGGTAAACACCCGCGGCCGACATCGCGGCGACAGCGCTGGCAACCAACCACTCCATCGTCAAACCTCCCGCCGCGTCGAACGGGACGGCTGCGTCGATGCACCCGGACGGTAATCCATCGGTTCCTCGTTGACCGCTTCGCGGTTGGTGCTTTCACCCAAATAAGACAATTGGGCGAGCGCCAACATCACGCCGCCGACGACCGTCAGGAACACACCCAAATCAAAAGCCATCGCACTGGAAAGCTCGAAGTCGCCGATGACCGGCAGGTGAAAATGCCGAAAACCGCTTGTCAAGAACGGCAAATCGAGCACCATCGCGGCGATCCCGGTCGCCCCGGCGATCAACGCCCCGCCGCCGATCAACGCGTGATAGTCGACCCGCACCTGTTTCGCGGCCCACCCGAACCCGCTGGCCATGTATTGCATGATCAAGGCGATCGAAACGACCAATGCCGCGATGAAGCCACCACCGGGCAGGTTGTGGCCACGCATGAAAATGAAGGCGCTGACCATCAGTGACAGCGGCAACATCAGCCGTGTGACGACGACCATCACCAGCGGGTGGCGGCTCGGCGAATATCGCTCGCCCGAACTCCAAGAGGCCAACTTCCCCTGAACCGGTCCCCGCAGCATGCCGTCCAATAGGGCGAAAATGATCAGCGCGGCGATCCCCAACACCATGATCTCGCCGAACGTGTCGAACCCGCGAAAGTCGACCAAGATCACGTTGACGACGTTCGCACCGCCGCTCCGAGGCAACGCCTCTCGCCAATAGAACTCGGAAAGCGACTCGAAGTCTCGCGTCATCGTGGCCCACGTCAGACCGCCCGCACCCAGCCCGACCAGCCCGGCCAGGATCGCATTGCGAGTCCGGGCGAAGGTCGACAACTCTTCAAGCGATTGCTTCGGCAAGAAGTACAACGCCAGCAACATCAGGATCAGCGTCACGACCTCGACCGAGATCTGCGTCAACGCCAAGTCGGGTGCCGACAGGTAAATGAACAGCAACGACGCGATCAGCCCGATCACGTTGACGACGATCAACGCCAACAACCTCTCGTGGCGGATCACCACCACCAACACGCAGGCGGCGATCAACAGCACCCAACCGACCAAGATCACCGGATTGACAGGCAACACCGGTCGGGTCCCGATCGCAAAGTCGTGGCGGATGAAAGCGACCAACCCGGCTAACCAACCGGTGGCGATCATCACGAACAGGTAGCGTTGCAGCGACCCGTTGTGCAGCCCTTCGGCCAACCGCCGCGAACCGCTGGTCAGCCGCAGGATCGACGCGTCGAACAGCGGCTTGGCTTGCGGCTTGGGAATTCGCCCCCAAACCTCTGCCAAACCGCCGTGCCAAGCTACCGCGAATGTCCCCCCCAAAACGGCGATGATCGACATCCACACCGGCGGCGTCCAGCCATGCCAGAGCGCCAGGTGAAATTCCGGGACCGGGCCGCCGATCACCGCCGCCGATGCCACCCGGACCGGCGTTCCCGCAAAGGATTCCGGGAACAGCCCCAACAACACCGCGACCGCGACCAGCACGAAAGGCGCCAATCCCAAGCCCCCCGGTGGGTCGTGCGGCGGTCGAGGGTAGTCGTCACGCGGCGGGCCGAAAAAAATTCGCGTCACGTATCGTAGCGAATAGCCGAAGGAGGCGATCGCGGCGAAGGTGGCGAGCGCGGGCAGCAGCCACGAGGAAGCCAGGAAACGCGTGTGGGCGGTCTCCTCCAGCATCAATTCCTTCGACAGGAAACCTCCCAGGGGAGGCAAGCCGGCCATCGACGCGGCAGCCACGATCCCCAATGTTGCCGTCACCGGCATCAGTCCGATCAAGCCGCCCAACCGCCGCACGTCGCGGGTGCCGGTCTCGTGATCGACGATCCCCGTGTTCATGAACAGCGCCGCTTTGAAAGCCGCGTGGTTGATCAAATGCAGCACGCAGGCCACCACGGCCGACGCCGTCGACAGGCCGAGCAGCATCGTCATCAGCCCCAGATGACTGATGGTCGAGTAGGCGAGCAGACCCTTGAGATCGTCTTGGAACAGGGCGATGCAGGCACCCAACACCATCGTCGCCAATCCGACCGAGGTGACGACGTAAAACCACTGCGGCGTTCCCGATAGCACCGGCCAGGATCGGGCCAACAGAAAAATTCCCGCCTTGACCATCGTCGCCGAATGCAGGTAGGCCGAGACCGGCGTCGGGGCCGCCATCGCGTGCGGCAACCAAAAGTGCAGCGGGAACTGGGCGCTCTTGCTGAAACAGCCGATCAGCACCAGCCCCAAAGCCCAAGAATAATGAGGCGATTCGCGGATCAAGTCGCCGCTGGCCAGGATGTCGGTCCAGTCAAAGGAACCGGCGATCCGGCCGATCATCAGCATCCCGCCGATCAACGCCAGACCGCCCAAGCCCGTCACCGCCAGGGCCATTCGAGCACCCTGCCGGCCCGCCGGGGTGTGACCCCAGAACCCGATCAGCAGGAACGACGAGAGGCTGGTCAACTCCCAAAAAATCAGCATCAGCAGCACGTTGTTAGACAACACGATGCCGACCATCGCCCCCTGAAATAGGAGCAGGTAGGTGTAGAAGTTGCCCATCGCGTCCGCCGCCGACAGGTAAAACCTGGCGTAGATCACCACCAACAGGCCGATTCCCAGAATCAGCCCGGCAAAGAGCAAGCCCCAGCCATCGACGTACAAACCGACATCCAGACCGAGTCGCGGGATCCAGTTCCAATCGGCTCGCGGGGTCTCGCCCCGCAGCACCGCGGGAATTTGCGTCAACAGCAGCGCCAGCGCAAGCGTGTTGACCGAACCGGCGGCGACCGCGCACGCATTCCTGCTCGAACGGATCATCAACGCCGGCAGGACGGACCCGAGGAACGGCAACAGGATGATCAGCAACAGGCTCATCGACAGTCCGGGACGGTGCCAAAATTTCGGCCATGACGGGCCGTCAGCACAGCAGGCCCGCGGGGAAACGGCCGCAGCGATTGGCTGTCGGCCGAGGGCGCATCCGGCAAAAATTCAGGTCGCCGGACGATCGCCGCCGCGATTCTAACCGATTTGCCGATCGCCCCAAGCACGCTGCGGCCAAGGGCTGTCGCTTTTCTCTAGCGTCAACCCGCGGCGCTCAGGCAAAACGAGCAAACCTCGCGAACTCCCCGCGATCAGCCTTCCCTCGCTCAGCCGGCCGGCGATGCGGGGGTGGCTACGCCGAAAGCGGTCGGCCCGGCGACCGGTTGCTCCGGTTGCCCGGGGGCCGACTGGCCGGCAGGCAACCTCAAACTGGCGGGCCAAATGCCCGCTTTGCGAGTCCCGGTGGGCTGCCACTTCGCGGCCTGTTCCACGCCCGCTGGTCCCGACGGGTTGGCAGACTTCGGCGGAACCGCCGGGGAGTCGCTGGCTGTGGGCGAAGGGATGTCGGAGGGTGAATCGAGCCCAGGGGCAGGGGCAGACCACTCGCCCGTCTCCGGCACCCATGCGGGCTGCGAGTTCTGCGGTGCCGACGGGTCGAACGGGCCGACCGTGACCGGAGGCGGTTGTTGAACCGATTCGGGATGTTGACGAACTTCCAGGAACCGACCCTTCTCGTAGGCGTCTTGGTACGCCTGGGGCGCCCAGGGTCCTTCCGCTAAGGACACCCCGTTGTAAGCGAGCAACGACCCCTTTTCGCGATGCAGATCGCGGATAGCGAGGTTGTAATTCGACAGCGACCGATAGAACTCGACTTCGCTGATCACGACCTGACGCTGGGCTTGCAGCAGGAAGTTGATGTTGTCGGTGCCGTCTCGATAACGCCGCCGCAGCACGTCAACCTGCCGCAGGTCAGCCTTCAACCCGTTGTAGTTCGTCTCCAGCAACGAGTGGGTCAACCCGATCTGACGGACCGATTCGGCCAGGTCATGGCTGATCCGCAATTGGGTCTCGTTCAGCAGCGCCCGCTCACGCTGGAGCGACAACCGGGCGTGCGTGACCGCGTTGCTGGCCGCCCGCAAGCCGACCGGCAAGGTCAGCTCCATACCGGCTTGCCACTCTTGGTAATTCCCCCCGATGATTTCCGAGGTCAGGTTGTCGAGCGGGGCGCCCCCACGACCCCCGATCAAGTTGTCGCCCAACCCGCGGACACGGTAGTTGCCGAGGAAGTCGAGCTGGGGCCGGCGGTTCAATTGGGCGGCGTAAAGTTCGAGCTCCCGGCGCTTCAACGCGAACTGCTGGCGACGAACCTCGACCCGCCGCTGCAACGCTTGCGACAGGGAACTCTCCCAATCGAACACGACCCGCGCGTCGCTCGGCTCGGTCGTCGGCTTGATCAGCCTGCCGTCCGCCGCCGGAAAACCGAGCAGGTACCGCAACCGCTGCTCCTGCGAGTAGAGCCCCAGTGGGCCGGAAAGCGCCGATTCGACCTGCGCCTGGAACTGATAGAACTGCGACTGAGCTTGAGCTTCCTCGTCGCTCCGGCCGGCCCCGACCCGCAAACGCACTTCTTGGTACTGGAAGGTTTGCAGCGCCGACTCCCGCCCGCGGAGGGTCGCCTCCAGAACCCGGTAGGCGGCGCTGAGTTCCCAGTAGGCTTGCTCGACGTCATTGACCAGCCGAATCACGGCCGCCTCGAAATCGGCCAGCGCCACGTCTTCGTTGACGCGGGCGATCAACACGCCGTTGTATTGCCCGGGGATCTGGCTGGTGCCGACGATCCGGTTGAACTGCGTCCCCGCCCCCCGCATCAACGGCTGACGCCATTCGGCTTCGACCCAGCCGGTGAAGTCGCTGGGGAATTCCCGAGCCGGACTGTTGTTGCGTTCGTAAACCGTGATGTGTCGCAGGGAGAATTGCCCGCCTTGTGCGGTCCGCTTGCTCAATTCGCTTTGGTAGGTTCCGGTCGTCCCCTGAAATACGAACGGGGTGAACTGTTCGACAAAACCGGTAATGTTGTTGGGCCGATCCAGCTTGTTCCAAAACATCGCGGTGCTGTACTGGGCGTCGAACGCCGACAGCGCCGCTTCGACGCCACCGAGCGGGTTGGCGTGCGCCAACGCCGGGTCATAGATCGTGCTGCTGAAGCCGATGAAGCCGGGAGCGGCGATGATCGAGCCGCCCAATTCTCGGATCACCGGGCTTTGGCGGACCGCCAGTTGCACCGCTTCAGGCAACGTCAATTCGAGCGACGGCAGGCTGGATGGGTCCTCGTCGATCAGCGGCGGCAACGCCTCGCGAGCCGCTTCGGTGACCTCCGTCAAGCATTTCTCGACGTCGGGGTACTGGATCGTCAGCCCGACCGTTTCGTGATACGAGTGCCGCGTGTCATGGGGACCAGGATGCTGAAACGTTTGATGCATCCACCCGCACCCGCCGGCCAGCGAAGCGGCGATCACCAAACCGGCACCGGCAAACTGAGGCAAGCGGGATCGCCCAGAAGTAGCAGCTTCGATCGGCATGTCGTCACAGTTCGGCAAGTGGCTTGGTGCGCGTCACGACCCGGCCAACCCGCTTTCGGGGGCCGAATCGGCACGAACGAGAGCATCCGCGCCCGCGTCACAAACGTCATCGGCCGAACGGCCGGCAGATCTGGAACCTCAGGACCGAGTTCCGGCACCGGTTAACCGAGTCTGCCGATACAACCGTCACACTTTGCCGCCTTGCCGCGCGGCGAAGCATTCGAGCTTCCCTGCCAAAGGCCGCCGCGACCGCCAGACCGCAGGGCGAGGGACGCGGCGCAGAAGCCATGCGGTCACGAAGCTGCCGAGCCGCTGAATCGGCTGCGGGAATCAACTGGGAGGAGTCGCGAAGGACCGATCAGGCGGTGACGCGATCACGCGAGGCGGCGAAGTTCGCGCCCCGCCAGGCCTGCCAAGCCGCCATCGATCCGAAGGTCAAGACGCTGTAGAACGCGTCGCCGGCAAGCGTGTTTTGAAAGAAAGGGATCGCCGCGCTGTAACAGGCCACCAAACCGGGCAGGCCGGATGCGTAGGAGCCGGTCAACCAAACGCCAAAGTTGCTGACCAAAAAGAAGACCGCCGAACAGGCGATCGCCGCCGCACCGACCCGCGGAAAACTCTGACTGCCGCGGAGTGTCGTGCCGAGCAGGGTACTGGCCGCGACGCCGACGTAGACCGAGAGCATCAGCCCGGGGCTGTAAAACCCCATGCCGCGAACGCCCGCGAAGTGCCCAATCCAATCGCTGATCCCGAGTGCCAGGACGGGGGCCATCCAGGCGGTCAGGCCTCGGAAATGGCAGCCCGCGAACAGGCCCAAGGCTCCGAGAAAGACGAAGTTGGGCGGATGGGGAATCAACCGGCTGACAATTGCCAAACCGATCAACGCGAACAACAAGGGTCGGTGGAACATCTCGGAACTGCGAAGCGAGGCGACGAAGGATGCGAATGCCGAAAGCCGAACCGGCACGACGATGGATGCCGCGGTCAGGCCGCCGCGGGCAATCGGGTCGTTCCGTCGACCGGCGTCTAAGATAGGCCTTCACCCGGGCCACGGAAAGCCCGTCGCCGAGGGACATCGGTTCGTGTCAACCCGAGACCGACGCGTCCCCCGTGATCCGCTTGATCTCCGCGAACTTGCTCTCCGCGAACTTGCCCTCCCCAGGGCGGTGCAGTCGGTGGTCGTCGAATCGCCGATCAGGGGACCGCGATCGCGCCCCCCGCGATCGACAAACCTTCCACGATCGCCGCTTTTTGGACGTAAGGCGGGCGTTGCAGGAAGGGATAGACCCGACTGCCAGCCCGGTGATGACCGAGCGTGTATTCGTGATGCCAAGGCGCTCGAACCGTCATCAGGTAAGGGAGCATCGGGACGGTGGCGAGAAACCGTCCCCCGCTCACGAAAGGCTGCAGCAGCGGAAATCGCTCGTGACCGTGCCGCTCGAGCATCACGTCTTCGAAGTAGAGTGGGTGCGAGAAGTTGTTCGCCGCAGCAAACTGATAGAGCGACCATCCCCAGCCGGGGTAGCGGTTTTCCACCTGCTCCGCCAGCGGCTCGCCCGGCGCCGTCACCCGACCGGTCGACGGTTCGGGAAGGCTGCCGTTGCCGATTTTTTCGGTGGCGATCGTCACGGCCCGGATGGGCGGCAATTCGATCCGTCCGCCGTCATTGGCCCGCGGCAAGCTCTCGACACCGCCGAAAATCGACTCGCCGCTCAGCCGGGAGACGGCGGCTGGGTCAACGGGAGCCGCCGCCCCGCGCGGCAGTTGCTCCCGAGCCCGATCGTCCGCGGTACCCGAACCAGCCGAAGCAGAAGGCGTAGGCAGCCTAGGCGTTTGCGGGCCAGGCGTTTGTGCTACCCGCTGCTGCGGGGCTGACCACGACGGAAGCCACTTGCCGCCGCGGACGTCACCCTTTCCACCTGCGTTTCCGGGAGCCGACGCCACCGGTTGTGCGATGCCCAGCCGCGTGGGAACTCGCTCCGAATCCTGAGCTAGCAAATTGGCATTTCCACCCAGGATGGAGAGCAACGCCGCCAGCCCGACCGGAGCGGCGGAGACGGTCAACATTCGCAGGCAATGGCGGCTGAAGGACATCGATGCTTCCTGCTTGGTCCAGGGGCCGGGTGAGGAACTTGCGTTCGAACGAACGCGGGCTTCCGCAGGCGGGCACTCCACACGCTGCCCGCTGCTGCGGCAATGGGGCAGCCCACCCGGGGGTACTATCGACAGAGCCGTTACGGTCGCGACACCCATCCCGAACGCGCTGTCAGAATCGCTAGCGACGTTAAAGTTGCCCTAAGTCTCCAGCCGTCTCCAGCCGTCTCCAGCCGCCGAGGTCGCGCCACAGGGAGGGGCTGATCAAGGGTAACCGTCGCTGCGGCCGGGCCGGACGACCTGAACGGGTCCAAGTCTGGCAGCGTCATTGGAAGGGCGATTCCCTCGGGCTCGACGCACCGGTTGCCCGCAGGTTCTATCCCAAACGGACGGCGGATCAGTCGTTGCCGAACGGGTCGCCACCAGCACCGAACGGGTCGTCGCCGCCGAACGGGTCCGCACCGCCACCGAAGGGATCGGCCGGTGGTTGCCCGCCGGCGTCAAACGGATCGACCGTCGGCTGCCCGCCGGCGTCGAACGGGTCGACCGGTTGTCGGGTCCCAGCGGGATCCCCGCTGGCAGGTTCCGACTCGGATCCTTCTGCTGTTTCCGCTGCTGGGATTTCCCTCAAAAAGACGGGCATTTCCGAGTCGCTGGGGCGGAGGCACTGGACCATGCCGCCGCGGCCGACGAGGTAGGCGCGGTCGGTGTCTTGGTTGACCACCAGGCGTTCGACAAAGAATTCGCGGCTACGCATCAACGCCGCGCCCGAATCGGCATCAAGCACCACCAAATGGTGTTCGCGGTCACGGCCGACCAAGCGGTTGCCGACATGGGCGAAAACGTGGTCCATGTCGTTGGTTGGGCGAGGCCAAAGCAGCCGCCCGTCTGTGGCGCTGAGACAATGCAAGCTGCCGTAGGTGGTGCTGACCCACATCCGCTCTCCGCTGAGGAACGGCGCCCGGTAGATCGGGTCACCGATGCTCTGGTTCCAAAGCACCTCGCCGGTCGCGGTCGCGCGAACGCCATAAATCCGTCCTCCGGTCGAGCCGAAGAAAAATCGCTTGTCACTGGCCCCGGTGATCCCCCCGATCGCGTTGCCTTCGATGGGCAATCGGAACAGCGTGACGGGGTCGTACCGCACGTCCATCGCGTACACGAGTTGTTGATCGGTCGGCCACATGACCAAACCCGAGTTCGGGAAGGTGGCCGGCTTGGACAGCGGCTTGCCGTGAAACATTTCGAAAGCGGGATCGGGGTCGGGACCACCCAGCGTGTGCGACTCGATGCCGCCGCGGTGGAGCGTGAAGATCGCCCGGTCGGCCGCGTTGACGACGCCGTGAACCGGCAAGCGATCGATGTTGACGGATGGCAGCGGTCGCCCCGCCGGCAGCGTGACCTCCACGCCCGCCTCGTCCAGAACTTCACTTTCCATCGCCACGATCTGATGAAATCGGGTGCCGTTGGTGAAGGTCACGAAACGGTCGTTGATCCCCATCGAGCTGTAGCCCAGCCTCGGTTGCCCGACCCGGATCGACCAGAGCACTTGACCGGTTTCGCCATCGTAGGCAGACACGTTCCCGTCTTCGGTGAGGACATGCAGGCGGACCTGATCGATCGTGGTCGAGCGAATTTCAGCGTCGATGCCCCGGCGCTTCAACAGCAGGACGCTCAGTTTGGCCAGTCGCTCCGATTCGCGCTTGCCGATCGGCCTGCCGTTACGGCCCAGTCGATGGGTCGGGAACCGTTCGACCACCGCCGGCGGCTCGCCGCCGCCCTTCAAGACGACTTCGATGTACTCCAGTTGAACGCTTTTATTGACCCACACCTGGATGTCGATGATCCCCTCGGCGCCCCGCAGGCTGCCGACCTGACGGTGCCACGCCTCGGTCATCCCGAGCCGCTCGGCGTCGCTGGGAGAGAGGAATTCCTTGGCGGCCAGCGGGCCCGAAATCGCGATCACGAAAGCCCAGGCGGTCAAGATCGTTAGCGTGCGAATCGTCATGGCAAAATGTCTGACGGGGCCGGAAAAGGGAGCCGGGATCGGAGCGGCCGCGCCCCGACCACCCCGAGTCGGACCACGCCTGCACACCGATTTTAATCGTCCAGCGTGGCTCGAACCAAACAAAAACCTGGTGCGACGACAAGAAAATCGCCCCGTGGCCATCGAACGGGAGTGGTCGAGTCCGATTTTTCCGCCAAAATGTCGCCCCAGAGCTTCACGTTTTTGGGCGCCGCCCGCCCCAGCATTCGCGCCGCCGTCCAGCGGCCCGCAGAGACCGATCCGCCTCATTTGCCCCATTCGAATCACCTCAAGTTGCCCTGCTCATGCGAGTCCTATCCGGGATCCAGCCGACCGGACGTCCCCACTGGGGGAATTACTTCGGAGCGATCGCCCAGTACATCGACCTGCAGCGGGAGCATGACGGCTTCTACTTCATCGCCGATCTGCACGCGCTGACGACGATTCGCGACGCCGATACGCTGCGCCAAAATACTCTCGACGCCGCCCTCGATCTGCTCGCCTTGGGGCTCGATCCCAGCCGCGCGACGCTGTTCGTCCAGTCGGCCGTGCCCGAAGTCACCGAGTTGACCTGGCTGCTGATGACCGGCACCCCGATGGGGCTGCTAGAACGCTGCCACGCTTACAAAGAGAAAAAGGCCAAAGGTTTGCTGGCCGATGCCGGACTGTTCACCTATCCCGTCCTGATGGCCGCTGACATTTTGGCTTACGACTCGCAACTCGTCCCGGTCGGGCAGGACCAGGTTCAGCACATCGAGGTTTGTCGCGACATCGCCGGTTCGTTCAACCATCAATTCGGCGACACCTTCGTGCTGCCCAAGGCTCAGACGCTTGCCCACGGGGCGAAGGTTCCCGGGACCGACGGCCAAAAGATGAGCAAGAGCTACGACAACACTCTGCCGCTGTTCGGCAACGTCAAGGCGATCCGCAAACAGATCATGCGGATCGTGACCGACAGTCGGCCGATGGAGGACCCGAAGGAACCGGAGGACGATCACCTGTTTCAGCTCTATCGGCTGTTCGTCGGTGCCGCCGAGACGGAGGCGATGGCCGCAACCTACCGGCGAGGCGGTTTCGGGTATGGCGAGATCAAGAAAGCGGTCGCCGAGGCGAGTGAGTCCTTTTTTGCGGACGCCCGCGAACGGCGTAGCGACTTGGAACAGAACCTCGATCACGTCCACGCCACCCTGGCGGACGGCGCCCGTCGCGCCCGCGAGGTTGCCGGTCAGGTCGTCGGTCGTGCCAAGGCCGCCTGCGGGCTGACATCCGCATGAACGTGATCGGCATCGGCACCGAAATCGTCGAGTGCGTTCGGATCGCGAAGATGATCGAACGGCACGGCGAACTCTTTCTGGAACGGGTCTACACGACGGCCGAGGTCGAATATTGTAGCGGGCGGGGTGCCTCGATCCAGCATTATGCGGCCCGCTGGGCGGCGAAAGAGGCGATCGTCAAGGCGATTTCCGGCCGACCGCACGGCGTCCGCTGGAACCAGATCGAAATTCCCGCCGAAGGGGCGGACGGTCCGAAAGTCCGGTTATATGGGCGAGCGGCCAGTTGGGCCGCCCAGTGCGGTGTGGACGAGGTTCGGATCAGCCTCGGCAGTTGCCGGACTCACGCCACCGCGTTTGCCATCGCCTTGCCACCACGGAGCCCTTCGTGAAACGCAGCGTCCTGTTCGTGTGCTTGGGAAACATCTGCCGCTCGCCCGCCGCTGAGGCCGTGCTGCGGACCGCGGCCGGTGATGCCGCGGTCGAAGTCCGAATCGATTCCGCCGGGACGATCGCCGCTCACGCTGGCGAGCCGGCCGATCCGCGGATGCGGGCCGCCGGGCGGAAACGAGGGCACGCATTGACCAGCATCGCCCGCCAGGTCACCGTCGCTGACTTGGAGCCCGGCCGATTCGACCGGGTAATCGCGATGGATCGAGAAAATCTCGCCGAATTGCGTCGCCTCGCCCCACAGCCCGCGACGCGGATCAGTTTGCTGAGCGAGTTTCTGGAAAGCCCTTGGCCGCAGGACGTCCCTGATCCCTACTACGGCGGCGCCGACGGGTTCGAATTCGTCCTCGACATGCTCGAGGCCGCAGCCCCCAAGATCCTGCACAGCTTGTCAAATTTGCAAGATTGAACGGTTGTGCCGATCGGATGGGCGTCCGCGCCGCCATTCGGCCGAAATCTTGTGACGCAGTGCGACGCTGTGGTGGCGGTTGTACCGATAACAACAATCGAAAGACCGGGCCGCGACCGTCCTGCCGAGTGGGCGAATCGTGGCGATGCCGCCCAAGGCGGAAAGCCAAGAGCGCGGGAAGCCAATCCCTTACAAGGACGATCGAGCGATGCTGAAAACGACGCTGACCACCCTCGGACTGGGCCTCCTCGTCTGGGGTTTGAACGCACCGCCCGCCCATGCCCAATTCCCCGATTGGCGATCCAAACCGGTCCGCCCGAACATCGACCTGATCCCGCCGCTGGGTAACCGACTGCCCTACTCCTACGCGGCTCGCTACAACCGACCGACTTGGCTGGCGGGCCGGATCGCCTACACGATCGAGCCGACCAGCCAAGAGGCGATGGCTTGGCAACGGGCCAAAGAACGCGGCTACTACAAGAACAAAGCGCCTCGGATGGAGTCGTTTTACGTCTACCAAAAGCCTTGGGAAGCGCTCGGCGTCGGGGCTCGCACCGCTGCCGATCGCGAATCGGCAGCCATGGAATCCGACACAAATCGGCTCCGTCCCAATGCGTCGGGCATGCTGGGTGCCCCGCAGCCGGAGCAGATCGAGGTCCCGGCCGACAAAGAATTGCCGCTGTTGCAACCACGCTCCGAACAGTCGGCCCCCGACCGTGTTTTGCCCCAGCCCCCGCCCGCTCCGGTACCACCCACATCGGTGCTGCCGGTACCAGAACCGCCGACACCCGATCCGCAAGCGCGCAAATTCCCCGCGGCGATCCGATTGATCCCGGCCAACTGACGGGGTTCGAGGGCGGATTCAAGGCAGGAACGGGCGGACTCGGGTTCGACCGGACCAGCGGGCGTCCGCCGGCAAGGACGTCGCCAAAGGGGCGTGTCGGAAATGGAGTTTTGGCGCAATTCAGAAGCGTTCTCGCCAGGGGGACTCGGGAGGTTACAATGGCGACGTCCAGCCCCTCCTCCCCGATCGCTTTGACCTGCCCATGCCGAGCTTCTTTGCAGCCCGCTCTACAGCCCACCGAAGCGTCCCGTCGGCTGCCGGCTTCCTGCTGATCGTCCTGATGGCCTTGGCCCCCGCCGAGCGTGGCTGGGCACAATTGGACGCGGACCAACGCAACCGATTGGCCGAACAGACCGAGGCGGCTCGCCAGAAGATCGGTGATCGCCCGTTTCCCTCTGCGGAAGACGAGTCGGCTCGGGTGGTGGCAGCGGTGCAGGGAGTCGCCGATTACCTTCGCCCCCGATCGGATGCGGAAAATGCGGCCAAATGGCTGACGTTTCTCGTTACCGAGCCGCTGCTCGAAGCGATCCGTGAAGGGGCGTCTCGAGAGGAGATCGCCGACCGGGCACGTGCCGTTCGCAACCGCTTAATCGGCGACCGCGTCGGGCTCGAATTGGCTCCGATGACGACGCTCCGGGACCGAGTCGATCACCTGTTGTTCTCACTGCGATTCGAGGAGGAAGAAGCGTCCATCCGGTTGGTCGACCAACAGGCCGACGCGCTGCGGCAGCGGCTGCTCGAAACGGACTCGATCCCCTCCCCCGAAGACGCGTCCGCGATCGGCGGGATCGTCGCCTTGCTAGAACAGTCGGGGCAAATGCCGGAATTGGTCGACGAGGTCCGGCAAGCCTTTTCGCAGCCGAATTTACTGGTCACCGTCGACGGAGACTGGATCGGGCAATTAGCGGGGCGACCGGTCGATCAACACCGATCGATCCGCGACTGCATCTTAGGGACGACGGTCATCGGGAGCGGCCGCCTGCGGGGAAACTTGGAAGCCCGGCTCGCACCCAGTCGTGGCAGCGTGCGACTCGATCTGACCCTGACGGGCCGATTCGACAGCGACACGATCGGCTACAACGGCCCCGTCCGGTTGCCGACGGTCGGTCGTGGGCAAACCTCGGCCCGGCGTTCGGTTTGGATCGACGAACAGGGGGTCCGGTTGTCACCCACCACAGCGTCGGCCTCGCTGAGCAGCCAGGTGACGTCGGTCCAACACCCGCTTAAGATCGTCCGAAAAATCGCCCGCAAGCAGGTCGCCCAACAGCAGCCGCGTGCCGAACGGATCGCCGAGCGACGCTTGCTCGATCGGGTTTCAGCCGATTTCGACAATCAGACATCCGAAGCGACGGCCTCCCGAGCCCCCTTGGCGGGATTCGATCAGGCCCGCGTGATGCTGAAACGGTTCAATTTGACCGAACCGATCCGGACGCTCGGGTCGACCGATGCGATCGCCTACTTGGAAGCGACCGTCCGCGACGACAGCCAGATCTCCGCCTCCAGTCCTCCCCCGGCACGGCTGCTCCTGGACGACCAGACGCCCGTTTCGACCCGCCCCGTCAAACCACCGGTCGGCTCACGCGTGCCGGCCGCCTCCTCGCTCGGGCTGGTTACCGTGCAGGTCCACGAATCGTTGATCGACAACGTCGCGACCCGGATGCTCGCCGGGCGAACCGTGACCGGCAAGGAACTCGATCGGTTGTTGGCCGAGACGGGTCGCGAGCCGGAAGTCATCGATCCAGACGCCGACGACACGACGAACTTCGTCATCGATTTTTCCGTTTACCGCCCGGTGATCTGCGAACTGCGGGACCAGACGGTCCGGCTCGGCATTCGGGGCACGCGATTCCGCCAGGGCGACCGTGAATTGAAGCGGCCGCTGGAAATCACGGCCACCTACCATCCGGTGAAGGCGGAGAATGGCGAAGTTTCCCTGGTTCGCTCCGGCGAGGTCGATGTCACTTTCCCGGGTACTCGGCGGTTGACGGTCCAGCAGGTCGCGGTTCGGCGGACCATCCAACGGCTGTTCGGCGGACGCTTCCCGGTCACCTTGCTCGACCGTCCCCTGTTCGCCCCCGACCAGATCGAGCATCCGGAAATCCTTGGTCGTGCCTTTCGTCCCGGGCTGATCGACGCCCGCGACGGCTGGTTGTCGATCGCGATCCGCTGAAACCCGTTCCACTCTCATGACACCTTCTCCGACGCCCCCTCGGCTGGGCGGCATCATCCCGCCGCTCGTGACCCCACTTCGCGGCCGCGACGAACTCGACCACGAGGGGCTCGGTCGGTTGATCGAACACGTCCTGGCCGGTGGCGTCAACGGGCTGTTCATCCTCGGTACGACCGGTGAAGCGCCGAGCCTAAGTTATCGGCTCCGACGGGAACTGATCGATCGGGTTTGCGAAGCGGTCGCCGGTCGAGTGCCGGTGCTGGTCGGGATCACCGACACCGCCTTCGTCGAATCGGTCGGTATCGCCGAGTCGGCCCGCGCCGCGGGAGCTGACGCCGTCGTGCTGGCAACGCCTTACTACTTTCCTGCCGGCCAGACCGAATTGATCGGCTACGTACAGCGGATCTGCGATGCCCTGCCGCTGCCGTTGGTGCTCTACAACATGCCGAGCCTGACGAAGGTCTGGTTCGAACAGACGACCCTCGAGTCGCTCGCCCCGATCCCGAACATCATCGGCATCAAAGACAGCAGCGGCGATCTCGATTACTTCGGCCGCTTGATCGCGCTCAAGCAACTGCGCCCCGACTGGTCGATCATGATCGGTCCCGAAGCGATGCTGGCCGATTCCTTAGCGCTCGGTGGGGACGGGGGCGTCGCCGGAGGTGCGAACTTGCTGCCAAGCCTCTTCGTCGAGCGATTTCGCGCCTGTCGCGCCGGTGACGACGCCGCGGGAGCCCGGTTACAGCAGCGAATTCTCGACTTGCAACGGATTTACGAGATCGGCAAGTACGCCTCCCGGTTCATCAAAGCGACGAAATGTGCGCTGTCGCTTGTCGGCGTCTGCGACGACTTCATGGCCGAACCGTTCAACCGGTTTTTGCCCCCCGAGCGTCGTCGGGTCGCCGAAATCCTCCGCGAGTCCTTCCCCGAATTGCCCGTGTCCGAATAGCCCGTGTCCGAATAGCCCGCGAGCGAGCCATGAGATCCGATCACCACGCCGAAGAATGGCGGCTTCCGGGGCGAATGCTGTTGGGCGGCCTGATCGCCTGTTGGGCGATTGTGGGCCGCACGGTCCAAGCCGACGAATTGAAATGCCTGGCCTACAATCATCCCGGGCTGACCGTCGATTTGGGAGTCGGGCTGTGGGCTTGGCCGGTCGTCTGGGATGTGGATGGGGATGGTGACTACGACCTGCTCGTCAGTTGCCCTGACCAACCTTCCAACGGGGTTTGGTACTTCGAAAATCCCGGCGGCGACACGGCGGAGAACCCGTTTCCAGTGTTCAAACCGGGCGTGAAGCTAAGCAGGACCACGCATTACGTGATGCCCAGCTACGTCGCTGGCGGCCTGCGGGTACTGTCGCCGGGGTGGGAATACCCTGACTTCGTCCGTTCGGGCACGGCGGAGAAGGTTCGGTTACCGATCCCGGCCCGGTTCTACACCCCTGCCGGACAGCAGCCGAAGGGGCCCAAAATTCGGCACAACCAGTGGCGATACGTCGACTTCGATGGCGACGGGGCGCTCGACTTGGTCGTCGGGATGGAGGATTGGAGCTATTACGGCTGGGATGATGCCTGGGACGCAGAGGGGCGTTGGACCAACGGGCCGCTGCGTGGCTACGTCTTTTGGTTTCGCAACTTGGGAACCACCGCCAGCCCCGAATATGCCGAGCCCGTCAAGCTCGAAGCGGGTGGCGAGATCATCGATGTCTTCGGCTGCCCGTCGCCCAACTTTGCCGATTTCGACGGCGATGGCGATCTCGATCTGCTTTGTGGTGAGTTCCTCGACGGCTTTACCTACTTTGAAAACGTCGGGTCGCGGACCGAACCGGTTTACGCGGCCGGTCGTCGCCTACGCACCGCTGACGGGCAACCGCTGAAGATGGAACTGCAGATGATCGTCCCGATCGCGTTCGATTGGGATCGGGATGGCGATCTCGATCTGATCGTCGGGGACGAGGACGGTCGGGTCGCCTGGATCGAAAATACCGGCAGGCTCGACGCCGATCGCACCCCGATTTTCGAGCCACCACGCTACTTCCAGCAATCCGCCGACACGCTCAAAAGCGGCGCTTTGGCGACGCCGGTCGCGGTCGATTGGGACGGCGACGGTGACCAGGACATCCTCTGTGGTAACACGGCCGGGTTCATCGATTTCTTTGAGAACCTCAGTGGGCCGGGGGTCGAATTCCCACGGTGGGCCGCGCCGGTTCGGATCGAAGTTGACGGCGTTCCGTTTCGGACGCTGGCAGGCCCCAACGGCAGCATTCAGGGTCCGGCCGAAGCCAAATGGGGCTACACCTGCCTGAGTGTCGCGGATTGGGATGGTGACGGCTTGCCGGACGTCATTTTCAACGACATCTGGGGGCGAGTCCGGTGGTTGAAAAATCGCGGCAGGCTGACCGGCCAACCGCCCCAGTTCGAGGCGGCTCAACCGGTCCAAGTCCACTGGGGCGATCAACCGGTTCCCAAGCCGGCTTGGAACTGGTGGGCCCCCCAACCCGGCGAACTGGTTACCCAATGGCGGACCACGCCGGTCGCGATCGACTGGACCGACAACGGTTTGATCGATCTGGTGATGCTCGATCACGAAGGGTATCTGGCTCTGTTCCGCCGCGTCGACCAGGGCCAAGGGCCGGTTTTGCTGCCTCCCGAGCGGGTGCTGTGGGGTACCAACCTGTCGGTCACGGACGCCCGGCACCAGATCGTTGACGCGCAAGCTGGGCCGTTGAGACTGAATCGCGGAACGGCGGGCGCCAGCGGCCGCCGCAAACTCGCCATCGCCGACTGGGACGGGGACGGGAAACTCGATCTGTTGGTCAATTCCACCAGCGCGAATCTGTTGGCACAAACTTCGCAGACCGAGGGCCGCTGGGATTTTGTCGATCGCGGTCCGCTCGTTCAGCAATCGATTCAAGGGCATTCGACCAGCCCCACGCCGTGCGATTTCAACGGCGACGGCATCGTCGATTTGCTCGTCGGTGCCGAGGACGGAAGGCTCTATTACCTTCGCAATCCGCGGTCGGACGCGGCGATCGAGCCGAAAAAATAGCCGATCCAAGCTGGAGAAGCGAACGGCCTGACTCGGCGCAGGCCGGCCGACGCAGGATTTCGGCCAGCGGGTGTCGCGAGAGACCCTGTCGTCCCTTGCTCTGGAGCGGGAAATGGCCTGGAAAGAGCGGCGTGGGGACGACCTTAAGGCGTGAACTCGTGGTCATTGGCAAAACGGTGACGACAGAACTTTGCATGCTATTTACTGCGGTCGGCGAAACCTGAGGCCGGTGTGGCGGTTAAAACAGAGTGAATGCGGGCGGAATCCGCGGCAGCGGACCGTTTTCCAACTTCTCCTTTTCTTTCCCCCAGCACAGAAAGAACCCCCATGAAAATCCGTTGCATTGCCGCCACCCTGGCGGTCACCCTCCTGTCGGCAACGACCCTCCAGATCGTGTCGGCACAAGAACGTCCAGAACGTGGCAACCGTGTACAGCGAGGCGGACCGGGTGGACCCGGCGGCCGATTCGGTGGAGCTGGTGGGCCCGGTGGTCCGGGCGGCGGCTTCGGCGGAGCGATAGCGATGGGAGCTCGGGCGCTGGTCGACATCGACCGCCTGATGGTCCAGCTGATCGGCCGCCAAGAGGTTCAGGACGAGTTGGAATTGTTGCCCGACCAGGTCGACGGCTTGGCCAAGATGAACGAACGGCTGCGGCCCGAAGCGGCCAATTTCGATTTTCGAAACGCGACTGAGGAGCAGCGGAACCAGTACCTGGCAAAGATGCAGGAGCAGCTAACCGAGCGAACCAAGCAAGCGAAAGACCAGTTGGAGGAATTGCTGCTACCGGACCAGTTCGATCGGTTGGAGCAGATCGCGGTTCAGGTCGCCGGCGTTTCCGCCCTCGTCTCGCCCGCCATGTCCGAACGGCTCGGCCTGACCAAAGAGGTCACCGACAAAATGACAAAGGATATCGAAGCGAGCGCCGAGAAAGGCCGCGAAATGTTGAACGCGGCGATGCGCGATCGTGATCGCGGCTTCGACTTCAACGCGATCCGTGAGAAAGCGGAAGAAATGCGAAAGGAGCTGGACGTTCAGTTGCTGGCTAACCTGTCGGATGATCAGAAAGCCAAGTACGAAGCGATGAAGGGCAAGCCGTTTGATCTGCCCGGCGGGCTGATGGGCCGTGCCGGATTCGGCGGACAGCCCGGTGCAGGCGGCGGGCGTGGTGGACGAGGCCAGGGAGGCCCCGGTGCCGCGGGTGGCCCTGGCGGACGCGGCGGCTTCGGCGGACGCGGAGGTCCCGGCGCAGGGGGACGCCCGCCGCAAAACTGAGTTCGCGCCACGACGCAAACCGAATCGCTCGGTCGCTCCGTGAGGTAGCTGACCGAGCGACGGTAACCAATAGGCCCGTGCCGAACAGCCGGTGCCAATCAAAAAATTGACCCCCGCGAAGTTGCCTTCGCGGGGGTTTTTCTTGGACCGATTCGGCCTCCTCAAGTCGCCGCGTGAGGACGCAGTGCGAGCCGAATGGTGGGGGCGTGCTCGTTGGGGGCGTGACCGCTAGCGAGCCCAGGCCAGGGCCTTGTCGCTGATGTCTTTGCGGCACCAAGCTCCCGGCCAACGGATTTCTTTGACCGCCTGATAGGCTCGCAATTTCGCACCGCTGATCGTGTCCGCCATCGCCGTCACGCCCAGCACCCGGCCACCGTCCGTCACGACCTGGCCGTCTCGCAACGTCGTTCCGGCATGAAAGACCTTCACCCCTTCGACCTCCGCCGCCCGATCCAAGCCGGTGATCACACGACCCGTCTCGTAGTCACCCGGGTAGCCTTCGCTCGCCATCACCACACAAAGGCTCGGCTGGGGGCTCCAAGTTGGCGCATCGACCTGGTCGAGTCGCCCCCGGCCCACCGCTTCCAACACGTCGACCAGATCACTCTCCCACCGCATCAGCAGCGGTTGACACTCCGGATCGCCGAACCGTGTATTGAACTCGAGCACCTTCGGGCCGGCGTTGGTCAACATCAAGCCGGCATAGAGCACGCCGCGGAAGGGTCGTCGGGCCCGTTTCATCGCGTGGACCACCGGGACCAGGACGTCCGCTTCGATCCTGGCCATCATCGCGTCGTCCACCAGCGGTGTCGGTGAATAAGCCCCCATGCCGCCCGTATTCGGCCCCCGGTCGCCGTCGTAGGCCGGTTTGTGGTCCTGGGCCGCCGGCAGGGTGAGGATCGTCGACCCGTCGGTGATCGCCAACACGCTTGCCTCTTGCCCGATCAGCCGTTCTTCGATGATCAGTGAATTGCCCGCTTCGCCGAACTCGCGTTTGCTCGCGATCCGGTCGATCGCGTCGAGCGCCTCGCGACGCGTTTCGCAAACGATCACCCCTTTGCCGGAGGCCAACCCATCCGCTTTGACCACCACGGGGGCCGGTGCGTCGGTCTCGGGATAAAGTTCCTTGATGTAGCGGGATGCGTCTTCCGCTCGGCGAAAGGTTTGATAGGCCGCGGTCGGGATGTTCGCCGTGTGAAGCAGGTTCTTGCAGAAAACCTTGCTCCCTTCCAGCTCGGCAGCTGCGGCCGTCGGCCCGAATGCGGCGATCCCGGCGGCCTGCAGGTCATCGACCAGCCCGGCCACCAGCGGGGCTTCGGGCCCAACCACCACCAGATCGATCGACTGCTCCTTAGCGAACCGAACCAGCCCCGCTTTGTCCGTCGCCGCGATCGGGACGTTCGTCGCTTCGATCGCCGTCCCCGCATTGCCGGGGGCGACAAAGACTTTGCTGACCCGCGGACTGGCAGCGATCTTCCACGCCAAGGCGTGTTCGCGGCCGCCCGAGCCGACAATCAAGATTTTCATCACAACGGCCGCGATCCAGAGGAACGAGAGGGGATTTTCAAGCCGCCCATCCTAGGCGGAGCGGGCGCCGATCCGAAAGGCCCCGAAAGCCTCTTCAAAATCAACGAAGAAAGCCCCTGCAAAACCGGCGACGAAAACCTCGGCAAAGCCAACACACCCGGACCTGGGCCGGTTTGCAAACTGCCCCTTCGCGGTTCGATCACCCAGCCTGGCTAGCGGAAAGAAAAGAGACCCTTGCGGGGACTTTAGCGGTAGACAAGCCTTCGCAAACCGCTAGAATTACATTCGACCTGCCGGTCGACATGCTTTCTGTCATCCGTTTCGATCCCTCCACTAGGATGACCTGTCGACCGTTGCTCATGACGGAAGTGGAGGCGATAGCACGGGTTTCTCGTCTCAATCGCTATCGCCCCCACTTTTTCTTGCTCCACTCCCTCCATCCGTCGACGAAGCGGACTTCGGTCCCATCCCCGCGTTCCCGGTTGCGGATGATCGAGCGAATCGTTGCCCAGCGAATTGGCGGTTGCCTTCCCTGGTGGTTGTGTATGATGGAAGGGTCGTCATTTCGTTCGGCAAGTCGCCCCGTCATCCGTTCCGGTGGCCTCAGCGGCCTGGCCGAATCCGCCGTCCGTCAACTCGCGACCCAAACCCCCCACCTTTCCTCTCCTACCTGAGCGATTCCCGATGCGAACGTTTTTAGCCCTGGCCACGTTGTTGGTGGCTACCCCGGCCTGGTCTCAAGAAACCGGCACCCTGAAGGTCCGGTTCGTCTACGGCGGTGCGGCATTCAAGCCCAAGCCGATCAACGCCGACAAGGATGCCCAATTCTGTGGTAAGCATGACTTGGTCAACGAGCGATTGCTCGTCAACGCCGAAAACAGCGGCATCAAGAATGTTGTCATGTACGTCCACACCGGCCGAGGCGGATCGACGTTGCCCCCCCAACCGGCTTCGAACAAGACTTACGAGTTGGCCAACGATAAGTGCCGGTTCGAACCACACATCGTGACGCTCCAGGTCGGCGACACCCTCAAGGTCACCAACCCGGACCCGGTCGGCCACAACGCGAACATCCAGTTCTTCGCCAACACGGCCGTCAATTTCACCATCCCGCCCGGCGGAGAAAAGTTGGTCAAGATCGAAAAGCCCGAACCGGCTGTGATCCCGGTCGATTGCAACATCCACCCCTGGATGCGCTCGTACATCGTCGCCGTGGATCACCCCTTCGCTGCGATCAGCAATGACAATGGCGAGCTCGAAATCGCCGGGTTGCCGGCCGGTGAGTCCTTGGTATTCCGGCTTTATCACGAAGCGGCCGATTCGGCGATCAAGGAAATCATGATCGAAGGCAAGGCGACGGAACTGCGCCGGAACATGCTCGAACTGCCGATCAAGGCTGGCATGAACGACCTCGGCACGATCACGATTCCTGCCGCCGCGCTCAAGCCGTAACTCGACATGCGATTTCGGCCCCAAGTCGAAACGGGGCAGGAAAGCACCGCCATCACAGACTGGCCGACCGGCATCCCCGGTCGGCCTTTTTTGTGAGTCGAGCTGGTGGCAATCAAATAAGCCATTGCCCTTCAAGGACTTAAGGCCACCAAGCCACCGCAAAAGCATGCCGTTTTAGTGCATAAAACAAACGGGAAAAACTCGGTTCGATATTTTGGTCAAGGTGTCGCGACACCTGATTCTGCCCCACCACGAAGGCCAAGCGAAGAAGCATAGGTCAAACAGCACCACTTGAGCCCAGCCGGGCTCAGCTTCACCGATTGGTACCGCTTGAGGCGCAAATGACTGGTACTGTTTCAGGCGCCGACGACG